>CAZWTY010000102.1:0-12769 GCA_964637565.1 uncultured Desulforapulum sp.
GATCGTTTGAAAACGATCCCCATTTTTTATCCGTGCCTCCTGCGGCCATCTTTTGAATAGCTGGACATACAGGTTGGGGTTATACGTTGCGACGAATGACAAATCAATTCAAATGAAAGTCAATCATGTCGAACGGTTCATTGGAATTAACCCCATAGCCTGTTTTGCCAAACTTTTTCAAAAAGTTTGGCCCCCGGCAGGGCCGCCGGAGGCGTGAATCGGAACAGATTTTTGCCAATCACCAGAACGGCCGGTTTCAAAGCCCGGCTTCGGGATTGGCCGGCCGGATGATCCGGAGCCTGATCAGAAGGCGTTCCATGGCGGTGGTTTTCTTCCATTCCACCTTGTTCCGGACCATGGACAGATGATAGTCGTTGTCCAGAAGGGCGAATCCCCGCCACACCCCGCTCACCCCGTAATACGCCGTATGCTCGTCCCGTGCGTGGTACCATTTGTGGTGGTGGCCGAACAGCCACATCTGCGGTTTGAAATGGGCCACCAACTCCTCGCTCCTGGGAAACCCGGTTTCTCCGAAATGTTCGAGCCCCGGCGTGCTGGGAACCCCGATCCCCACGGGGCAGTCGTGGGTGATGATGATGTCCACATCCTCCTTTGGAACAGACAGGCAGGCGTCGATCTGATGGTTGGTGATCACCGACTCCCGGGCCGTGATCATGGGATCCATGTAGGCGGCCCCGCCCAGGGCGAGGAAACGGTAGCCTTCGATGGTGTGTACCGTGGCCCGGGGCAGGTAGGTGAAGTGGTCTTTGTAAATCTTCACCAGCTTGTGCATGGATTTGAAATCCTCGTGGTTCCCGTCGATGCAGTACAGGGGCCGGAGAAACCGCTTCTTTTTCTTCCTGAAATAATCCTTCAGCTGGGCACTGTACAGGCCGAAATCCCCCAGGTGGATAACGCTGGTGATGGTGTGACCCAGGACGTTTTCCGCATACTCGATCTGCCGGTTTACCAGCTCGTAGTGGCAGTGGGTGTCCGAAACGATCATGATCATCAGAGATTCCCCACCTGTCCTGTGAAATCGTAGCTCAACCGGACCTGGAAATTCTTGGTCTGGGCGAAGATCTCCTTGAGCAGTTTCTGCTCGATGGAGGTCAGGGTCTTGGGAAAGATGTAGTTGTTCGGGTTGTTGTTCCGGCTGGACACCGCCTCGGCCTGGATTCTCAGCCGGATCTGCATCAGGTAGCTGTAGGCCTGGACCATCTCCTGGTGGCTCTGGTCCGACAGCACTTTCAGTTCCCGGAGGGCGTCCAGGCGTCGGATGGTGTTGGCGGCCCTGATCTTGTTTTTCAGGGCGTAGATCCGGGCGAAATCCACGATGGGCATCATGGAGCTCTTGATGTCGAAGGAGCCCCGGTTCGCCCCGGAAGACTCCACGATGAAGTTTCCGAAAAGGCCGATGGGCGGAGCCATGGGCAGGATGTTCCTGGCCAGGAGCTGGAAGAACCGGTGGTTATCTCCGACGATCTGGTTGAGGTGGTCCCTCAGGGCGTCTTCAAAAGCCTCTTCCCCGTAGGCACTGCGGAAATCGAAGAAAATCTTGGTACGCAGGAGATCCTCGGCGCTGCCCATGTTCACCCAGCGGCTGAAGTACTGTTTCCAGGCGGACAGGGGCTGGCAGTACTCGGGGTTCATGGCCATGTTGTTGCCGTAGCAGAAGGTGTAGCCCGCGTCGTTCAGCCAGGTGCAGACCTTTTCCCCCATGGAGAGGAAGTAGCGGCGCACCGTCTCCTCCCGCCCGCTGTCCACGTCCTCGTAGATGATGGCGTTGTCCTGGTCCGTGTGCAGGGTCTGCTCCTCCCGGCCCTCGCTGCCGAACACGATAAAGGAAAAAGGCACCGGAGGCGGCCCCAGTTCGCTCATGGCGAATTCGATGAACTTCTCAAGGATGGTGTCGCTGACCAGGGTGGTCAGGTGGTTGATGTTCTGGGGCTTGGCCCCGCTTTCGATCAGGGTGGTGAGAAGGTAGGGCCGGGCGTTTTTCATGGCAAAGATCTCTTCCGGTGTCCGGGAATTCCTGATCCGGCAGAGCAGCACCGTGGGGGAATAGTTCTGGATGGCCAGCACATCGTCCCCGTCCAGCACGCCGTTGATTTTTCCCTGGAGGTCGGTGATGAACAGGTGGGAGACAGCGTGGCTTGTCATGGTGTGCCAGGCCTCAAAGACAGAGGACTGACCGGGCATGGCGATCACCCCGTCGGTCATCACGTCTTCCACGGGGATATCCGAAGGCCGGGCTTCCTGGATCAGGGCCTTCCTGAGATCGTGGTGGGTGAGTACCCCCAGATCCCGGCCCCTGTCGTCCCTGACCAGCAGCACATCGGTGTTCTCTTTTTCCATGACCAGGGCGGCGTCGTGAACCGTCTGGCCGGGCTGGCAGGTGTTGACCGGACACACGTTCAGATTTTCCAGCCGCTGGTTGAAGAACATCAGGGTGCTCTGCATCTCGCTGATCAGCTTCCGGCTTTCTTCCTCCCTCTGCACCACCTCGGTGATGTCCTCAAGGATCCCGTCAAAGTACTGCCGCCTGTCATCCGCACCGACCCGGACACCCCAGATCGAGGCGTAGAAAAGGCTCCCGTCCCTTTTCCTGAATTTCACCACCTCCCGCCTCAGCCCGCTTTCATCGGCTTTTGGGGCCAGGATCTTGTACTCGTCCCGGTTGTGATAAAGATGGATGATGGGCGTGGAAAGCAGGGCCTCTCTGGACTCGTAGCCGAACAGCTCCACCAGGGCCGGGTTGGCCTCGATGAACCGGGGATTCCGGCCCGTGGTCATGCGGAAGAACCCCACGTTGAGGTTGTTGGCCATGGTCCGGAACTTTTCTTCGCTCTCGCCCAGTTCGTGCTCGGCTTTTTTCCGCTTGGTGATGTCCGAGACCACCGCCATGTACCCCGCTTTTCCGCCCAGGGAAATCTCGGTGGCGGACAGGGCCACATCCAGGGTTTTCCCATATTTTGTCCTGAGCTGGGTCTCGAAGCGTTCCGGCACGCTTCGTCCGTCGATCAGGGCCAGGACATGGTCTTCCTCCTCCCGGTCATCCCGGCTGACGAAAATATCCTCCACGTTCATGCCCGAAAGGTCATCCCTGGCAAACCCTAACATGTCGGCGATGGTCTGGTTCGCATACATCAGGGACCCTTCGAGTACCATGAACATACCTTCCGCCGCCGATTCCACCAGGGTCCTGTACTTTTCCTCGGATTCACGCAAAGCTTTGAGAGCCCGCTGTTTCTCCCGGAGCGCCCGGTAACTCTGGTTGGCGATATAAGCGAGAATCAGGGCGATGATCACCAGGATCACCAGGGTGATGGCGATCAGGTCGCGGGTGATCGCGGCGATTTCCTTTTTCACGTCGTCGACGTAGATCCCGGTCCCGATGATCCAGCCCCAGGGTGCGAAACCTTTCACATAGGAGATCTTGGGGAGAATCCGCCCTTTCTCGTCTTTCCACTGCCACATGTACTCCACGTAGCCGTGGCCCTCTTTTTCCACCACATGGACCATTTCCTGGAAGATTCTTTTGCCGTGGGGGTCCCGGTAGTCGGACAGATCCTTGCCGTTCAGGTCGGAGCGGTAGGGGTGGATCACCATGCGGGGATGCATGTCGTTGATCCAGAAATAATCTTTCATTTCCCGGCCGTAGTGGAGGTTCCGGATCTGCTCCATGGCCTGGGACTGGGCTTGCTCCCGGCTGATCAGCCCCATCTGGGCGTCGTGGTCCAGCTTGGCGAAGATATTCCAGGCCGAGGTGGTCAGTTCCCGGATCATCTCACGTTTCCGGTCCAGACTGTTTTTCTCGATGGTGGGGATGATGATCGAGAAAAACGCCGTGAGGAACAGGGCGATGGTGACGAGTGTGGGCAGAATGAACCGCACGAGAAAAGACAGAATCTGTTTTGCTTTTTCCTGATCGATCATAAGGGGCACAGGACCATGGTTTTTATAGGTTTCTCAGTTTGTCGCAAACGGAATAGAGGCTGGATCGGAAATGCCGGGGCGGACGCGGCCCGCCCCGTTTTTTTACATGGCGATTCAGAAGCTGGACGTGGCCCCGGACGTGCCGAAGGCGACAGTTTCCATGACCATGTCCTCGCTGTCCATGTGGACCAGTCCGTTCACCGGAATTTCGCTGTGGCTCACGGATTTTCCGGTCCGGGTGATTCCCAGCACTTTCACGGCGTAGGTGAAGGAATAACAGAGAGAGGATTCGATGTACGGGGTGCTGCACGCGTCGCCCGTCATTTCGCCGATTCTCACCGTGGAACCGATCATGTCTTTGCCCATGGCCTGGGACATGGCGAAAATCTCGGCCGGAATTTCCTGGACAGGGTTGTTCCCCTCTTTCATCAGAACTTTCACGATCCGGATATTTTTCATGGTGGCGTCGAACTCCGTCTGGGACGTGGACAGGGAGCCTTTCACCGGGAAGTTGGCGTAGGTGATCTGAACCATTTTAGGCACGCCGTTGTCCATGGCGGAGAGGCTTTCCGATTCGATCACCACGGTGCTGCCTGAAACGCTGATGACTTTCATGGTGTTAAGGGTGAGGTTGCCACTGGCCCCCTTGTCCGTGGTGAGGGTGGTGACCCACTGACCGGCTTTGAGGTCCATGCGGGCCTGTTTCGATTTTCCGAGTTTTTTGGGCTGGGCAAAACGGACCTGGTCCGCCTTGGCTTTGACCTGGGCCACCATGTCTGCGGGCGCTTTGGGTGTGACCATGTTCAACATCGACTGGCAGGATGAAAGAAGGCCGAGGGCGAGAATAGCGACGAGGATCTGTCTGAGTTTCATAAATGGGTCTCCCTGAAAAATATGAACGTTATCGATAATTTCCGTTGAAATTTCCTATCAGAAACAGCGCAAAGATCAAGGAAAAAAGGGGCGGGGGCGGTATCAGGTTCGATATTCGGATCGTTTCGATGGCGAACCCGATAGCGAACCCGATACCGATACCGATAGCGATAGCGATGGTTACATGCGATCGCCCTGAAAAAAGGGTTTGCCACGGTCCCCGGGTCTGATATGACATGGATGAACGTCCGCTGAAGTCCTCAACTTTCGTCGCCTTACAAGAGGGACCATGAACGCATCCGGCTACTTTTTCCAAAAAAAATACGAATGGATCTTCGTGATCACCGTGCTTGCAGCCATCGTCGCCATCAATTATTTTCTCGAAAACAAGGTGGCCTTCTTCAATTTCTATTTTCTTCCCGTGATCATGGCCGGATACATGATGGGCTCCCGCCAGGCCGTGACCGGGGCCTTTATGTGCATCATCTGCGTGGCCTTCTACACCTTCGAATTCGGGGAAACCTTGTCCCTTCCCCGGAACCATTCCGACCTGGTCCTCTACCTCACGGTCTGGGGAGGGTTCCTGATCATCGCCGGGGCCGTGGTGGGCCGTCAGAACGAAAAACTGATCCGGCAGATCCGCCTTTCCAACAGCCTGAACGAACAGCTGATGAAAAAACAGAACGAGCTGAAACAGGCCCACGAGTCTCTGAAAGGATACAGTGAACAGCTGGAGGAGAAAGTCGGGGAAAGGACCCGGGAGCTGGAAAAGACCAACCGGGAACTGGAAGAGGCCCGGAACTCGGCGGACAAGGCCAACCGGGTGAAAAGCGAGTTTCTCGCCAACATGAGTCACGAGATCAGAACGCCGATGAACGCCATCATCGGCATGGGCGACCTGCTCCTGACCACGGACCTGACAGCCACCCAGCGGGACTACATCTCCATTGTCCAGAGCTCGTCCCGGTCCCTCCTGAACCTGATCAACGACATCCTGGATTTCTCCAAGATCGAGGCAGGCCGGCTGGAATTCGACGTGAGCCCCTTCTCCATACGGGACATGCTCGACGAGGTGGCCGACATGTTCATGGTGAAAACAAAAAAACAGGAACTCGAATTCGTGGTGGACGTGGACCCGGACGTGCCGGAAAAGGTGGTGGCCGACGCCCTGAGGCTGCGCCAGGTCCTGGTCAACCTGATCTCCAACGCCTTCAAGTTCACCGAAAAAGGGATGATCAGCCTCACGGTAAAAACCAGCACGGTCACCGAAGACCATATGGAGCTGCTGTTCAGAGTCGAGGACACAGGCATCGGCATCGACCGTTCGGTGCTCGGCAGACTGTTCACCTCCTTTACCCAGGCCGACAGCTCGATCACGAAAAAATTCGGCGGAACAGGCCTGGGCCTGGCCATCTGCCAAAAAATTATCCAGCTGATGGGCGGCGATATCAAGGCCACCAGCGAGGTGGGCAAAGGAAGCACCTTCACCTTCACCGCCAGAGTCGGTTACCTTGACGAGGAGGAAGACGACGGCGTCCGGTTCGCCCTGCCTGAGAACCTCTACGACCTGAAAATACTTCTGGTGGAACAGAACGCCCTGGTCCGGAAGGTTCTGGCCCAGATGCTCACCCGCTTCGGCTTCCGCTTCCAGCAGGCGGACAGCGCCGAAAAGGCGATGAACCTTCTTCTGGCTGAAAAAGACGACCCCTTCGACATCGTTCTGATGGACGAGAAGCTGGGCGGGGAATACGGCATGAACACGGCCCGGAGCCTGATCGAACGGTCGCCCCGGCGCCTGTCGGTGATCCTGCTCCGGTCCTTCGGCGCCACCACCGACCGGCGACTCGTGAACGAAATCATTGCGGGCGTCCTCACCCGTCCAGTCAAGGAATCGGCCCTGTTCGACTCGATCATGACCGCCCGGGGGTTCCAGCCTTCGGCCATCAAGCGTGAAGAAGGGGTGAAACGCGCGGAAAGCCTTGAAAACGCCTGGGTGCTTCTGGTGGAAGACAATCCCGTGAACCGGATGATTGCCTCGGAGATCCTCACCCTCATGGGCATCCGGGTGGATACGGCGGAAACGGGCATCGAGGCCTTACGGAAAATTTCCGAAAAAAGCTACGACGGCGTCCTGATGGACATCCAGATGCCTGAAATGGACGGCATCGAGGCCGTGAAACGACTGAGGGGAGACATGGGCATCACCGACCTCCCGGTTATCGCCATGACAGCCAACGCCCTTTCAGGAGACCGGGAGAAATGCCTGAAAGCGGGAATGAACGACTACGTGTCCAAGCCCATCGACAGCCGGAGGCTGCTTTCCGTCCTCAAGAAAAACATCCCCGGGTCCAGAGGTCTGGTCCATGATTCCCATAAAACCGCGTTGGAAAAATTGAAACAAGAACACTCCCCCGGAGTCCTTGACATCAACAAAGCCATGGAGCGGCTGGGCGTCCCCAGGGGTCTCTATCTCACTATGCTGAAGGAGTACGTGAAATCCTTCGACGGATTCAGTTCAGGACTCCGGGATATCCTGCGGGCCGGTGATTTCGACCAGGCCCGGATCAAGGCCCACAGCATGAAAGGCGCGGCAGGAAACATCGGGGCAGATGAACTGGCCGCCGTGGCCGGCCGTCTCGAGCTGGCCCTGACCGAAGAAAACCCGGCCCAGGCGGAAAAAGAGCTGGCCCTGATGGAAAAAGCCCTTCAGCGGGTCCTCCATGACGCCGATATAATTCTTGACAAAGCCCGGGTTTGATTTCAGGGCCGCCATCTGTTATGGTGCCCCCAACATTCGTTAAATCGATCGCCGTCTGAAACGGCGGATTCCCGTTCAGTTGAGGATTTTCCATGAAAAAAGTGCTCATCGTCGAAGATGACCCGATTTTCCTCGGTCTCATCAAAGAAGCCCTGAAACCCTACAGTGACAGGTTTCAGGTCATCACCGCCGAAAACGGAAAGGTCGCCAAGGACATTCTTGCAACCGAGGAGATCTCCCTTCTGCTCACCGACATCATGATGCCCGAGGTGGACGGTCTGTCCCTTCTGGCCCATGTCAACGACAGGCATTACGCCATCCCCTGTTTCGTCATGTCCGCCTACGGAACTCCGGAAATCATGAAGCTGATCCCCAAGGACGTGCTCCAGTTTTTCAGCAAGCCCTTTCCCGTGGACAAACTGGGTTTCACCCTGCTCAAGGCCCTGGAAGAAGGGGTCCCCAGCGGAACCATTTCGGGAATCAGCGTGGCCAGCTTCCTTCTGCTGGTGGAAATGGAAAAGAAAACCTGTCTGTTCGAAATCCAGCTGCCCGACAACAGCAAAGGTCTCTGCTATTTCAACAAGGGCGTTCTCTTCAACGCCTCCTACGAGGGCCTGCGTGGTGAAGACGCCGTCCTTGCGCTCCTTCAGAAAGAAAAGGGACGGTTTCTTTTCAAGAACCTCCCCCCGGACCAGAAATTCGGCCGGCTGGTCAACGAAGACCTGGCCACCCTGATCAGGGAATCGAAGAGACAGCAGGACCAGGAGCCCATCGCCGACGATCCGGAACGAACCGAAGACCTTGAAAAAACCATCGAGGTGATCTACGACGAGGAAGAACTTCGATCAGACAATAAGGTTGAAACCACCGGCTTCCGCCCCGAACACCGCCTGGACCTTGCAGGAAGCTACTTCGACGAATCTGCGGATTTTGGCGGCCGGATGAAAGTGATCAACATGTGTCCCAGCCACGTGATCTTCCAGCAGGTCGAGTCCAGGCCTCTGAAGCCGGGAACCAACCTGAGGCTGGATTTCACCCTGGACGACAAGCACAAATCCCACGTCAGCAAGGAAGTCACCATCGTGGAAACCAAGGGAGACTACGTGCGCTGCCGGTTCTTCCGGTCCTACCACTACGACCGGCTCGGACCTTACCTGCACTTCAACTACCTGGACAAGCAGGAAGTCTGACCCGGAATTCTATCAGGACAAAAAGGAAATAAGCCATGATCCAGAGCATGGTGGGGCTTGTGGTGATCTGCCTGCTGGCGGTGCTCCTCAGTGATAACAGGAAAAAAATCTCGATACGGCTGGTGGTGTCGGCCCTGGGCCTGCAACTCATTCTGGGCCTTGTCCTGTTGAAATTCCAGGTGGTCCGGGACGGCTTCCTTGCCCTGAACCATCTGGTGCTGGTCCTGGACAAGGCCACGACAGACGGTACCGCCATGGTGTTCGGCTACCTGGGCGGGGCCCCCCTGCCTTTTCCCGAATCCTATCCCGGGGCGGCCTTTGTGCTGGCCTTCAAATCCCTTCCCATTGTGCTGGTGATGAGCGCCCTTTCCGCCGTGCTGTTCCACTTCGGCATCCTCCCTGCCGTGGTGCGGCTGTTCAGCGCCGTGCTGGGGAAAACCCTGAGAACGGGCGGGGCTGAAGGCATCGGAATCTCCGCCAACATCTTCGTGGGCATGGTGGAGGCCCCCCTTCTGGTCAAACCCTATCTCGCCCGCATGACCCGGAGCGAAATTTTCACCCTGATGACCTGCGGCATGGCCACCATCGCGGGAACGGTCATGGTCCTCTACGCCTCGATTCTCACACCGGTGATTCCGGGAATTCTCGGCCACATCCTGACCGCCTCGATCATCAGCGCCCCGGCGGGAGTCCTGGTCGCCAAGATCATGGTGCCGGAAACAGAAGACGTGACAGCCGGAACAGACGTGGACGATCTGGGTTACCGGGGCGCCATGGACGCGGTGGCCCAGGGAACGGCCCAGGGCGCGAACCTCCTTATCCACATCGTGGCCATGATCGTGGTTCTGGTGGCCCTGGTGAGTCTGGTCAACATGGGCCTCGGCCTTTTTCCGGCCCTTAAGGGAACGCCCCTGACCCTTCAGCGGATGCTTGGCTGGATCATGGCCCCGGTGTCCTTTCTCATGGGCATTCCCTGGAGCGAATCCCTGACCGCCGGCTCCCTCATGGGCACAAAAACCATCCTGAACGAATTCATCGCCTACCTGGACCTGGCCAGACTTCCGGCAGATGCCCTGTCCGAAAGAAGCCGGATCATCATCTCCTACGCCATGTGTGGCTTCGCCAACCCGGGAAGCCTGGGTATCATGATCGGCGGCATGGGCGCCATGGTTCCCGAACGAAGGAACGACATCGTGGCCCTGGGTTTCAGGTCCGTCGTGGCAGGCACCCTGGCCACCTGCATGACAGGAGCCGTAGCCGGGATCTTTATCTGAGTTGCTGGCCTGGTTTCATGCTGGCCTGGTTCCATGCCGATTGAACAGTTCCATCAGAAATAGTACCCCACGATCAGGTACACGCTGTCCCCCTGGCTTAAGGTGAAACCCGTTCCAGGAATCGGGATGCCCCCGAACTCCGTGCCTTTTTTCCCGTGAAAAAACGTGCCGCCCACCTGGAGGGTGCTGTTCTGGCTGAAGTCCACAAGGAAACGGGGCAGGACGATCCCGGTGAAACAATCCAGACTTTCGATCAGGCCAAAGGTGAACTGAACCAGGGGATGGAGTTCGATCCGAAGCTGGGTGCCGAGATAATTCCGGCCAAGAAAGGTCATCTCGCCCCGGTCGATCCGCTCGATCAGGCCGGGATCAAAGAGGGCATGGTTCACGCGCTGGTGGCCCAAACCGTTGTGGTGGTACTCCAGAAGCCCGTAGATATTCCGGTCCAGGAAAACCCAGGATCTGTCCAGATTCGCCACCAGGGCCGCATAGCCTTTGTCTCCGCTCCAGGCCCGGTTCAGGGTGGAGTACAACAGGTCGAACCGGAACAAAGACTGTCCCGCATTGTGTGAGTAACCCAATCCCATCATGTTTTCACCGGCATGGCGGGCCGCCATCAGGTCAGCCTCGCCTCCGCCGATCATGGCGTGGCCTTTCACGGCAAAGGTTGAACTGTCGTTTTCCACATCCCCTGAAACAGGGTTACGCCGGGGCACCAGGGCCGTCTGGACATTCCATCCGGCGCCCGGTTCCACAAACAGAAGCACCATGTCGTCGCCTGTTTTGTAGTCCCTTACCGTGTCCGTCGGGGCGAAGGGATTGACCAGATCCATGGGGTTGAACACAAGCCCGTTGCCCCAGGTCAGGGCCTGGCGTCCGAGACGCATCTGGAAGCCCTGTTGTTTCACCGCAAAGGAAAGGCGGTCCAGACGGTGCCAGGTCAGATCATGGCCGTCTTCGTGCACGGTGTGGCTGAGATCGAAAAGCCGCCGTCTGTCGCTGGGGCCAAAACCGGGAATCACCGAAGGCAGGGGAACCGGGATGTTTTCTTTCAACTCCCAGACAGCCTGATACGTCTCTCCGCCTGTCCAGCCCAGCTGGTAATGGATGTCACATTCAAATAGCCCGTTCAGATCGACCCGGTCGGTGAGCCGCAGGTCCAGGGCGCTGTCCAGCCGCCGTTCATCCCCAAAAAACGTGAAAAGAGAGGTGTCATCGTCGTCTATGAAGGAACCCTGGATCTTCACATGCCCGCCCCAGTCGTGGGAGAGTTCCAAAGCCGCACAGGTTCCGACGCGCCAGAGCACGATCAAAAAAAACATGGACACCGTGATCGCCCTGAGCATCCTGACCATGGTCATGATCCCTTCCGGATATCGTTTTCGATCCGGCCGTCTTTCAGGTTCACCAGACGGCCGGCGTGATCCATCACCATCTTATCGTGGGTGGAAAAAATGAAGGTGACCTGCCGTTCCCGGTTGATGGCCTGCATCAGGTCGAGCAGCCCCTCCCCTGTTTTCGAATCCAGGTTGGCCGTGGGTTCGTCGGCCAGGACCAGGGACGGGCCGGACACAATGGCCCGGGCCACGGCCACCCGCTGCTGCTGCCCCCCGGACAGTTCCGAAGGCCGCCTGGAATACAACCCTTCAAGGCCCACATCGTCCAGGATCTGCCGGGCCCTGTCCCGCCGTTCCTTTGCCGGAACGCCCTGGAGCAGCATGATGTACTCCACGTTTTCCTCGGCTGAAAGCACAGGGATCAGGTTGTAGGACTGGAACACGAAACCGATGGAACGAAGACGGAGTCTTGCCAGGGCCCCGGCGTTCATGGTGCTGAAATCGTTCCCGGCCACGGTGACCCTGCCCGAATCCGGCATGTCCAGCCCGCCGATGATGTTCAGCAGCGTGGTTTTCCCCGACCCCGAAGGCCCGGCCAGGGCCAGGAATTCCCCGGCTGAAACGCTGAGGTCCACCCGGTCGATGGCCGTCACCTTCACCTTGCCCTGGGTGTAGGTTTTCCGGATCTGTTCAAGGGTTACAAGTTCCATGGGGTTCTCCGGTGAGTGTGGTTTCACGATTGTCCATCGGCCTGGCCAACATGTCGCGTTCCGGTGGCGACCGTTTATGAAGGATCGAACCATTTTCGCCATGTGTCAAGGCGTTTCATCCAAACGAAAAAATTTCGTTCCGGATCATTTTGCCGACGGCCAGCTTTTGAAAAGCTGGACAACCCCTCTCATCGCTATCGGGTTCGATATTCAGAACGTTTCGATAGCGATACCGATCCCGATAGTGATAGTGATGGTTAAAATCCATGCCCAGGTGACATGCGTTTGTCCTGAGACTGGCATCAGGGCCATCGCATGTAAGAATTTTACCGACATGTCATGTTGAGCCGCAGCTCCCAACCTTGTCATTCCGGGCGGTCTCCGATAGACCTGAGAGATTGAAATCTGTCAGGATTTGGTAAAACGATAAAGTTCGAAAAACGAAGCCGACCCGGAATCCAGGCCAGCATGGGCTAAATCCCCATTCAAATCGAGGGTTGCCTCTTTCTCGGGCATGGTTTCCGGTTAATCGGCATCGCTATCGGTATCGGTATCGGGTTTGATAGTCAGATCATTTCGATAGCGATACCGATACCGATAGCGATAGCGATGGTGAAAATTCATGCCGATGATACGCACATTCCGCACCCTGACCAAGCCATCGTAGAGTAATTTTTGGGTCATGGTG
>CAZWTY010000103.1:0-12598 GCA_964637565.1 uncultured Desulforapulum sp.
ATGTTCGACGTTCGTCAGTTTTTCATTCGGAACGGATTTATGACAACCACTCTAATAAATAGTTGGCGTCAGTAAATGGCCTTAAGGGAACAGGAGATCATACCACCAACAATCTGAACCTGAGCCCATGTTTGCTTCGAGCGATCAGGTGGGGGATGCCTTTTATCCTCGCAGCCAGGTATGATATTTGCCGAGCCAGTTTATGATTTTTTTCGGTACATGGGCTTTTTTCCATTCTCCTGCTGCGTACTTATTGGCTTCGGCCATGGTGGGGTAAGCGTGAATGGTCCCCAGAATTTTGTTGAGCCCCAGACCATGCTTTACGGCAAACACATATTCCGCAAGGATGTCACCGGCGTGTGCGCCGACAATGGTGACCCCGAGAATTTTGTCCGTGCCGGGTTTGGTCAACACTTTAATGAACCCATGATCTTCGGAATCGGCAATAGCCCGGTCCAGATCATCAATATCATAACGGGTAAGCTCAAACGCGATCCCTTTTTCTTTTGCATCCGTTTCATTTAAGCCCACCCGGGCCACTTCCGGATCGGTATATGTGACCCAGGGAATAACGCTGTAGTCGACTCCAAATGATTTTAATCCGCCGAAAAGCGCGTTGACCGAGGCATACCACGCCTGGTGTGCGGCCACATGGGTGAACTGATAAGGACCGACCACATCTCCGGCACAATAAATCGTGGGGATGCTGGTCTGGAGATACTCATTGGCGGAAAGTGTTTTTCGGGGCGTCAACTCAATGCCCAGTTCCTCCAGGCCGAATCCGCTGATATTGGCGGCTCGCCCTAAAGCCACCAGTATCTCGTCAAATTGTATTCTTACATCCTGACCATTATGCTCACAGACCAGCATTTTTTCACTGCTTTCAATTACCACTTCTTTGGCCCGATGCCCGGTCAGCACACGCACCCCTTCGTTTTCCAGTTTTTCCTTGATCAGCTCTGCCACCTCCGCATCTTCCCTGCCCATAATCTGGGGGAGCATCTCCACCTGGGTGACCGTCGACCCCAGCCGGCAAAAGGCCTGGGTCAGTTCGCATCCGATGGGCCCTCCGCCGAGCACCACCAGTCGTTTCGGCAGTTCCTTAAGTTCCCATACCGTATCCGACGTCAGATACGGCACGTTGTTTAGGCCGGGAATGGGTGGAACAAACGGCCGGGCACCGGAAGCAACCATGATTTTTCGGGTAGTCAGGATTCTGCCGTTGACCTCAACTGTATACGGGGAAGTGATTCTGGCCGTTCCGGAAATGCATTCCACCCCTAAGCCTGAATAACGCTCCACGGAATCATGGGGTTCGATTTTTGCGATGACCTGATGCACCCGTTCCATGACCCGGGCGAAATTAAAATCAATATTTCCACCGTCAAATCCAAATTCCTTGGCCCGCTTAACATAGGATAGAATTTTTGCGGACCGGATCAGTGCCTTGCTGGGTACGCAGCCCGTATTTAAACAATCGCCGCCCATTTTATGCTTTTCAATCAAAGCGACTTTGGCCTTCACCGTGGCCGCTATATATGAGGTCACCAGGCCGGCGGCTCCTGCGCCGATCACCACAAGGTTGTAATCAAATTTTTTCGGCTTCGGGTATTTTGCCAGAGCCTTTTTCGATTGGATCACCACAGTTATTTTTTTCGCTATGAGTGGGAAAATTCCCAAAAGTGCAAAAGCAAAAACCAGCCCCGGCGACAAAATACCGGACAATGAATCAATCTGCGCAAGCTGCGTACCGGCGTTGACAAAAACAGCGGTGCCGGGCAGCATGCCCAACTGACTGACAAGATAAAACACTCCGGTCCGGATGGGCGTGAGCCCCATCACCAGATTGATCACGAAAAACGGAAACATCGGAACCAGCCGGAGGGTGAACAGATAGAAGGCCCCGTCTTTTTCAATGCCCTCATTGATGGATTTTAACCGGTCACCGAATTTTTCCTGAACCGTGTCCCGGAGCAGAAACCGGGCCACCAGAAAGGCCAGGGTGGCACCGATGGAGCTGGCAAAAGAGACCAGGGTCAGGCCGAACCAGAAACCGAAAACCGCGCCCCCTGCAAGTGTCATAACAGCAGCGCCGGGAAGCGACAATGCCGCCACGAGAATATATATCGCCATGTAAACGGCCATGCTCATCAGCCGATGGCCGGCATATAACGATTCAACGGCCCCTTGCCGGGATTTGAGATAATCAAAGGACAAGTACTGCCCGAGATCAAAGGCAAAAAAACCGGTCACAAGGACGGCAATGATCACTACGATCATCATTTTAGAAATATATGATTTCATTGATGTAAAGCCCGGATGCATTTTGGGAAAAATCTTTATTTCGAGGCCCTAAGTGTTATCGGCCGTTTAAAGACCAGTCATAATCCAGATATTTGACTTTGATATTGCCCGATTTTTGTAAAAGCTGTTTTTTCAGTTCAACGTCTGCGTATTTTACAAAAAAAGCAGGGATATCGTGGTCAAAATCTTCCGCAAACCACTTGAAAATGCTGCTCACATACAGGGTATTGCCGTTGATGTAATTTTTTTTCCGGTTGTTGACAAACGCACGGGCAACCTCATTGAGCTGCGATTCCAGCCTGTCTCCGTCATAGGGCATGGAGATCAACTTCGGGCATCCTTTCGAAGCGCAGTTGACGGCAAAATGAACCCGGGGGTCTTTAAACCTGGGCCGCAGAATACCGTGCTCAATCTCATCGAGCGACAGCACTTTTCCGTTGATCCGGCAGATTTTCTTCTTCCATGGACTGGAGAATAATGAACCCAGATCCTTGATGGATTCAACACCAGGATAGCCTGATAAAATCAGCTTGATGGTCCAGGCATTGTAGGCGTTAATGTAAAAGGCGAACCGGTGGTTCCTGGGCAGTCTTTCCGGATCAACAGCTGCCAGAAGCTCCAGATAGGCATCCAGTTTTTTTTCGTTGTTTTTAATCCCCTGGTAATCCACCACACCGTTCCTGACATGGCTGGCAAGCAATTCAGCGTATATACTGTTGTCAAAACGGTTGGTTTCAGCAAGAGAGGCCCCTGCAACTATACATGCAGTAAAACATGATGTCATAAATAATAAAATTGTTTTTTTCATTGAAATCGTTCTCCAATATGTTGAAAGTGGCTTCACGGGTTGGGTCCTCAGAAACAGCAATACGATGCTCAGCTTTACAAATGCTGCTTGCCGGTGCTGATAGAGAACTTGTGTGTAAAGCTTTGGCTGTCACGGATCGTGCCTTACGTAAATGGACTCAACTTTTCAACCGCTCAGGATTTGATGGTATAATCGTCGATAAACGACCTGGAAGGATGTCCATTATCCGTGGAGATCAGGCCCATACATTTTCCTGTCTCATTGAAAAACCGGAGCAAGTGGGGCGTACATTTTGGACGGCAAAGGCCTTTCATGGCTACATCAGTGAGACCTACCACGTCGAATGCAGCTATGAAACCATTGTACGATTCTTCCATAAAGAGGGCTTTGCAATGAAAGTGCCTCAGCCATGGCCGGATCGGCAGGATGAAGCATTAAGAGAGTCTTTTTTGCAAAACCTTGAACGCCTGTACCTTGATCCATGTGTGGATATCTGGTTCTCAGATGAATCAGGCTTTGAAGGGGGTCCCCGTCCAAGGCAACGATGGGACAAAAAAGGCAATAAAACCAGGATCACAAAAAATGGGGGCCATATGCGGATGAATGTCATCGGTATGGCTTGCCCCAGATCCGGTGAATTCTTCGCTATTGAAGCGACTCACTCTGATTCCGATACATTTCAAACCTTTTTGGATGAAGCCGATAAATCCATTACTTTTCAAAGATCGAGAAATGTTCTCATTCTTGACAACGCCTCATGGCATAAAAATAAGAAAACGAACTGGCATGACTGGGAGGTCTTATACTTACCACCTTACTCGCCTGATTTTTATCCTATCGAAAGGATTTGGCTCGTCATGAAAGCACGTTGGTTTAATAATCATGGTTGCAAAAATATGGATCAACTCATCGAACGTCTCGACACCGCTATTTTTGATGTCATCAACAATCCTGAAAAAACTCAGAAAACTACTTCAATCGGAACGTTATTTTGACAACCACTATATCAGTCAAAGTTGCCTGTGGAAATACATTAACAAGAGATATGATTCAAAGAATAAATCGTTTATTCATAAAAAAACGATCATATGTTTCCCAGGAAGTCCATGTTTCTATCCACGATCTCCCCGAAGGTAGGCCACCCAGTATACGCCGGCCACGAGAAGGGTCCCTCCGGCTATGTTGCCCAGGGTCACTGAAAAAAGGTTCAGGGCCGACCCGGCAAGGGGCACTGACGCCTGTCCGCCAAGAGCCAGACCATAGGGCAGGAAAAACCAGTTGGCGATGGAATGCTCGAATCCCATGGCCACAAAGGCGGTGATGGGAAACACGATGGCCGCAATCTTGTCGGCCACGCTGCGCCCCCCAAGGGTCAGCCAAACCGCCAGACAGACCAGGGCGTTGCACAGAACACCACGTGCAAAGGCCTCGCCAAACCCCAGGCCCGCCTTGGCCTGGGCGATGCGGATGGCCGTTTCCCCCACGGCTCCACCGGCCAGCCCGTCGATACCACCCCAGACCACGAACAGCAAGGTTCCCAGACACCCCAGGACGTTGCCCGCATAGACGATGGCCCAGTTTCTCAACACTTCCCGGGTGGCGATCAGGCGGCTGGCCCAGGCCATGGCCAGCAGGTTGTTCCCGGTGAAAAGCTCCGCTCCTGCCACCACCACGAGAATCAGCCCCAGGGAAAAGCTGAGACCGCCCGCAAGACGGGTAAGTCCGAAACCGGCCGGAGAACCGGTGACCACCACGGTGAAGAACAGGGCTCCCAGGGAGATGAAGGCACCGGCCAGCACAGCCAGAACTCCGAGGGTCAGGGCGTCGGTGCGTGCCTTGGCCACACCTGCGTTTTCCACAAGCCGCGCGATCTCCCGGGGTGAATGGGCGTCGGGAATGTAAGGATTCTGGGTCATGGTCGGCCTCCCTGGTTATCGAACGTTTATCGGTTGCGGTGATTATTAATCCATGTTTCACAGGTCATCCCGGATCCGCATGAACGAGGCGAACCGAGGAATGCCCGAAGGATTCAGTTCTTTGTAGCGAAAGGTCACGGTGCTGCCGATGGGCGGTGGATTTTCCCGGTCTTTGTCTGAAAACCCGGTGCCGATGGCGAATCGGACCCCGTTCGCCATTTCCACACGGATCGAGCCCATTTTTCCCAGGTATTTCCCCGATCCCCCGAGGTGTTCGATGACCCTGGCCTCGGCGTCCTGAAAGGATTTTACCTTGAGAAGATCAAAAGACCGGCCCGGTGTGCAGGCGCTGCCCGGCCGCCTGAGCATCAGGCCCTCGCCGCCCCGGGCTTCTGTTTCCGCCAGACGGCGCCGGAGGTCTTTCCGGCCCTTGCACCGTTCCTGGACGATTATCAGAACGTGGGGTGAGGGATGGGTGTGGAACCAGAGGCGGGCTTTTTCGAGCCGGGCCTCGAATCCCAGATGGTCATCGGGCGCGTCGAAAATGCCGTAGCGCATCTCTTTCCATGCATCGCCGCCGCCTGTTTTCCTGACGACCCCGCTTGTCTCGTGAAGGCGTCCACGGCCCATCCAGAGTTCGCCGTCCAGGGGAAAATCGGGGAAACCCTCCACAAACCAGGCCGGTGCGTCGATGGGGTTGCCGGAACGGCTCACCAGATTCTTTCCCGTCCAGTATCCGCGGACCCCGTCCAGCTTTTCACTGACCCACCAGCCTGTGGGGTCAACGTCCTCGGTATACGTCTGTGCCAGGGTCAGGGCCGGCGGGCCTAAAGGTTCACCGGCTTCGAGGTTCAAAGACTGAACAAGCAGCCAAGCCAGGCACGCCATGGCCCATGCTTTCCACGGCACTCCCGTACCCATGATTTATCCTTTATCGTCAATCGTTTCAGAAAATATCAAGCAGGAAACCGTCTATCCGTTTATTCCACACTCTGATCGTCGAGAAGCATCTCACCTTCAGGCGGCGTTCTTTCCTCGGGGAGGCCCGGATCGAGCTCTGGCGCATCGGAAACATGGGACGTTCCGCCCCCGTCTTCCGTTGCGCGGTCGTACCCATTTCCAGGTCGACTTTGCCCGCTCTCCGGAAAGCCACGGCTTTTTTCCGTAAAGCCCCCGTTTTGTTCGGCTGGAGCTGTGGTGGTATCAAACGTATCGGTACTTTCCGGAAGCACGTCCTCCATGCCCAGGGTCATGATATCTACCGGGGTTTCCTCGATTTTCTCCTCGGGTGCGTTCACCACCTCCTCGTATTCGGGGATCACGATGCCCCGGCGGAGCATGACACGGTAGATGGCCCTGGACCTTTTTTTCACATAGGTTGAGGTGGTGCTGCGCGGATTGAACACGATGGGGTTGGGAAGAACGGATGCCAGGCGGACGGCTTCCTGGGCCGACAGGTTCCGGGCGCTTTTCCCGTAATGGTGGCGGGCGGCGGCCTCGATGCCGAACACCCCGTCACCCCATTCGGCAATGTTGACGTACAGTTCCATGATACGCTTCTTGGAAAGGGCTTTTTCGATTCTCCAGGTGAGAATCGCTTCCTTGACTTTTCGGATGGGATTTTTCGACGGGGACAGGTACAGGTTTTTCGCCAGCTGCTGGCTGATGGACGATCCTCCGGCCTTCAGCTTGCCTTCGGCGATATCCTTTTCAAGGGCCTTTTTCATGGCGTCGAAATCGAATCCCTCGTGCTTCCAGAACTTGTCGTCCTCGCCGATGATCACCGCCTTGATCAGATAAGGCGACACCTTTTTCAGCTTGACCCAGCGGTGGTCGATGGTTTTGTGCTCCCCTTCCCTTGCCCACTGTTTTTTCCTGAATTCCATAAAGGCTGTGGTGCTGGGGTTGTGTTTCTTGAGGATCTTCACATCTGGATACACGAAGGTGGCGAGGATATCGGCGGCAACGTACAGAACGGCGAGAATGGCCGCCCATTTGAGCCATTTCATCATGGACGGAACTCCTGTCCAGGGATTATGGGTTCTGATGATCGGGACACGTTTTTTTCATCACACATGGGGTGTATCCCGGATGAGGGTTTGGACAACATGTGTTGTCGACTTTTTCCGGGTTTTATAAATCATTTCCTTTGACAATTCAAATCAATTCACAGCCACGCTCTGGCACCATCGTTCCCCGGATTCTTGTCAATCCTTGGCCTTGCTCACAAAAAACACTGCCATGGTAAAGAAAACAAGACCCGTACCAGCCAAAACGGCAAAAGAGACGGTTTGGGGCGTCTGCCCGTAGGACGCGGCCCGAATGGCTTTGGAAGCGTGGGTGAGGGGCAAAAAGTACAGGGCCTTCTGAGCCCAGACCGGCAGGGAATGCAGGGGGAAGAACGTTCCGCCCAAAAAGGCCATGGGGGTGATGACAAAGTTGCTCACCAGGCTCTGGTCCGCGTGGGATTTCACCAGCATGGCCATGGCCACGGCCAGGGACGCGAACACAAAGCTGTTCATGAGAATCGCGACGAAAAAAAGCGGGGGGTAACTCTGCTTCACCCCGAAAAGAAACCCGAAAACCAGGATGATGCACACGGAGAGAAAGGCCCGTGTCATGCCGGCCAGCACTTCGCCGGCCACGTAGGCCGTATCGCTCACCGGGGCCGCCTGGATCTCCTCGAAGATGTGCCAGTAAAACCTTGCAATGTTGATCTCGCTGGAGATGCCGTAGGCCTGGACCATGCTGGCCATGGCCACGAGACCGGGAATCAGGAATTCCATGTACGTGTGGCCGTCCACCGCCACATGGCGTCCCATGGCGTAGCCGAAGGCCACCAGGTACAGCAGGGGCGACACGGACCAGGAGGGAATCTGGCGGGTCAGGCGCCGTCTCAAAATCATCATTTCCCGGGAATAAACCGCGAGCATACCGTGAATCATGAATGGTCCTTTCCGACTTTTTTTCCGGTGAGTGAGAGAAAGGCGTCTTCCAGGTTGACGCGCCGTAAGGTGAAACTTTCACTCTGGGTGGCGATGAAATCGTTGGCCTCTTTGCGGCTGGCGAAATACTGGGGTTTCATGTCGTCGTCCACGAAACGGTCGATGGCCCAGCTGCCGATGCTTTCCATCAGGTTCCGGGGCGTGTCCACGGTGATGATTTTGCCCTTGTCGATAAAGGCCACCCGGTCTGCCAGAAACTCGGCCTCCTCGATGTAGTGGGTGGTTAAAAACACCGTGGTGCCCCGTTGCTGGATCTTCTTGATCAAAGCCCAGATCTTCCGCCTGATGGCCGGATCAAGGCCCACGGTGGGTTCGTCCAGGAAGAGAATGGCCGGAGAATGCAAAAGGGCCCGGGCGATCATCACCCGCCGTTTCATGCCGCCGGACAGGTTTTTGATGAGGCTCTCTTTCCGGTCCCCCATTTCAACGTAGTCCAGCAGTTCGTCGATCCGCTGTTTCCTTTCAGTCCGGCCCATGCGGAACAGCCGTCCGTGGATCGTAAGGTTTTCATACACCGAAAGCTCCCGGTCCAGGTTGATAGCCTGAGGCACAAGGCCGCACTGTTTCCGCGCCGCCACGCTTTTCGGCCCCACCTCGATGCCGTTCAGCGAAACCGATCCTGCGGTCCTGCGGGTGAGGCCCGTCATGATGCGGATGGTTGTGGTTTTCCCCGCCCCGTTGGGCCCGAGGAACGCGAACAGTTCGCCCGGCTTCACATGGAGGGACAGGCCGTCCACGGCTTTCAAGGATTTGTAGTATTTGCTCAGGTTTTCAATTTTGATCATGGCGGTCCTTGTGTTTCGTTCTGCCTGTCGTATATCATCAAACCGTCCGCCTATACCATGTTTTTACCCTGCCGCACACCTTTTATGTCCACCACAACATCCTGCAAAGGCTGGCGGCGGACGCGGTGGGGGAGGACCAGTTCGGCGGCCCGGTCGATGTCGCAGGGTTCGACCTCGGCCCTTCCGTTATACGCGGCCAGGGTCCTTGCGGTCTTCAGGATGATGATGTCGCCCCGGTGACCGTCCACGCCCACGTCCAGGCAGTATCCGGCGATGTCGTAGAGAAGAGGCCGGGGGCAGGTCACGGATGGATAAAGAACCATGGCCTGACGGATCGCGTCGGCCAGGTCAGCCGACGGTTTTTTCCATTCCGCCGCGAATCCGTCGGGGTCTTCGTCAAAGGCGATGCGCCGTTCCATGATTCTCACCCGGGCCTCGGGATCGGTGATGCCGGAGACGGTGACGCAGAGCCCGAAACGGTCGAGAAGCTGGGGCCGGAGCTCGCCTTCTTCGGGGTTCATCGTGCCCACCAGGGTGAACCTGGCCGGATGGGAAAAAGAGATCCCTTCCCGTTCGATGGTGTTCACCCCCATGGCCGCCGAATCGAGGAGAACGTCCACCACATGGTCGTCCAGGAGGTTCACCTCGTCCACATACAGAATCCCCCGGTGGGCCGCGGCCAGAAGGCCCGGTTCGATGCGCTTTTCACCTTTCTTCAGGGCCTCTTCCAGGTCCATGGTTCCCACGACCCGGTCTTCGGTGGCCCCCACGGGAAGGTCCACCACACGGACACCCCGGGACAGGGTTTCGGGTTTGCCGCCCGCGAGAACATGGTCCCGGCAGGCCGCTTTCCCGCAGTCCGCGCAAACGGCCGTACTGCCGTCCGGATTACGCTTGAACGGGCAGTCTTTCACCACAACAATCTCAGGAAGGATATCGGCCAGGGCCCGGACCGCCGTGGATTTGGCCGTGCCTTTTTCACCCCGGATCAGGACACCGGAAAGGCCGGGGTTGATCACATTGAGGATCAGGGCGAGTTTCATGTCGTCCTGGCCTTCGATGGCCAGGAAAGGGTAGCGTTGTTTCTTTTTCACGGTTCCTCCGATTATGAGGGTTGTCATTGACCTGTTCCGAATGTGCGAATCCATGAACATCGAACAAAAAGGATCGGGGTATTTGTCGACTTTCGTTCCGAGAAGCCGACCTACGATGGGCTTCCGCACATTTCCCCATTCGAATTTTCAACTGTCAAAACGGTTGTTTGCGACTCCGTCCTCCGCGCTGCAACCCATTCGATGTTGATGAACTCGTAAAAAGTCATCAATGGATGGCAAAGTACAAAAGTTCGAGTTCAAGGCGTCGCGAATCCCGAGGAATGAGGCGTACTTAGGGTACGCCGCAGTGACGAGGGATGAAGCGCAACGCAGAAATCGGACTTTTTACGAAGCCATCGATGTTGGACGTTCGATGTTCGATGTTGGACGTTCATCTTTTCATCATTCCCCATTGCCCCATTCACGCGTATTCCTCCCGCTTCCGTTTCACCACCTCCACCAGCCGGTCGGCCTTGAGGTCGTCGATACGAAAACAGGCGGCGGAAAGGGCGTCGGCCAGCTTCCGGGCCAGGCCGAAACGGACCGGCCCCTGGCTTTCCGTGTCCACCACAATGGAGCAAAGGCGCGGTTCCCCGGCGATTTTTTCCGCAATCCCAAGGACTTCACCCAAGGGTTTAGCGCCCGTCAAGGGCACATTGGCCCTGCCGTCGGTGATGACGATCATCATGGGCCGGGCGTCGGGCTCCCGAAGCAGGTGGTTTTTGACCAGCTCGAAACCCTTGACCAGTCCGGCGGCAAGTGGCGTCTTTCCGCCCACAGGCATGTCCGAAAGAAGCCGGGCGGCCAGTTCTATGGATGCCGTGGGCGGCAGGTTGACCCAGGCCCCGTCTTTCCTGAACGTGACCAGGGCCACCTTGTCCCGTTTCTGGTAGGCGTCGAGAAGAAGGGACATCACGGCCCCCTTGGACGCGGTCATGCGCCCCCTGGCCCCCATGGAGCCGCTGCCGTCCACCACGAACAGGAGAAAGTTGCCCATGCGTTTTTCACGGATCTTTTCACGGATGTCCTGGTTTTTCAGGATTACGGCGAGGCCCTGGTTTTCGACGTCATTTTTACGGAAGACCTGATAGGGAGCCGCGGCCCTGAGCGTGGCGTCAAAGGCGATGTCGTGCCCGCCTTTTCCGTTTCCGCTTTTCACATAACGCCCCTGTTTCATGGCGGTCCGGGTGCGGGACCGTTTTCCCGATCCATTCCTGACAACGCGGTCCTTGGGCGGCGCGATCTTTTTCACCTTGAACGTCTCGCCCACATCGAACAGGGAGTCGGTGACCTATTCCGTTCCTGGTCCCTGTCGCCGTCAGCGTCCGGTTCCGGGGCGGGGTGTTCGGGGCCCTGTTCCTTTCTTTCCTCCTCCTGCCCCTGGGGTGAAGGGCTGTCCTGGGACTGAGGCTCGGCCCGGCCGTCTTTGTTTTCTTCCGGATTTTCAGTGTCAGGTTCGTTAGGGTTGTGGTCGTGTTCATGATTTTTGGAAGACGGCGGAGGCGGCGGGGATGCGTCCCGTTTCCGGTGCATCAGGGCGAAACCGGCCACGTTCCTCACACCCTCCACCGTCACCTCCTTCCGGCCCTCGAAGGCGGAAAGGGCTTTCGCCGCCTGTTCGATCACCAGGTCCGCCCTGTGCCCGGCGGCGTTGTTTTCCATGACCAGCTCGGAAACCAGGGTCCGCAGGTATCCGGGGAAAACCACGGAAGGCAGAAGTGTCCGTGCCGACAGGATACGTTCGGCGAGCTCCCGGGTTTCCAGGCTGTGACGGATGGCGAATGCCGAGGGATCATGGTCGAAATCGTCCCGGGCCGTCATCAGGTTCACCCGTCTGTCAGGGTCCTTCTCGGACGACACGTCCACGCAGAGGCCGAAACGGTCGAGAAGCTGGGGACGGATTTCGCCTTCCTCGGGGTTCATGGTGCCCACCAGGATGAACCGGGACGGATGGACAAAGGCCATGCCCTCCCGTTCCACGGTGTTTTCACCCGATGCCGCGGCGTCGAGGATGATGTCCACGATGTGGTCGGAAAGGAGGTTGACCTCGTCCACGTAGAGGATCCCCCGGTGGGCGTCGGCCAAAAGGCCGGGTGAAAGAACCCGCCGACCGCTTTGGACGGCCAGATTGAAGTCGAGGCCGCCTGCCACCCGGTCTTCGGTGGCGGACAGGGGCAGGGTGACCACGGGGATTTTCGTTTTGACCACAACGGGAGCGTGGTCCTTCCTGCGGCAGAACGGGCACCATTCCGAGGGTTTTTTCGGATCGCAGGCAAAGGCACATCCCAGATGGCGTTCCATGTCCGGAAGAACCTCGGCCAGCGCCCGGACCGCCGTGGATTTGGCTGTGCCCTTTTCACCCCGGATCAGCACACCGCCGGTTTTCGGGTTGACCGCGTTGAGGATCAGGGCGGTTTTCAGGTCGTCCTGTCCGATGATGGCGGTGAAGGGGAAGATGGTTTTAAAAGGGTTCATGGTTGACCTTTTAAATAGATAAAAAAACGTCCAACGTTCAACGCCCAACATCCAACGTCGAATGGTTGCACAGCCGAGGACGGGATTGAAAACAGCTGCCCCGCAGTCCCAAAGCCCAAATGAAAAATGATGAACGAACTTGCGGAAGCCCATCGTAGGTCGGATTGAGGAACGAAATCCGACAAATGCCCCCATCCTTTATTCGATGTTG
>CAZWTY010000104.1:0-12499 GCA_964637565.1 uncultured Desulforapulum sp.
TAGAAACAATTTATCCTTGACTTTGAAAGCCCGGCAAAATATTAGATTTATTTCGCGAAACAGGTATCCGGGGGGCGGGCTGTTCTCAGAAAAATCCGTCCCCCTTGTTTTTGACAAAACACAAGGAGCGAGACCATGCCTACAAAGATAACCCTGACCGAAGACGATGTCCCGAGACAATGGTACAACCTGGCGGCGGACCTTCCCAGTCCCATGAACCCGCCCCTGGGGCCTGACGGAAAACCCGTTTCCCCGGACCAGCTGGCCCCGGTTTTCCCCATGAACATCATCGAGCAGGAAGTCAGCCAGGAACGCTGGATCGACATCCCCCGGGGCGTCCTGGACATGCTGTACAAATGGCGGCCCTCCCCCCTTCATCGGGCCACGGGCCTTGAAAAGGCTCTCGGAACGCCCGCGAAAATCTTCTATAAAAACGAAGGCGTTTCCCCGGCAGGCAGCCACAAACCCAACACCGCCGTGGCCCAAGCCTGGTACAACAAGGAATTCGGGATCAAGAAGATCACCACCGAAACAGGGGCCGGCCAGTGGGGCAGCGCCCTGTCCTACGCCTGTTCCCAGCTGGGCCTGGAATGCAAGGTGTTCATGGTGAGGATCAGCTTCGACCAGAAACCCTTCCGGAAAACCATGATGGCCGTCTGGGGCGGTAAATGCGTAGCCAGTCCCAGCATGGAAACCCAGGCCGGCCGTGACATCCTGGCCAAAACCCCGGATACGCCGGGAAGCCTGGGCATCGCCATCAGCGAAGCCGTGGAAGAGGCAGTCATGGACACCACGGGCAAAACCCGTTACGCCCTGGGCAGCGTGCTGAACCACGTGATGCTCCACCAGACCATCATCGGTCTCGAAGCCAAGAAACAGCTGGACAAATTCGGCATCAAACAGCCGGACATCGTCATCGGCTGCGCGGGCGGCGGCAGCAACTTCGCGGGTCTCGCCTTCCCCTTCACCTATGACAAGATCAACGGCGCGGACATCGAGATCATCCCGGCCGAGCCGGCGTCCTGCCCCACCCTCACCAAGGCCCCGTTCATGTACGATTTCGGCGACGTGGCCAAGATGACGCCCCTTCTGCCCATGCACAGCCTGGGCCACCACTTCATCCCGGCCCCCATTCACGCCGGCGGCCTGCGGTACCACGGCATGGCCCCGCTTGTCTCCCACGCAGTGGAAGAAGGCCTCATGAACCCCATGGCCATCAACCAGCTGGAATGCTACGAGGCAGGCCTGCTGTTCGCCCGGACCGAAGGTCTCATCGTGGCGCCTGAAACCTGCCACGCTGTGGCGGCCACCATCCGGAAAGCCAGGGAAGCCAAGGAAGAGGGCAAGGAAAAGGTCATCATCTTCAACCTGTCCGGTCACGGCATCATGGACCTCAACAGCTACGAAAAGTTCATGGCCGGCGAACTGAAAGACAACGAACTGTCCCAGGAGGAGATCAACGCCACCCTGGAAACCATCAAGGATCATCCCAAAGCTTTCGTGAAAAAAAGCGGACGTTGGTGATCGGCATTCACCCGGGCCCTGCGGCGGTCATAACCGCAGGGCCCGCTTCGTCCTCTTGGAGACGTTTCCATGAACCGATACGACGACAAGAAAAACTACTGCCGGATGCTCGGGCACCACGTCACCTTCCGGTACTGCCGGACAACGGCCGGTGACAGCCCCTGCCGCAAGATCAAGGACTGCTGGTTCGAAGTCCTTGCCATTGAAGACTTCATGAACGAACACTTCAGCCCCGAGGAACAACAGAGGATCTTCAAGGCCCCGGAGAACAAGGTCACCTCCCTGCTGGACCTGATCGAAAAGGCCCGGCAACGGATGGAGAGCGGAAACAAGCCGTCGGATTCATGATCCGCACCCATGTGAAAATCCAACCGATTCTTTACATTTACCTCTTATATTGATAAGCATGGGCGACATTTAAGGGCCGGTGAATACCTGCCCATTTTTCGAGCAACCATATGACAAGGGTTTCGCCCTTTAACGATACACGAAGGTCCCATGCTGATTCCACACATTCTGACCCAGAACGCCCTCCTCTACCCGGATGAAACAGCCCTGGTGGAACGGATGCCTGAAATCAACTCCCGCCGGTCCATCACTTGGGCCGAATTCGACCGCATGGCGAACCAGGTGGCCCGGACCCTCATCGACCTGGGCGTCAAAAAAGGCGACAAGGTGGTGCAGTTGATGACCAACTGTCTGGAATGGCTGCCGATCTATTTCGGCATTCTCCGGACCGGGGCCCTGGTCGTTCCCCTGAACTTCCGTTTCGACGCGGACAAGATCCTGCTCTGCACCGAAACGTCGGAAGCCCGGGTTTTCATCTTCGGCGAGGAGTTCATCGAACGGATGGAATCGGTGAAAGCCGGTCTGGACCGTCATGTGGGACGCTACATCTTCACAGGCCCGGATTCCCCCGCCCCCTTCGGGGCCATGACCCTGGACGAGGTGTTCACATGCCAGGCCGATACGGTTCCGGACCCCGGCCTGTCTTCCGATGACGATGCGGCCCTGTACTTCACCTCGGGAACCACCGGGGTCCCCAAAGCGGTGCTCCTCACCCACCGTTGTCTCGAATTCGCCTGTGAAGTGGAACAGGCCCACCACGGCCAGACCCGCGACGACAACTTTCTCTGCATCCCCCCCCTGTACCACACCGGGGCCAAAATGCACTGGTTCGGCAACTTCCTGGTGGGGGCGAAAAGCGTGATCCTGAAAGGCGTGACACCCCGCTGGATCCTGGAAGCCGCATCCGAGGAAAAGGTGTCCATTGTCTGGCTCCTGGTGCCCTGGGCCCATGACATCCTCATCGCCCTGGAAAACGGGGACGTGAACCTTGAAGACTACGACCTGTCGTCCTGGCGCCTGATGCACATCGGAGCCCAGCCCGTGCCGCCGTCTTTGATCGAAAAATGGAAAGCCGTGTTTCCGGACCAGGATTACGACACCAACTACGGGCTCACCGAGGCCACCGGCCCGGGCTGCGTTCATCTTGGACTGGGCAACGAGCACAAGGTGGGGGCCATCGGACTTCCCGGATACGGATGGGAATGCCGGGTGGTGGACGGGGATCTGGCCCCCCTGCCCGGCGGTGAAACCGGCGAACTCCTGGTCCGGGGCCCGGGCATGATGAAAGAGTATTACAAAAATCCGGAAGAGACGGCCAGGACCCTGGTGAACGGCTGGCTCAGGACCGGTGACATGGCCCGCCAGGACGAAAGCGGGTTCATATGGCTGGTGGACCGGAAAAAGGATTTGATTATATCCGGTGGAGAGAATATATTTCCAGTTGAAATCGAAAACCACTTCATGACCCACGATCACATCCAGGACGTGGCCGTCATCGGACTTCCTGACGTCCGGCTCGGTGAAGTGGTGGCCGTCATCGTTCAGGTCAAACAGGGAAGGACTCTGACCGAGAAGGACATTCAGGATTTTTCACTGACTCTTCCGCGGTACAAACGGCCGCGAAAGATCATATTCGACGATGTTCCCAGAAATCCCACGGGAAAAATCGAAAAACCTGTATTGAGAAGAAGATACATCGGTGAAACAAGAGACGTCTCACGTCTGTTCATCTGACAGGGGGGGGCTTTCCGGACTGGTCCACATCCAGGAAAGATTTCAAAAGACATATGGATTCTGTATGAGTGTGACATCGTATTTCGACAAAGTGCGCATCCAGACCGTGAAGGACATCCTCAGCGAAGAGCTGATCGATTCGGGGATGTCCCAGGCCATCCTCACGGACATGGGGGGAAACATCATCGCCCAGCAGGACAACGGCGACACGGCCTATGACGCCATGAACCTGGCGGTGCTGGCGGCGAGCAACATCGGCAGCCTGACGGCCATGTCGAACATCATCGGGGAAAAAGAGTTCCCCATGTTCATTCTGAAGGGGGAAAGGGACAACATCCACTTCAACCAGGTGACCGAAGATCTTTTTCTGATCACCCTGTTCCACAGGGACCAGACCCTCACCTTTGTGAGAAAACGCATCGAGGCGGCCATCAAAAGCATACGGGAACTGATCAGGCACTGTGACATTCCTCCCCTGAAACCATCCGCCTGACGGATGGCCCGGGACAGGACCAGCGGTATAAGAAACCATGTACAAAAAATTTTTCGGCTTCAAGGAAAGACCGTTCCAACTCGTTCCCAACCCGGCCTACCTTTACCTCAGCAAATGCCATGAGGAAGCCCTGGCCCACCTGAGCTACGCCATCTCCCAGGGTGACGGGTTTGTCGAGATCATCGGCGAGGTGGGAACGGGCAAGACCACCTTGTGCCGGGTGTTTTTAGAAAGCCTTGCCACCGGCATCGAAGCCGCCTACATCTTCAATCCCAAACTGGATTCCCTCCAGCTTCTCAAGGCGGTGAACGACGATTTCGGCATCGACTCCTCGCCAGACACCATCAAGGAACTCATCGACATCCTGAACCGCTTTCTCATGGAAAAGAAGGCGGAAGGCAAGAAGATCATCCTGATCATCGACGAGGCCCAGAACCTCAGCGCCGAGGTGCTGGAACAGCTGCGGCTCCTGTCCAACCTGGAGACCACCACCAGCAAACTGATCCAGATCATCCTGGTGGGCCAGCCCGAGCTGGGCAAAACCCTGGATTCTTACGAACTCCGTCAGCTCGGCCAGCGCATCACCCTGTCCTGCCGTCTTTTGCCCCTTTCCCTTGAAGAGACCAGGGAGTACATCAGTCACCGCCTGTATGTGGCGTCCGGCACCCGGCCCGTGAAATTTTCCCACGCCGCGGTCCGCCAGATTCACCGGTACTCCAAAGGCGTCCCGAGGCTGATCAACATCGCCTGCGACCGGGCCCTGCTCACCGCTTACGTGATGAGCACCCGGGAGATCACCCGGGCCATCATGAAAAAAGCCCTCAAGGAACTTTCGGTGAAGCGGCAGCCGGAAGCCCCGCGCCGTTTCTTCGCCCCTGGATTTGCCATGGGTGTTTTCGCCGTGTTCTTCCTGGTTTTTCTCCTGATCCGGGCCAACGTCGACACCGTGGGGGCAAAACACCCCATTCCCGGCGCTTCGGCCGAATCGTCGGAAACGGACAATTCTTCCGATGAATCCAGGGAACCGGCCAGGCTGCCCATGCCTTCGGATAAAAACAGGATCGTGCGGGAAGGGGAAACTGTTCCCGGAGCCTTTGACGAGGGGCTTTTCGTCGGCCCTCCCGGGACCCGGGGAGAGGCGGTTCAGGAACACACCAGGAAGGCGGCCCTCCAGACCGTGCTCCGGCTCTGGGATGACAGCCTTTCCGTGTCGGGAAAGCTGGACACCCTTTCCGACGACCCCACCTATTTCAACCTGGGAGCCCGGATGAACGGGTATTCCCTGTACCAGGTCAACGACGATTTTTCCCTGGTCCAAAACCTGAATCTTCCCGCCATTGCCGAATTCTACATGCCCGGATACGAAGACCCCATCTACCTGGTGCTGAAAGGCGTAAAAGGTGAAAAGATGGTCCTCGACCAGGGCAACGGCAAAACCCTGGTGATGAGCCGGATCGAGATCGACCAGCAGTGGACCGGCGTGGCCTACGTGCTGTGGAAAAACTTTCTGGGCTGCGTGGGCACCATTCCCGGCTCGGCCCCGGAAGAATCCATTTTAAGTCTGAAGATGCTTCTTCGGGACCTGGGTTACGACACCGTGGACATCAACGCGGTCTACGACAAGGAAACGGAAAAGATCGTGAAGATCATCCAGAAAAAATACGGGTTCAAAGCCGACGGAAAAGTCAACGATCTGACGAAAATTGTGATTTACAACGAAAAGAAGGCCTTCCCCATCCCATACGTGGTACCGGACAAAACCGTGGAAGAAGTCCCGGAACAGCCTGCCAAGGGCTGATCCCTTTTCGCGCCTGGAGGATAAAGCGTGAGTTCGATTCTGGACGCATTGAAAAAACTGGAGTCTGAAAAAGAGGAGTCCATTGCGGATTTCAACTGGCCCCAGTCCGTGAACGCCCGGTTGACCCTTTCAGGAAGGCTGTCTGAAAACAGGCTGAAACACCGGATTCTCCTGGGACTTGGAGCCACCCTTTTCATGGCCGTTTCCGTGGCCTACCTTCTGGCCGGATCGGGGAAAGATGACAAGGCCGTCACGGCCCCGGTCGAACAATCAACCCGCCTTACCGAAGAGGCCGTTCAGAAAACCGAAACCCTGGAAGACGCCATGGCGTTCGACGAAACAGTCCAGCGACCGCCCGCGACGGAAAAAAGTCTGGAAACAGAAGAAGAACTCGCCGCCGAAGAAGCCGCTGCCACCCCGGACACCGGAACATCCTCGGGCCTGGAGGCCCTGACCCGTCTTGTCAGCCGGAAGAAAAGCCCGGGTTTTTTAGCAACCCAGTCTTCCGCCGGGGAAAAGCCCGCAGCCGACAAGGTGACCCAGACCGCGGAATTCAACCGAAAAGCGTCCCGGCTCATCCGGAACCTTCCCCAGGATCTGGTGCCTCCCGATAGAACCGTGCCGGCCAATTGGCTGACCCTGCACGCCATTTCCTGGTCCAGCGATCCTTCAAGCCGCATCGCCGTGATCAACTCCCAGATCGTTCGGGAAGGCCGGCGCATCGAGGGCGGTTACGTGAAACGGATCGACAAGGATTACGTGGTGATCGAAAAGGACGGGGAAGACCTGATGCTCCCTTTCGGACGGTGACGCCCCTCCCCAGACCCAATTGACCCTTGACACCATGCCCCGATCCTTTTAATAACATTCTTTTTTTACTTTTTTTAATCAAGCCATTACCAAGGAGACGATACAATGAAACGAATCAACGGAATGTCCGCACGTTTTTTACTGTGGATCGTCCTTCTCGTGGTGCTGATGACCGCCGCTCTGGACGGACTGTTGTACCTTGGCATCAACCTGATGACCATCAAGGCCGGAGAAACCCAGGCCATGACCGACGGCACCACGTTCCAGGCGGGTTTTGACACCTTTCTGTTCCTGAAACCCTGGTTTTTGAAAGTGTTCGTTCCCGGAACCATGGCTCTCGCCCTGCTGTTCGGCCTGATCTCCTTTTTCATCCTGGGCTGGGTGGCCAAGGACGACATGAAAGGCCAGGAACAGGAACCCGTCAAAAAAGACGCCAAGCCCGACCCTGACCAGCAGCAGATCGAGGAAAAAGCCAAAGCCCGGCTGTTTGTCCATCTCCTTTCCGTGCTCCAGAACGAGGGGCGGCTTCTCGACTTCTTCGCCGAAAAATTAGACGGTTACGACGACGCCCAGATCGGGGCCGCCGTGCGCCACATCCACGACCAGTGTTCCCGGACCCTTGACAAGTACCTTCACCTCGAGCCGGTCATGGACAAGGCCGAGGGCGACACCGTGACTGTGGAGGAAGGTTTCGACCCCTCGGAGATCAAGCTGACCGGCGACGTGGCGGGCCATCCCCCCTTCACCGGAATCCTCCGCCACAAAGGCTGGAAAGCCGGAAAACTCGACATCCCGAAACTCTCCCAGCAGGCCAGCCCGGACATCCTGGCTCCGGCGGAAGTTGAAATAAAACCGTAAGGACAGACATGACAGACGCACGCTACATCATCGGCATCGACCTGGGCACCACCCACACGGTGGCGGCCTATACCCTGGCACAGCCCGAAGACGAAACCCAGGCCGCCATCCGCATCTTCCAGATCCCCCAGCTTGTGGGACCCGGAAGCGTCTCTGACCGGGACATGCTGCCTTCCTTTGTCTTTCTCGCCGAAGCCCACGACGTGGACAAAGGCTCCCTGGCTCTTCCCTGGAACGGGCAAAACAGCGTGGCCGTCGGTGAATTCGGCCGGAACCGGGGCGAAGAGATCCCCATGAGGCTCATCGCCTCGGCCAAATCCTGGCTCTGCCACACCCTGGTGGACCGGAACAAGCCGATTCTCCCCTGGAAAGGGGACGAGAACCTTTCCAAAATGAGCCCGGTCCAGGCGTCCGCTGCGGTGCTGGACCATCTCCGGGACGCCTGGAACCACACCATGGCCGCCGACGATCCCCTGTGCGCCATGGAATTCCAGGACATCCACCTCACCGTGCCCGCCTCCTTCGACGCCGTGGCCCGTGACCTCACCGTGAAAGCCGCCCACATGGCCGGCTTCGAGCACATCACCCTCCTGGAGGAACCCCAGGCCGCGTTCTACGCCTGGATCGACGAACAGAAAAACGCCTTCCGGAAAGCCGTGAAAAAAGGCGAGCTGGTCCTGGTCTGCGATGTGGGCGGCGGAACCACCGACTTCAGCCTGATCCGTATTTCTGAAAACAACGGGGAACTGGACCTGGAACGCCTCTGTGTGGGCAACCACCTCCTGGTGGGCGGGGACAACATGGATCTGGCCCTGGCCTACACCGTGGCCGCCAAATTCGAGCAGAAAGGCACCCGCCTGGACGACTGGCAGATGAGGGGGCTCGCCCACACCTGCCGCAGGGCCAAAGAGAAACTCCTGGCCGACGACGGCGCGGCCGAAGTTCCTGTCACGGTCCTGGGACGTGGAAGCAGCCTCATCGGCGGAACTTTACGGGAAAACCTGGGTCAGGGCGAAACGGACGCCGTGATTCTCGACGGGTTTTTTCCTGTGTGCGAACCGTCTGACAGACCCCGGGAACGACGACGTGCAGGCCTTCGTGAACTGGGCCTTTCCTACGAGGCCGACCCTTCCATCACACGCCATCTGGCCGCCTTTCTGGCCATGAACCCCAAATCCGACGGGGCCATGGAAATCCCCGACGCCGTGCTGTTCAACGGCGGGGTGATGAAATCGGCGAAAATCAGACGGCGGATCCTCGACCTTCTCGCCGCCTGGAGCCGGACCCTGGGCCAGGGCAAGACGGTGCGGGAACTCAACTCCAGCAACTTCGATCTGTCCGTGGCCCGTGGCGCCGCCTATTACGGCCTGGCCCGTCAGGGCAAAGGCATCCGGATCCGGGCCGGTCTGGAGCGGGCCTACTACGTGGCCATCGAATCGTCCATGCCCGCCGTTCCCGGCATGGTGGCCCCCTTAAAAGCCCTGTGCGTGGCATCCAAGGGCATGGAAGAAGGCAGCGACGCCCTGATCGACACGGAGGAATTCGTCCTCATTACCGGCGAACCGGTGATCTTCGACATTCTGGGCTCCACCATGCGGAAAGACGACGTGGCCGGAACCCTGGTGGACGGCTGGCGCGACGGTGAAATCGAACCGGTGGCCAGCATCGAAACCACCCTCACCGGCGAACCGGGCCGCATGATCCCCGTGTATTTCGACATCAGCGTCACGGAAACGGGAACCCTGGAGTTCCACTGCGTGTCCCGTGACACCGGGGAAAAATGGAAACTGGAATTCAACGTGCGGGAAAACGACGATGACCGCGTCTGACAACGTCTCCTACATCATCGGCATCGACCTGGGGACCACCAATTCCGCCGTGTCCTACGTGGATCTGAACGCCAAGGACCCCAGGGAAATCCAGATCTTCAAGGTTCCCCAGCTCACCGGTCCCGGCGAAATCGGGCGTGAAAAGGTTTTGCCCTCGTTTCTCTACATACCCGGAGACTACGACATCCCGGCTGACGCCGTGGTTCACCCGTACAAGACCACGGACCGGGCCTTTGCCGGAGTCTACGCCAGGGACCACGGGGCCAAGGTTCCGTCCCGGCTGGTGTCCTCGGCCAAAAGCTGGCTCTGCCACCACCAGGCCGACCGCAAGGCGAAAATCCTTCCCTGGGGTTCAAGCGACGAGGTGGCCAAAGTGTCGCCCGTGGCCGCTTCGGCCCACTACCTGGCCCATATCCGCAAATCCTGGAACGCCGCGAAGAAAGACGACGAATCCCTGTGGATGGAACACCAGATGGTGGTGATCACCGTGCCCGCCTCCTTTGACGAGGTGGCCCGGGAGCTGACGGTGGAGGCGGCGAAAATGGCCGGTTTCCGCTCCGTCACCCTGATCGAGGAGCCCCTGGCCGCGTTCTACAGCTGGCTTTCCCGCCATGAAACACGCTGGGAAGACCATGTGACCCCCGGCGACCTGATCCTGGTCTGCGACATCGGCGGGGGCACCACGGATTTTACCCTGATCACCCTCCGGGCCACGGAAGGAACGCCCCGTTTCGAACGTCTGGCCGTGGGCGACCACCTGATCCTGGGCGGCGACAACATCGACCTGGCCCTGGCCCGTCAAGTGGAGCAGAGTTTCCCCAAAGGCTCCGGCCCCCTTTCCGGGGACCGCTGGAAAAACCTCTGCCACCAGTGCCGAAGGGCCAAGGAAACCATCCTGGACGGCCGCAGCGAATCGGAAAAAATCATCCTCATGGGACAGGGCAGCCGTCTCATCGGAGGCACCGTGTCCGGCGATCTCACCCGGGCCACCATCGAAACCATGCTCCTCGACGGTTTTTTTCCCTTGGTGAGCCCTGGGGATTCGATCAAAAGCAAAGGCCGCAAGGGCATCAGCGAATTCGGCCTCCCCTACGAACAGGAACCGGCCATGACCCGCCATTTGTGCTGGTTTCTCGAACAGCACCGGGAGGAGATCCGGCAGAAGCTGGGCACATCCCCCTCGCCCCGCCACGTTCTGTTCAACGGGGGTTCCCTGAAACCCCATCTCATCACCGAACGCATCCGGGAAGCTGTCCGGCACTGGTTTGGCGAGGACGACACAGCCCTTCCCGCTGTTCTTGAAAACAAAGACCCGGATCTGGCCGTGGCCGTGGGCGCGGCCTACTACGGTCTGGTGAAACTGGGCAAAGGCGTCCGTGTGGGCAGCGGAAGCCCCCGCTCCTACTACCTGGGCCTTTCCACCACAACCCAGGACTCGCCGGACCGGGCCGTCTGTCTGGTGGAACGGGGCCTTGACGAAGGTTCCCATGTGGAACTGAAAAACCTGGATCTAACCGTTCTCACCAACCGGCCGGTGAGCTTCGATCTTTTCAGCTCCAGCTACCGGTCCGGAGACCGGGCCGGAGACCTGATCGCCCTGGACGACACCCTGGCATCCCTCCCCCCGCTGAAAACCGTGATATCCTACGGGAAAAAGCAGGTGGAAACCGCCCTTCCCGTCCATCTGGAAGCCGACTACACGGAAATGGGCACCCTGGACATCCGCTGCCGGTCCCTTGAAAGCGATCACCGCTGGAAGCTGAGTTTCACCCTGCGCGGCGACACCTCGGCCATCGACATGAAGGATTCCAAAATCCTCGACGACAGCATTCTCAGCCGGGCGGCCGCCGTCATCGACCACGCCTTTACACCGGGAAAATCGAAAACGGAAAGCCACGCCCTGCTCGCCGGTGTGGGTAAGGCCGTCACGGCCGTTGCCGGCAACCCGAAAAACGCCTGGCCCCTCCAGCTTTTAAGACACCTCTCCGATGCCCTTCTGAACATCATGGACGGAAAAAACCAGAGCCCCGAACACGAGAAAACCTGGCTGAACCTGGCCGGTTTCACGTTGCGCCCCGGCCTGGGCCACGGCTTCGATCCCGAACGGGTGAAACAGCTCTGGAAGATCTACAAGAAAGGACCCGTTTTTTCCAACAACGCCCAGGTGAACGCCGAATGGTGGATTCTCTGGCGGCGCGTGGCCGCAGGACTCACCCCCGGCCAGCAGCGCCAGTTCTTCCAGGACCAGGTGGTGAAGCTCGATGGGAAGAACAAAAAAACCGTCGTGAAAATAAGCGCCCAGGAGCGCCGGGAAATCTGGATGGCCCTGGCCAACATGGAACGCCTCAACACCCAGGACAAGGTCCGGCTGGGCAACATCCTCACCAGCGAACTCACCGCCAAAGCCATGCCCCAGGAGCTCTGGGCCGTGTCCCGGTTTGGCTCCCGGGAACCCCTCTACGGATCGGTGGACCGGGTGGTCGCTCCCCGGGATGTCACCGCCTGGATCGAAAAGATCCTCGGCCTCAGCTGGCCCGATCCCTCCCATGCCGCCGCCACCCTGGTGCGCATGGCCCGGAAAACAGGGGACAGGATGCGCGACCTGGACGAATCCCTGATTGCAAAGATTCTGGATTTCATGGGAAAACACCAGATACCCCCCAAAACCTGGGAACCCCTGTTGAAGGTCGTGGCCCTGACCCGCCAGGAAGAAACGGCGGAATTCGGGGAATCCCTGCCCGGCGGCATTGTGCTGAACGAAAAGTGGGCTTAGTCTGGCTTTGTCATGTTTGGATTTCTATAGAAATGAATGCCTCCGGCGGCCCTGCCGGGAGCCAAACTTTTTGAAAAAGTTTGACAAAATATCCCTATCCTACCGTCTTTATGGTGCTTTCAAGACACAGGGCTTCCGGTGCATACCGGCCGGCCGGGTATCCTGTATGAAATCCTTTAACTTCGGTTTTATGTATCTGATATAAAATGATATTCATCTCTATCGCGTTTTATTAAAAACAGTCGTACCGGTATCTCTAATATGCCGGCACGCCGGTATGCACCGGAAGGAAAAACAGTCCATCCGTCAAAAAACCAATTGATCCCAAAGGG
>CAZWTY010000105.1:0-12393 GCA_964637565.1 uncultured Desulforapulum sp.
GCCCGACATCCTGGTTCAGCGCCTGATCCCGAAAAAGGAACTGCTGGATTTCACCGATATCGTCATGGTGAACGAGGATGTGGACCTGGACAGCCTGGCGGCCCGGTTTGTTTCCGGCGGATACACCCGGACCACCCTGGTCGAAGAACCGGGAGACTTTTCCTTGCGGGGCGGCATCGTGGATTTCTTCTCACCGATGTACGAGCACCCGATCCGCATGGAACTGTTCGGAGACACGGTGGAATCATTGAGGTTTTTCTCCGTGTCCACCCAGCGGAAAATCGACAGCCTCAGCGAAGCCCTGATCGTGCCGGCCCGGGAAACCATCCTCAAGCGGGAGGATCTTGACGAGATCATCAACCGGGTGAGAAAACAGGCCTCGCTGATGAACATCCCCGTGTCCAAGGTGAGGAACATCGTGGAGCTGATCAAGGGGGAAGGCGGGGCCGGCGAAACGGAAAACCTGCTGCCCCTCGTCTATCCGGAAACCGATACGTTCTTCGATTACCTTCCCTCCTCGGCGGTGTTCGTCCTGGACCGGGACGAGGACATCCGCAAGGAGCTGGAAGAGTTTCTGGACAAAGCCGGCGGGAGTTACAGCCGGGCCCTCGCCGACAAACGTCTGGCTGTTGAGCCGGAACGGCTTTACCTGGACTGGGCAAACGTTCAGGAACGTCTCGGGAATTTCCGCCAGGTCCGGTTCCGGGAGTTCCAGGTGGAGGCGGCAAGGGAAGGGGAAAATCCTTCGGCCATCCATTTCTCCATCGGGGAGAACAGGGCCTTGAGTTCGGAACTGAAAACCCGGTCCACGGTGGACAACCCCCTGTTGCCCCTGGTTCAGTGGATCGAGGACAAGAAAGAGAAACGGTTCACCACGGTGCTGGTGGCGGGCACACGGTCCCAGGCCGAGCGCCTACGGGAACTTCTGGCTCCTTACGGCATCGATCCTTCTGTCTTCGACCATGTTCCCGATTTCAGCCGGACCCGGGGGCTTGTCCTGGTCTGCCTCGGCCATGTGTCCTCGGGTTTCGTCTTGCCGGAAACAGGGCTGGCCCTGATCACCGAAGACGAGATCTTCGGGGCCAAACGCCGGGTGACCCGGAGCGCCTCACGGATCAAGGGCAAGGATTTCCTGTCCTTCAGCGAGCTGAAGGAAGGGGATTTCGTGGTGCATTCGGAACACGGCATCGGTCGGTACGACGGAATTTCCAAAATCACCCTGAACAAGGTCACCGGGGATTTTCTCCATATCGTGTACAAGGACGACGACCGCCTCTACCTGCCCGTGGAACGGATGGGGATGATCCAGAAGTACATCGGCGTGGAGGGCTACGTGCCCGCCATGGACAAGATGGGCGGAAAATCCTGGGACAAGGTCAAGGAAAAAGCCAAACGGGAAGTGGAAAAGATTGCCGGCGAACTGCTGAACCTCTACGCCGAACGGAAGGTGAAGCCGGGATACGCCTTCTCCTCCTCCGACAGCTATTTCCGGGATTTCGAGGCCGGGTTCGAATACGAGGAGACGCCCGGCCAGATTGCGGCCATCGAGGACGTGATCACCGACATGGAGAAAGACACGCCCATGGACCGGCTGGTTTGCGGGGATGTGGGCTACGGCAAGACGGAGGTGGCCTTGCGCGCCGCCTTCAAAGCCGTGAACGACGGCAAGCAGGTGGCGGTCCTGGTGCCCACCACGATCCTGGCCGAACAGCATACGAAAACGTTCACCGAAAGGTTCCAGCGTTACCCGGTGAAAGTGGAGGGCCTCAGTCGTTTCAAGACCAAAGGCCGGCAGAACGATATCGTGGAAGCCCTGGCCCAGGGCAAGGTGGACGTGGTGGTGGGAACCCACCGTCTTTTGTCCGACGACATCCATTTCAAGGACCTGGGGCTGGTGGTGGTGGACGAGGAGCAGCGCTTCGGCGTCAAACACAAGGAACGGCTGAAAAAACTCCGGAACACCGTGGACGTCCTGACCCTGACGGCCACGCCCATTCCCCGGACCCTTCACATGGCCATGACCGGCATAAGGGATATCAGCGTGATCACCACGCCTCCTGAAAAGCGCCAGGCCATCATCACCTACGTGTCCGAATTCGACGACGCGGTGATCGTCGAGGGAATCCGGCGGGAGCTGGACCGCAAAGGCCAGATCTTCTTTGTCCACAACCACGTGAAAAGCATCGACAGGATCAACGAACACCTGAAAAACCTGGTGCCCGAGGTCCGCAGCGCCGTGGCCCACGGTCAGATGAACGAGAAAGACCTGGAAAAGGTGATGATGCAGTTCGTGAACCGGGAGATCGACGTGCTGGTCTGCACCACCATCATTGAATCGGGCCTGGACATTCCGGCGGCCAACACCATGTTCATCAACAAGGCGGACCGTTTCGGCCTGGCCCAGATGTACCAGCTGAGGGGCAGGATCGGCCGGGGCGAGGAGCAGGCCTACGCCTATCTTTTCATTCCCGAGGACAGCGCCCTGTCCCGTGACGCCAGGAAGCGTCTCCGGGTTCTGATGGAGTACAGCGACCTGGGAGCCGGGTTCCAGATCGCCATGAGCGATCTCCAGATCCGGGGCGGAGGCGCGGCCCTGGGGGCATCCCAGAGCGGCCACATCGCGGCGGTGGGCTACGACATGTTCCTTCGCCTGATGGAAGAGGCCATGAGCGACATCAAAGGCGAACCCCAGGTGGAAGACCTGGAGCCGGAAATCAACGTCCAGTTTTCCGCGTATTTTTCCGAGGAGTACATTCCGTCTCTCGATCAGCGACTGATGCTGTACCGCCGTCTCTCGGGGTTCGTGGAGCTGAAAGAGCTGTCGGACGTCCGGGACGAACTGGTCGACCGTTACGGTGAGATGCCCGAGGAAGCCCAGAACATGCTCTTGAGGATCATGCTGAAAATCCTGGCGGTGAAGGCGGGGGTCAAACGCCTCGACATCTCGGCCCAGCAGATGAGCGTCTATTTTTCCGAGCGCCACCAGAAAAACCCCCAGAAGATCGTGGACCTGGTGACTCCGGAACCGGACCGTTTCGAGCTGACCCCGGAATGTGTGCTCAAGGTCAGGCTCCCCAAGGCGGGGACAGCGGCCCAGATGGGTCAGGTGAAGAAAATCCTGAAGGATATCGCCCGCTGTGTGAACGGATAGACGGATTCCGGCCCGCATCCTGTGGACAGGTCCAGGGTATGTGTGGAAACGGTTACGAAAGGAAAAAGGTCGATAAATCGATTGAAGTTCGCGGTGAAATGTGGGAAAAGAGAGTGGGTTTTTCGGGAAGCGATACTTCGGGGAAAATCGTGTTTTTTTAGTATGAACAGGAATAAGTCAATGATAATGACAATGAAAAGATACGCTGCCGTTCTGTTGATGGCGGCCCTGGTTTGTGTTTCCAATGCCTGGGCAGAGGACCTGGAAATGGTGGACCGCATCGTGGCCGTCGTCAACGATGAGATCATCACCTATTCCATGGTGAACGAGGCTTTCGCGCCCTATGAGAAGAAGCTCCGGGAAAACGCCTATCCCCTGGACAAGGAGATCGAGATGCGGTTCAAGATCAGGAGCAACCTGATCCAGCAGCTCATCGACCAGGAGATCACCAACCAGGAGGTGAAAAAGGCCCAGATCACGGTGAGCAGCAACGAAATAGATACTTACGTCGAACGCATCAAGCAGATGAACTCGTTCACCGATGAAGACCTTCGGAAAATGCTGGAAACAGAGGGTGTGACACTCGAGCAGTACAAGAAGGAGATCCGGAATATCCTTCTCCGGAACAAGCTGATCCAGTACGAAGTGAAATCGAGGATCGTGGTGACCCAGAAGGACATCGACGATTACTACGAAAAACATAAAGACGAGTTCAAGGATAAAAAAAAGGAAGAGGTCTCGGACATGATCGCCGACAAGGTCTATCAGGTCCAGGCCGATGAGAAGTTCGGAAAATGGGTGGCCAGACTCCGGGAACAGGCTCAGATCACAATCAACGAATGACGATGGACGCTGCCATGGAAGACAACGACACAATCCGGAAAGACAATGGGATGAACGTGGATGATTCACAGCTTTCCTTCGGACCGTACCTGCAAAAAGCCAGGCTCGCGAAGGGCATGAGCATCGAGGATGTCATGGATTACACCAGGATATCCAAGTTCGTGGTTGAGCAGATCGAGGCGGACAACCTGTCCAAGCTCCCCGAGCCGGTGTTTCTGAAAGGCTTTCTCAAAACCTTCGCCGAAGCCGTGGGAGCTGACCCGGCCGAGGTGCTCCGGCGTTACAACCGGGTCCTTGGCAAGGAAGCTCAACAGCCTGAAGGCAAATCCGAATTTCAGAAAAACGAACAGGTCATCCGGCGCGTGAGCTACAAAACGGTCAAACAGCCACGAAACACGCGGAAACGGAGCGGTGGAGCCATGGGATGGCTGATCGTTCTGGTCGTCGGGGCCGCCCTTGCCGCCGGGATTTATTATTACGTTCAACACCGTAAGAACACGGCGCCTCCTGCGGATCAGGCCGTCACTCCGGCGGAAACAGGCCCGGGTGTCGAAACGCCGGTTCCCGGAGGGGCTCCGGGAAACGACGGGATCTCTCATCCTGAAAGCGAAACAGGTTCCGGAACCGTCGGAGACGCGGCCCCTGTGGGTAAGGCCACCGTCGACGGCTATCACCTGGAAGTGGTCTGTGTGGAAAAAACCACGGTCAAGGTCAGTGTGGACAACGGCGCCCCGGATGAATACAGGATGAAGCCGGGGGATCATGTGGACCTGAAGGCGGCCACGATGTTCAACATCCTGGTTGAAGACAAATGCGGGGTGTCCCTGTTCCTAAACAACAACCCGGTGACCCTTCCGGGAAAATGTGGCCAGTCGGTGAACATCCAGCTCCCCTGAAGCGTTTGCCCGAAAGGGGATGGGGGCGGGAAACGGTCGATGACGGCGTGTGCTTATCGAAGAGGAAGTTCCAAAGCGTTCTGATATCAACGATCCGGACGTTTTGAAGCAGCCTCTTGTTATTGGCAATCTCTGTGACGAAGGTGAAAAGGAGTGTCTATGGCGAATGACCGGAACACGATCCTTGGTGAAACCATCAAACGGCTGCTCAGAAGGGATGCCGCATCCCATCTTAAAAAAATCGTCAACAAGGCCCACGCCGCGGATCTTTCCCTGGTTTTCAGGTCCCTTCCCCTCGAACACCAGCGCAAACTTTTCGACCTGATCAACGATATCGAGCAGAAGGCCCTTCTCCTCAGCGAGCTGGAGGAGTACATGTTCCTCGACCTCATCGACCACCTTTCCATTGATGAAAGCGTGGAGATTTTTACCCACATGCCCGCCGACGATGTGGCCGACCTGATCAGCAAACTTCCCCAGGAAAAAGCGGACCAGATCCTCCGGAAGATGAACACCGAGGACTCGGAAGAGGTCGAAGAGCTGCTGCGCTACGACAGGGATACGGCCGGCGGGATCATGGTGCCCGATTTCATCGCCCTGAGGGAAATCTCCACGGCCAGGGAAGCCATCGAGTCCATCCAGAAAGATTACCACGACGTCGAGATGCCCTTCTATCTTTACGTGGTCGACGAGTCGGACCACCTTCTCGGCGTGGTGTCCCTGCGTCAGCTGGTGGTGGTGAAACCCAACACGCCCCTCAAGGATTTCATGACCCGGGACATCTTTTCCGTCCGCACCGACACGGACCAGGAAGAGGTGGCCAAGCTGGTGGCCCGTTACGACATCCTGGCCGTTCCCGTCGTGGACGAACAGAACCGGCTGGTGGGTATCGTCACCGTGGATGACGTCATCGACATCTTTCGCCGGGAGGCCACGGAAGACATCCTGAAAATGGCCGGTGTGGGTGAGGATTTCGTGGAAACCCAGTCTGTGGTCAAAAGCACCCGCATCCGGTTGCCCTGGCTGTTCGCCAGCTGCCTCGGCGGTGTCCTGGCTTCGTTCGTGATCAGTTCGTTTGAAGGCGGCCTCAAACATTTCATCCTTCTCGCCCCCTTCATTCCCGTTATCACCGGCATGGGGGGTAACGTGGGCGCCCAGTCCTCCACCATCGTGGTCCGTGGTCTTGCCACGGGTCGTCTCGATGTGCGGGACTTCTGGTCGGTGGTGATGAAGCAGTTGGCCGTGGGGGTTCTCCTGGGCCTGATCTACGGGGCTTTTCTCGGCGGAGTAGCCCGGGTTCGTTTCCATCAGGATATCATCCCCTGGGTTCTATCCACCACGGTGGGGCTTTCCGTGTTCTGCTCCATGTCCCTGGCGGCCCTCATGGGGTCTTTCGTTCCCATGGTGTTCCGGAAAATCAACATCGACCCGGCCGTGGCCTCGGGGCCTTTCATTTCAACCACCATCGACGTGATCGGGATCTTCATCTATCTGTCCATCGCGACGATTCTTTTATGAAACGTTGACGGGCCGGACACGACGATCCTGGTTTCAGCATGACACCATCCGACAACAGCCTGATATACAACACCGAAGCCCTGGTGATACGGCGTGTGGACTACGCGGACCACGATGTGATCCTCACCGTCCTCACCCGCCACAAAGGCAAGCTGTCGCTTATGGCGAAAAACGCCAGGAAAAGCGTGAAACGGTTCTCCGGCCTTCTCGAACTGTTCTACGCCCTGGACCTGGTGGTCCGGGAAAGCAGCCGCATGGCCCACCTTCAGGAAGCCTCGCTCGCTGAGCCTTTCGAAGGCATCCGCCGGGATATCCTCAAAACAGCCTACGCCAGTTATTTTGCCGAGATCGTCAACCGTTTTCTCGAAGAGGGGACACGGGACCACGGGGTCTACGACCTTTTGTTCCATACCTTTTCCGAGCTGTCCGGCGGTTCAAGGGCTCCGGAAGAGACCAGCCTTTTCTTCCAGTTGAAATTCCTGAAACTCACCGGCCACAGCCCGGAACTTTCGTCCTGTCTGGCCTGCCGTAAACCGTTGGACCATATGGACCAGACCCGGATTCTTTTCGATGTGGGCCAGGGGGGAATCGTCTGCCAGTCCTGCGGGAAACGCTCTCCGGCCACCCTGGAGCTGACCAAGGGAACCCTGAAACAACTGCTCTGGTTCGCCGAAACCGAACCGGGAAAAAGCTCCGTGATCCGGTTTTCCAGGCAGACCCTGCTGGAAAGCCTGCGTTTCATTGAACGATTTCTTCCTTTTCATCTGGAAAAGGACCTGATGAGCCTGAAATTTCTGAACACCATCCGAGGAAACATACCATGACAAACACACTTTCTGAAAACAGCACGGTCACCATGTCAGCTCCCTGCCGTCTCGACATGGGCGGAACCCTTGACATCAGCACGTTTTTCTTTCCCTTGCGGCGTTTTTCCCCGACCACGGTGAACATCGCCCTGTCCATGCGGACCACGGCCACGGTGTCGCCCTTCGATCCGGGCTGGGTCCGTGTGTCCTCACTGGGATTCGAGCCCGCGGCGTTCAGGACCGGCGAAGCGCCCATCGCCCATCCTCTGGGGTTGATGTTCGCCATCTGCGAGCATTTCGGCGTGGACGGCCTTGCCATCGACATCCGGTCCTCGTCTCCCCCCCGCAGCGCCCTGGGCGGTTCGTCGGTGGCGGCGGTGGCCCTGATCGGGGCCCTGATGAAGATCACCAACCAGTGCCCGGATGGACGGATTCCCCTGGACCGCATCGTTCTTCTGGCCTACGCCATCGAAAGCAGCGTGCTCCGGGTGCCCTGCGGCATGCAGGACCAGCTGGCCGCAGCCTACGGCGGGGTGAACGCCTGGTGTTTCACCGGCGATGTGACCGATGTGCCCTACGAGCGGAGGGTGCTCGTGCCCCCGGCCGGCTACCCGGAACTGGAACGGCGGATCATGGCGGCCTACTGCGGCGAACCCCACGAATCGGTGAACATCAACGGAAAATGGGTGGATCATTTCATGCGGGCCAAAGACCGGAGCGTGTGGCGTGAGATCATGGCCTGTTCCGCGTCTTTTGCCGAGGCCCTTTATCTTGAAAATTACGACGAGGCGGCCCGGTGGATGAGCCGGGAAACGGAAATCCGCATGGGCCTGACGCCCGATGTGCTGGACGACACGGGAAAACAGCTGGCCAAAGCCGCTGGACGAAGGGGTTGCGGCGTCCGGTTTACCGGTGCCGGTGGCGGCGGCTGTGTGTGGGCTTTGGGTGAGCCGGACAGGCTGGAAGGACTTAAGGCGGATTGGGCGGAGATTCTTAACCGGACACCGAACGCCGGGTTTCTCGATGTGGCGGTGGATGGGGAGGGGTTGCGGGCTGAGTGAGGTTTTGACCTTGTTGACCGTATTGACAGGGGTGACTTTGTTGACCTGGATGAATGGGAATTGATAGGGGCATGGTTGAATTGTTTGACAAGCATGGTGGGTTCAGGCGGCTGCATTCGTTTACGCTGGCCACCATCATCCAGATCGAAACCCTGCGGTTCTGTCGACGTTTTCTCACCCATGATTTCCGGGACGGTGCCGGGAAGTTCTACGATCCCAAAGGACGGCAGTACGACCAGATGACCCAGGCTGCCCGAAGCGGTCGCCAGAACATCATCGAAGGCTCGGAACGGGCCTCCACATCCAAGGACACGGAGATGAAACTCACGGATGTGGCCCGGGCCAGTCTCAGTGAGCTTCGGGGTGATTACGAAATTTTTATCCTCGACAGGAACCGGCTTCCCTGGTCGGTGCATTCCCCGGAAGCGAAAGCGGTGAACGCCATCTCCCTTTCAGCCGCGTCCTTCGCAAACGACATGGTCCACGAATCGGCCCGGCACGCCCTGGAACAACGGAAGAAATACGCCGTCTGGCTCGATTCCGGTGATCCCGTGGTCGTGGCCAACGCCATGCTGATCATCATCGGCCGAACACTCAATATGCTGAAAAGCCAGATCAGAGCCCAGGGAAAAGCCTTCGAGGAAAGTGGTGGTTTCAATGAGCGCCTAATGGCCAGGCGTATCGAGGTCCGTGATATGGGCAAGGTTCCGTCACCGCCGTGCCCCGTGTGCGGAAAGCCCATGCAGAGTCGGAAATCGGCCAAGGGAGGGTTCTGGGGCTGCTCCGGCTTCCCGGACTGCAAAGGAACAAGGCCGCTTTAGACTCTTCCCTGACCGCCTGGACAACACGGTCAACAACGTCAACATGGTCATAAAAACAGAAATTCCGAAGGCACACCGGTTCATCCGAAGATTCTTGACGGAGCGGGGTTGACGAACCGCTTTATATAATGTAATTTCCACCATTTGAAAAACACCGGCAGCCGCGGGTTCCTCACGGCTTTTATCGGCTTTTATAAAGGAAGAAACCATGAATTTTCAGGATGTCATTCTGGCGTTACAGACCTACTGGGCCAAAAAGGGCTGCGTGATCAGTCAGTCCCTGGACCTGGAAGTGGGGGCAGGCACCTTCCATCCCACCACACTGTTGAAATCCCTGGGGCCCGAGCCCTGGAGCGTGGCCTATGTCCAGCCGTCGCGCCGTCCCACGGACGGGCGGTACGGGGACAACCCCATGCGGCTCCAGCACTACTACCAGTTCCAGGTGATACTGAAACCCTCGCCCGCCGATGTGCAGGCCCTTTACCTTGAAAGTCTCAAAGTCCTGGGCATCGATCCCATGGACCATGATATCCGTTTCGTGGAAGACGACTGGGAAAGCCCGACCCTGGGCGCCTCGGGCCTTGGCTGGGAAGTGTGGCTGGACGGCATGGAAGTCACCCAGTTCACCTATTTCCAGATGGCAGGCAGCATCGAGGTGAAGCCGGTTTCCGTGGAGATCACCTACGGTCTCGAACGGATCTGCATGTACCTCCAGGGTGTGGACAACGTGTTTGACCTCAAGTGGAACGACACCGTGACCTACAGGGACATGTTCCACCAGAACGAGGTGGAGCAGAGCACCTACAACTTCGAAAAAGCCGATGTGGCCATGCTTTTCTCCCTGTTCACCAGCTACGAAGCCGAAGCCAAACGGATCGTCGCGGAAAAACTGGTGATCCCGGCCTACGAGTGCTGCATCAAATGCTCCCACCTGTTCAACCTGCTGGACGCCCGGGGGGCCATCAGCGTCACGGAACGCACCGGTTACATCGGAAGGATCAGAAATCTGGCCCGGCTCTGTTCCCAGGCCTACATCGAACAGCGGGAGGCCATGGGCTTCCCCCTGCTGAGGAAATGAGGAAAACCATGAACGATCTGCTTTTTGAAATTGGTTCCGAAGAGATCCCGGCAGGCTACATCGAACCTGCCCTTTCCGCCCTGGCCGCCGATGTGACGGCGAAGCTCACCGAGGCCCGGATCGGGTTCGGCGCGGTTAAAACATACGGAACGCCGAAACGTCTGGCCGTGCTGGTGAAAGATGTGGCGGACCACCAGGAAGCCATGACCAGCGAAGTGGTGGGGCCGCCTGAGAAAGTGGCCTTCGACGCCGACGGCAAACCCACGGTTCCGGCCCTGAAGTTCGCCGAAAAACTGGGCATCCCCATGGACCAGATTGAGGTGAAGGACACGGGCAAGGGGCGTTACCTCTGCGCCATGAAAACAGAAGACGCCGCGCCCACGGTCAAGGTTCTGGAAAAAATTCTGCCCGAGACGGTGGCCCGGATTCCCTTTCCGAAAACCATGCGCTGGGCCGATCTCGACATCTGTTTCGCCCGGCCCATCACCTCGATTCTCGCCCTTTACGGCAGCGAGGTGATTCCTTTCACGGTCGGAGACATCCCAAGCGGCAACACCACCCGGGGGCACCGGTTCATGAATCCTGGAGACATCACGGTCTCAGAGCCGGCCCGGTACGCGGACATCCTGGAAAAGGCCAGCGTCATGGCGGATATCGAGTCCCGCAAGGCGGCGGTCAGGACGGAGACGGAACAAACCGCGAAAGCGGTGGGAGGGGTGATCCTTCCCGACGAGGACCTGGTGAACATCGTGGGCAACCTCATCGAATACCCGGTGGTGGTGGCCGGAACCTTTGACGACGTGTTCCTCGAACTCCCCGACGAAGTGCTGATCACCGCCATGCGCGAACACCAGAAGTACTTTGCCGTGGTCGACGGGAACGGAAAACTTTTGCCCCATTTCGTGGTGGTGAACAACACCCGGACCCGGGACATGGCCGTGGTGACCAAAGGCCATGAAAAAGTGCTGAGGGCGAGGCTGGCCGACGCCCGCTTCTTTTACAAAGGAGACCTCCGGGAAAAGGCCGAAGACCGCCTGGAAAAACTCAAGGGCGTCCTGTTCCAGGCCAGTCTTGGAACCATGTACGACAAGACCCGGCGCATCGAAGCCCTGACCGCCTGGCTGGCCGACGCGGCCGGTGTGGCGGAGGTCAAGGCCCATGCGGTGAAGGCGGCGACCCTGGCGAAATCCGACCTGGTCAGCCAGGTGGTGGTGGAATTTCCCAAACTCCAGGGACTCATGGGCCGGATTTACGCCCAGAAAGCCGGAGAAAGCGAAGAGACGGCCCGTGCCATCGAAGAGCATTACAGGCCCGTGGCCTCCGGCGCGGCTCTTCCCGAAACAGTGGCCGGAGCCCTGGTGGCCCTGGCCGACAAGGTGGACACCCTGGCGGGCTGCTTTTCGGCGGGTCTCATTCCCACCGGCGCGTCCGATCCCTATGCCCTGAGGCGCCAGACCATCGGCATCATCCAGATCCTCACCCAGATGAATTTCCGGTTTTCGGTCACCGCCCTGGTCGAACAGAGCCTCGCCCTCTACGGGGAAAAGGCGCTGGCGAAAAAAGACGAGGTGGTCCGCGACGTGCTGGATTTCATCCGGAACCGCATGGAATACATCCTGGTCGAAGAAGGCTTTTCCAGGGATGTCACGGCCTCGGTGACCTCGGTGTCCATCGACAACGTGCCCGACGTGAAACGGCGTGTGGCCGCCCTTGAAAACCTGAAAAAGCAGGACGGTTTCGAACCCCTGGCCGTGGCGTTCAAGCGGGTGGTGAACATCATCAAAAAAACCGACATGACCGGTGTGGCGGACGTGGATGCCGGTCTTTTCGAAAAGCCCTGTGAAAACAGCCTGCTTTCCGCCGTGCAAACGGTGTCCGGGAAAGTCGACGGCCTCCTGGCCGTGTCGGATTTCCAGCAGGCCCTTCTTGAAATCGCCACGCTGCGGGCACCGGTGGACACGTTCTTCGACGACGTGATGGTCATGGCCGACGACGAGAAAATCCGGAACAACCGTCTGGCGTTGTTGTCGCACATCGCCGCGCTGTTTGCCGGGATCGCCGATTTTTCAAAGATTTCGACCTGATATGAGAGGATGGCCTCCGGCGGCCCTGCCGGGGGCCAAACTTTTCAAAAGTTTGACGAACATGTTTTGGGGGTGGTGATTTGAAGAACGCCGACTCCAAGCCCATTTGCCCAGCTTTTTAAAATCTGGTCCCCC
>CAZWTY010000106.1:0-12288 GCA_964637565.1 uncultured Desulforapulum sp.
CCCACCACCACGGCGATCACTTCGGTGACCCGGACGGTGAAACCCTGGGCTTTCAAAACTTCGACCCCTTTGTCCGTGTCCGTGACGATCAGCCGAAGGATGCCGAAATCCGAGGTGTCGATCAGGGCCATGGCCCGGATGTTGACGTTCTCCCTGCCGAGAGACGTGGTGACCTTGGCCATCCGTCCCGATCTGTTTTCCAGAAAAACGGAAAGCTGTCTGATTTTTTTCTGGTTCATGGGTTCCCTTTCCGGTTGGTCATTCCGGACCGTCTCAAGGGTAGCAGGCACCGGGCCACCTGGTGTTTCGGTGGAGCCGGCGTGGCCCTTTAGGACCAAACAACCTGTGTGTCACATGAGAGCGGAGCCGGAGCGGATCCTTGGTTTTTTTTGAAAGCCATCCATATCAGGACCCATGGTGGGTGTCAATAACGAATGTTTCAAAACCCTTACCCGTGAAACCGTGTTTTTTCCGCTCCCTGTCAGGGACGGGCCGGGGCCACGGTCCCCAGGTCGGCGAGACGCGCCTGTCTGAAATTCGCCACCGGGTCTCCGGGGTTGACGGTGGTGAAATCCGGGACTATGGAGTAATCGGGGAGTTTCACGCCTTTCCGGAGTTTCACACCGGTCCCGATGCAGCTGTTTTTGCCGATTTTCACGTCGTCTTCCATCAGGACGCGATGGCCCAGGGTGCTCATCAAACCGATGTTGCAGTTGTTGCCGATCTTGCAGTACACCCCGGTGAACACCCCGTAACCCAGGATGTTGCTGTCTCCGATGGTGGTGCCGCAGGCCAGGCTGGTCCTGCCCCCGATGATGTTGTTGTCCCCGATGGACACTGGCGCCAGGATCAGGGTGCCGGGTTCGGATTCCACATGGCCGTAGATCACGGACCAGCCGCCCACCAGGGTGTTTTTCCCGAAGGACAGGAGGTCGAAATCGCTGATGTAAGAGCTGGAGATCACGCTGCTGTAATGAAGCTTTGCGCCGAAAAGCCGGAGGCAGATGTAGCGCATGTAGTCGTTGAGGAAGATGAAGCGGTGAAAGGGCACGAGCACGTATTCGGTGATGGACCTGTTCAGGAACCAGACATAGACATGCTTGTCTTTGGAGAACTTGTAGGTTCCCGGTTTCAGCTTTGGGACAAAAAGTTTCTTCACCGTGCCCGCCACCAGGATCAGGCAGAACAGAAACAGATAGAACCCGGCGGGCAGGGCGAAAACAAGCCAGGGAAAACCCAGGCCAAAGGCCCGGTGCACCAGGAAGTAAGGGGGAATCAGGGCGATTCCGTAGATCAGGATGCCGATCAGAATCACCATCAGTTCATAGGAAAGTTCAAGAATCCGCACGTCAAATCCTTTCGTGGACTGGTCCCGCCAACGCAACTCCGGGATCACTGAATGATAGTTCGGGCAAGGGCTGAAGCGGCCCTCCGGTTTCCATACGAATCATGTATGTATATACTTTTAAAAGGAGAAACAAGGGTTTTTATCGGTCGGACAAACCAGCCGGAGGTCAGCCTGAAAGAGCCCGATGCTTCAGGGCTGTCATGTCGTTCCATGAGAAACCCTGTTCCCGGCAGGGCCAGAGGGAGTTGTTGGTGTACACGGGATCCTGGGCCAGGGGGTAGGGTGAATGACGCAGGGCCTGGTCCCAGAGAACGGTGTGGGGAATGGGGGTGTAAAAGGTCAGCACGGGCGAGATACCCGCGGCCAGAACCTGGTCGATGGAGTGTTCCGCCTCGGCCAGAGTCTGGCCGGGCAGCCCCACCAGAAGGTAAGCCCCGATCTGCTGCTTCGTGAATCCGGCCCGTTTCAGGGACGTGACGGCCCGGATAAAATCCTGTTCGCTGATTTTCCGGTCCAGGTCTTTTCTCCGGGTGAAATCGGCGGTTTCTACCCCCAGCCGCAGGGTGTGAAACCCGGCTTGCTTCATCAGCACGGCCAGGTCGTCGTCGATGTACCGTGCGTGGAGGGCGTTGGGCGTGTGCAGCCGCACGCCGGCCTTTTGGTCCACCAGCCCCTGGAAGATCGGTTTGGCGTGACTGTCCGCCGAGGTCAGCAGGGCGTCGTCGTAAAAGGCGAAATCCCTCACACCGAACCGGTTTTTCCAGAACAGGATTTCTTCCACCACTTTTTCGGGGGAACGCCTGACAAAGCCCGGGGACAGATAACCCGAGGCGCAGTAGGCGCAGCGGTTGGGGCAGCCCCGGCCCGTGAGAACCGGGGCGTGGGCGATGGCGTGCTGGAGATCCAGGGCCGGGTACGGGAGATGGTCGGGTAAGGAAAGATCCCGGTCCATGGGCGTATGGACGCCGGTGAATTCTTCGACCAGATTGAACAGCACCTTCTCCCCGGGCCCCTCGACCACCCGGTCGGCTCCGGAAAAGGTTCGGGCGTGTTCGGTGAAAAGGGTGGCGTAGATTCCTCCCAGGACAATGGGAACATCCGGCCACAGATCCCGGATATGGGCGATGGTTTCACGGACCCCGCCGGCCCAGTAGGTCATCATGGAGGTGACCAGCACCAGGTCGGGCTTCCCGGCGCTTTCAAGATCCTTTCGGAACCATTCCGGGGGAATGCCGTAACGGGAATAGCGCCTCATCGAGCCCAGAAGGCCCGGGGGCATGGGCAGGCGCGTTTTCATGTAAGGCCCGCGGCCATGCTTCGACGCACAGGTTTTGGGTGTGGCCTTGGGGTGAAACCGGGAAAGGCAGTCGATGTAGCTGACCCGGAAGCCTTTTTCCCGGAGAAGGGCCGTAAGGGTCAGGAGGCCCAGGGGAGTGGCCCACACGTCGTAGGCGGCGAAATCGTGAATCCAGGGATTGACGCAGAGGATCCGTGGCATGCTGCCCCTGGTGTTCATGGGTTAACGCAGGTCCTCGAAGTAGGTCATGGAGGTTTTCTTCAGCTCCCTGCGGCTGAACAGCACCGCGTAATCGTCCACAGCCACGGCCTGTGCGATTTTCCCGGCCGTGGCCCTGACCGACGCCTCGCTCGTTCCATGGATCATGGTGTACAGGTTGTAGGGCCAGTCTTTCGCCGGATCTCTCCTGTAACAGTGGGACACTTCGGAAAAGGAGGCCATGGTGGTTCCCGCCTCCTCCACACGGTCTTCGGAAACCTTCCAGGCCACCATGGCGTTGGCGGTGAACCCCGATTTCTGGTGTCGAAGGGTGGCCCCGAACCTTCGGATCACCCCCCGTTCAGACAGGTTTTTAAGGATGTCCAGATACTCGGAAACAGGAATTCCCGCCTGTTCGGCCATGACCCGGTAGGGCTCTTCCGTGATGGGAATATCGCCCTGGATCGAGGCGATGGCGCGTTTTTCTTTGTCGGTGAGCATGATTTTCACTCCGTTAAAGTTGTTTAGGGGTTTAGTCGTTTAGTCGTTTAGGTGTTTGTCTGATTTGCGTCTCTTCCTCAAATATCGAATAAGAGCCCCTAAGACTTTCTCGGTTTCTTCGATTTTAGAACGAATATCGAATGGGCAGAGCTCAAGATACCCCAGACGGTGTGATAATGAAAACTGATAGCCCAGTTCGCGTAGCGATCCAAAAGCTATTTCCAGAAAACGGACAAATTCCACCTCACTTTCGCGGGAGCAGCCTTCAACAATGTTCGAAGGAACGGAAATGGCGGCCCTTCTTAATTGGGAGATCAAACCGAAAATTTCCTGCTTTGGGAATCCTTGCGTTGCCTGATAAACCATGAACACAAGCTCATCAGCAAGATGGAAAGCTTTGAGTTTTGTATGGTCACGCATACGATCCTTATATTAATCCGGTAATAAAGTACCTTTAAAAACGTGTTTGCACAAACAAGGAGATGGCAACCCAGGGATTTAGCTGTTTAGGTTTTTCAAAGATTCTTCTCATAACCTATGGTTTATTGATATTTTATGACGAATTATTAATTCAAAGCCCATTCGTCGTATAACCCTGAACCGCTAAACGCCTATACCGCTCCCTTGCCAATAATTTAAGCTTTTTAATTGCCGGTTTAATATCTTTAACAGTTATCATTATTCAACATGATATGCTTTAAATCAAATTTGGAAGCCCTCGGTGGACAGACCTAAAAGACTAAAAAGCTATATCCCTAAACGTTTTTCAGGAAACAGCCCAAGCACCCCTTCTTCGCTGGCCGCGCACAGGCCCCGTTCGGTGATGAACCCTGTGACAAGCCGGGCCGGGGTCACGTCAAAGGCGTAATTGGCGCACGGGGAATCTTCGGGCGTGAGCAGGACGGACACGATTTCGCCGTTGTAAAGCCCCTGGACACGGGACACTTCCTCCGGGTTCCGTTCCTCGATGGGAATGTCGGTGACCCCGTTTCGCATGGTCCAGTCGAAGGTGGAGGAGGGCAGGGCCACGTAAAAGGGGATGTGGTTGTCCCGGGCGGCCAGGGCCTTGAGATAGGTGCCGATCTTGTTGGCCACGTCGCCGGTGTAGGTGGTCCGGTCCGTGCCGGTGATTACCAGGTCCACCAGGCCGTGCTGCATCAGGTGGCCGCCGGCGTTGTCCGTGATCACGGTGTGGGGCACCCCGTGCTTGCCCAGTTCCCAGGCGGTGAGACGGGCGCCCTGGTTCAGGGGCCGGGTTTCGTCCACCCACACATGGATGGGGATTCCCGCGTCGTGGGCCGCGTACATGGGAGCCGTGGCCGTTCCGTAATCCACACAGGCCAGCCAGCCGGCGTTGCAGTGGGTGAGGATGTTCACGGTTTTCCCCTGTTTCTTTTCATGGATGTCCCGGATGAGGGATAAGCCGTACTCCCCGATTTTCCGGCAGTTCTCCGCCTCGAAATCGGTGATTTCAGCGGCCAGGCGCCGGGCGGTTTCAATCCGCTGCAACGGGTCGGCCAAAGCCTTCAGCGTATCAAAGACCTTGTCCACGGCCCAGGCCAGGTTCACCGCCGTGGGGCGGGACGCTTTCAGCCGTTCGCATTCCTGTTCCAGCTCGGCAAGGCCGGCCCTGCCGCTGGTGAGGGTGGCGAGGAACACACCCCAGGCGCCGGTGGCCCCGATCAGGGGAGCGCCCCGGACCACCATCTCCTGGATAGCGTGGATCGTCTGGTCCACGGTTTTCAGCCGAAGCACCGTGAGTTCATGGGGAAGCCGTCGCTGGTCGATGACGCAGACGGCCGAGGCATCGTCGGGATCGGCCCAGATCGGCCGCATATCCCTGTTGTCCACTTTCATATCCGTAAATCCTCCCTGATAGAATCTGACTGAAACCCGCTTAAAATCATTGTCAAGGCCGGGTGTTTCACGTATAAGCCTTTATGAACTTTTTCAGCAGGATACACCTGCCCCGTTCGCGGTCAAGAGCCATGCTTATCAGACAATCGAAAAAATGTACACCCGGGAATCCGATCCAAGGCGATCCGGGCGTTCAGAAAAAAAACGGGAGACACCCATGATCAAAGTCGGCATCATCGGCGGTTCAGGCCTGGACGACCCCAGAATCATCGACCATCCGGAAGAAATCAACGTCAGCACTGTCTACGGGGATCCGTCCTCGCCCCTGACCACCGGCGTCATCGGAGGGTGTAAGGTGGTGCTTCTGGCCCGTCACGGCCGGAGACACCAGTTCAGCCCCACCCAGGTGAACAACCGGGCCAACATCCAAGCCCTGAAAAGTCAGGGCGTGACCCATATCCTGGCCACCACGGCCTGCGGCAGCCTGAAAGAAGACATCGGCCGGGGACATTTCGTGATCCTCGACCAGTTCATCGATTTCACCCGGTTCAGGGCCAACACCTTTTTCTCCTGTTTTCAGAACGGGGCCGAACACACCCCCATGGCCGAGCCCTTTGATCCGGCTCTGCGGAAGATCCTGTACGACACGGCCAGAGACCTGGGCGTCACGGTTCACATGGGAGGCACGGTGGTGACCATCGAAGGCCCCCGCTTTTCAACCAAGGCCGAATCCAAGATGTTCAGGCTGTGGGGGGCTGACGTGATCAACATGTCCACCGCGCCCGAGGCCATGCTGGCCAATGAAGCGAAAATCCCCTACGCCGCCGTGGCCATGTCCACGGATTACGACTGCTGGAAAGAAGACGAAGCCCCGGTGTCCTGGGAGGAGATCCTCCAGGTTTTCAATGCCAACGCGGACCGGGTGAAACAGATTCTCATCAACGCCATTTCAAAGATTGCACGAGGTTGAACCATGGATTTTACGAAAACCATCCGGTCTATTCCGGACTGGCCCATCAAAGGGGTGATTTTCCGGGACCTGACCACCCTGATGCAGGACCCCGACGCCTACAGAAAAGCCTGTGACGCCCTTTACGAACGGTACAAAGATAAAGATATCAAAAAAGTCGTGGGCATCGACGCCCGGGGATTCGTGTTCGGCGGGGTTCTGGCCTATCTTTTGAATGTGGGTTTCGTGCCTGTGAGGAAACGGGGAAAACTCCCCCACGACACCATCTCCGCCACCTACGCCCTGGAGTACGGCGAAGACCATGTGGAAATGCACAAGGATGCCATAGCCCAGGGTGAACGGGTGGTGATCGTGGATGACCTGATCGCCACAGGTGGCACCATGGAGGCGGCGGTGAAGCTGGTCCGCCAGCTGGGCGGCGACATCGTGGAGTGCGCGTTCATCGTGGAACTCCCCGACCTGAAAGGCAGGGAAAAAATCAAGGATCTCGATGTGTTCACACTCTGCGAATTCGAAGGCGAGTGATCAGGATTATTTCCCGCCTTTTTTGTACTTTTCGTCTTTCACGAAGGACAGGACCTGGAGGAACATCTTTTCATCGAGATAACCCGGCTGGTTGCCGATGACCTCCCCCTGGTCGGTGAGGAAGAAATTGGCGGGCAGCCCCCTCACGTTGTACTTCCGGGCCGTGGCCTGCTCCTTGTCCGAGTTAACCCTGACGGCGATGAAATGCTCGTTCAGATAGGCGATGACTTTGGGTGAGACAAAGGTTTCTTTTTCCATTTTCTTGCAGTAGCCGCACCAGTCGGCGTGAAAGTTGATGTAGATCTTTTTCTTCTTTTCCTTGGCCAGGGCCAGCCCTTTGTCGTAGCTGTTCCAGGCGATGGACGCTGCCGAAACCGAAAGGGGGGCGAGAAAGAACATCACGAGAAAAAGGGCGGCTATGGGTTTAAGACGGGTAAAAGTCATGATTTCTCCGTTTTTTCATTGTTATAAAACAATACCGGTTCCTGGAGGGCCGGCACAGGCTGGCCCCCTCGATGATTTGAAAACGGTTCCGATTTAAAATGGGGTAGTCAGGCTCAGTTTGTCAAGGACCAGAAGGAGTCCCATCACGATCATCAGTACCCCGGCGGTCACGGTGGCGAAACGGATCCATTGCCGGGCTCGTTTGATAAAGGAAAGCATACGGTCGATGAACACGCTCAAGACAAGGAATGGAATGGCCAGCCCCAGGGAGTAAACCGACAGCAGAACCATGCCTTTGCCCACCGAACCCTCGCCGGCGGCCAGGGCCAGGATCGAGCCCAGAAGGGGGCCGATGCAGGGGCTCCATCCCGCGCCAAACGCCATACCCACGAGAAATACACCCAGGAAGTGCAGGGGCCTTGTCCTGACGTGAAATTTCTTTTCGTAATCGAAGGCTGGAATTCTCAGGATTCCGGCGAGATGGACTCCGAACAGGATAATGATCGTTCCCCCGACCAGCCGGATGATGTCCTTGTACTCTTCCATCTGGTTGCCAAGAAGGGAGACAGCCCCCCCCATGGCGATGAAAACCGATGAAAAACCAAGGACATAAAGCAGGGTGGCCAGGACAAGTTTTCTTCTTGTTCCCTGATTATCGTTTCGGGTCAGCTCTTCAAGGCTCATTCCTGTGATAAATGAGAAATAGGCCGGGATGAGAGGTAGGACACAGGGAGAAAGAAACGACAAAAGCCCTGTGACGAAGGCGGCAGTGTAGGTAACTTCCTGGGCGAACATAAGGTCCCTTTTTTCTTGACGTTGCATGCAAAGCCGAAACAACCGTCTTCCATGTGGTTTTATACAGATGACGAAAGTTTTGAAATGATCATAAAAAAAATGTCGCTGGAAAGCAAATGAAAAGGTAGATATTCTTTTGCTTGCCAAACTTTCCGGGATTGTTATATAATTTTTTAAAATGACTTCGAGGGCACAGCCTTGTCGTCAGTGCATGTCACCCGTCCGAGCATTCTATCCGAACATTTTTTCCGAACAACTTTCGCTCTGCGGTTCATTTGTCTGTGCCCACGTTGACAGGTCGATGATCTTTTCACGAAAGACGTCACGAAAGGACGTTTTCGATCTTTTTTCGCCTGACATGGTAATTCTGCTCAACTGTGACGAAAACATGCCGATAAAACGGAAGTAGCCGCATGCGCCCGGAACGTAAAACGGGGCGGTCCGGTCAAATGAAATAAAAAATCGATCAGCCAGACGTCGAATACATCAAAAAAACGCTCAAGCAGGAGGCGATATGGTCTTTGAAGATGACGAAACCCTACGCATGTATGTGGATGAATCCCTTGAACATCTCTCGGACATTGAAAACGATCTTCTCACCATCGAAGAGGGAGGGGCGGACATCGATGAAGACCTGGTGAACAACGTGTTCCGTGCGGCCCATTCCATCAAAGGCGGCGCCGGATTCATGGGGCTCACGGTGGTCAAGGAGCTGTCCCACAACCTGGAAAACGTCCTGGGCATGATCCGGACCAGGGAAATGATTCCCACACCTGAAATCATCAGTATCCTGCTCAAGGCCTTCGACAGGCTCCATGATCTCATCCAGAACATCCACACCAGCAACGACGCCGATGTGGCCGAACACATCGCCAGCCTTGTGGCCGTGACCACGGGTTCGCTGCCCGAAAGCCGGAAAGACGACCTTTCCAGCATGGTGGAAGTCCGCCACCCCGAGTCGGGTTCCCGGTTCATCGTTCCCAAGTTCGATGTGGCCCAGGCGAAAAAGCAGGGCAAATTCCTGTATATCGTGGAGTACGACCTGATCCACGACATCCAGAAGAAAGGGAAAACACCGTTCGACGTGATCTCTTCCCTTCTGAACAGCGGCACCATCATCGACAGCCGGGTGGAAATCGGGCTGGTGGGGACTCTTGATGACGAACTTCCCTCGAACATCCCTTTCATGATCCTCTTCGCTTCGATCATCGAGCCGGATATGGCCCCGACCCTGGTGGATGTCCCCAAAGAAAGGGTCTGGCACGTTTCAGAATCCATGCTCGCCGAATCGACCGGTGTTCCCGTGGAGGAGAAAAAAACCATTGTCCAGGAGCCTCCGGCAGCTCAGGCCGTGGCAGCGTCCGCCCCGGTGGTGGAAGAGAAGCCCGTGGCTGTGGCCCGGGTGGAACGGCCCGTGGAAGTCCAGGCCGTGAAAAAAATCCAGGAAGAGGTCCGTGAAACGGCTGTTCAGGCCGATGTGGCCGACAGCCGGGAAGACAGCCGCCAGGGCGAGGGTGCAAAATCCGCCCAGAGCTCCCTCCGGGTCAACATCAATCTCCTCGACACCCTGATGACCCTGGCCGGCGAGCTGGTGCTCAGCCGGAACCAGCTGCTCCAGGGCGTGTCGGCCAACAACACCCGGGCCACGGAGCTTTCAAGCCAGCGGATCGACATGATCACCTCCGAGCTCCAGGAAGCGATCATGCGGACCCGGATGCAGCCCATTTCCAATGTCTTCAACAAGTTCACCCGGGTTGTCCGGGATCTTTCCAAAGACCTCGGCAAACAGATCGACCTTTTCATCGAAGGCAAGGACGTCGAGCTGGACAAAACCATCATCGAGGCCATCAACGACCCCCTGACTCATCTGGTCCGGAATTCCGTCGACCACGGCATCGAAAGCCCGGATATCCGTCTGTCCCGGAAAAAACCCATGACAGGCAAAATCGTCCTCAAAGCCTACCATGAGGCCGGCCAGGTCAACATCGAAATCACCGACGACGGCAACGGCATCGACGGTGACCTTATCGCTGCGGCATCGGTGAGAAAAGGCCTGATCACCGAACAGGAAAAAAACTCCATGTCCGAAAAGGACAGGATCAACCTGATCTTCCTTCCCGGTTTTTCCACGGCCCAGCAGATCACCGACGTTTCGGGCCGGGGCGTGGGCATGGATGTGGTGAAGACCAACCTGGACAAACTGGGCGGCATCATCGATATCGACTCTGCCGTGGGTTCGGGCACCACGTTCAGGATCAAGCTGCCCCTGACCCTTGCCATCATTCCCAGCCAGATCATATCCATCGGTTCCGAACGTTACGCCATTCCCCAGGTGAACCTGGACGAGCTGCTCCGCATCCCGGCGGCCCAGGTCAAGGAACGGATCGAGAAAGTGGGCAACGCCGAGGTGGTAAGACTTCGCGGAACCCTCTTGCCCCTTCTGAACCTGTCCCAGGTACTGGGCATCGAAAAAACCTACGTCCACCCTGAAACGGGAGAGGTTCTTCCCGACAAGCGGGTGTCCATCGCCGACAGGCGTTCCCGTGACCTGGACGCTGACACGGAGGCCAATCCCGCCGACCCGTCAGGGCTCAAAGCCAGAACCGGCCAGGACAGACGCTACCATTCGGCCAGCGCCATCAACATCGCCGTGGTGTCTGCGGGCAACTTCAAATACGGGCTTGTGGTGGACCGCCTCTGTGATTCGGAGGAAATCGTGGTGAAACCCCTGGGCCGCCATCTCAGCCAGTGTGAAGGTTACGCCGGCGCCACCATCATGGGGGACGGCAAAGTGGCCCTGATCCTCGACGTGGCCAGCTTGGCCAGAATGGGCAATCTGATGACCGTTTCCAGCAAGGCTTTGGAAAAAGAGGCCATGAAAGCCCAGGTGGGCACGGACCGGACATCCCTGCTTGTATTCAGAAACAACGAAAAAGAACAGTTCGCGGCCCCCCTCAACCTGGTGGAACGCATCGAACGGATCCAGGCTTCGGACATCGAGGTCGTGGGCGGCAAGCGGGTGATCCAGTACCGGGGCGGCACCCTGCCCCTCCATGAACTGTCCGAAGTGGCCAAGGTCCAGCCCCTGCCCGAACGCGACCAGCACGAGGTCATCGTGTTCAAGATCTCCGGTAAGGAAGTGGGGCTTCTCGTGTCACCTCCGGTGGACGCCATGGAAGTGGATCTCAACATCGACGCCACCACCCTGAAACAGACGGGCATCATGGGTTCCATCATCGTCGGGGACTACACCACCCTGATGATCGACATGTTCGAAATCGTGAAAACCCTGAATCCGGACTGGTTTATCGAACGGGAAAGCGTGACACGGCTTACGAAAAAATCGCCGGAAAGCGTGACCCTGCTTTTTGCCGAGGATTCGGCCTTTTTCAGAAACCAGGTCAAGGGCTTCTTCGAAGATGAAGGGTTCAAGGTGATCGCCGCCGAAGACGGGGCCAAAGCCTGGGAACTGCTCGAAGAGCTGGGTGACGCCATCCATGGCGTGGTGACCGATCTTGAGATGCCCGTCCTGGACGGTTTCGAACTGGCCAAACGGATCAAGAACAGCCCGAAATACGGTCATCTGCCGGTGATCGCCCTCACGTCCCTGGCCAGCGAGGCGGACATCAAGAAAGGCAAGCAGGCCGGCATCGACAGCTACGAGATCAAGCTGGACCGGGAACAGCTGGTCAATGTGGTGAGAAGCTACGTGTTGAAATGACGGGCATGACCGGGGCAGATCCCCGGAGCCGGAGCGAAACGGAAAAGGAGCGCGAACATGAGTCAGGTCAAAGAAAAAAACAGGGGTTCCGACATGCTTGAACTTGCGACGTTTTACGTGGGTGACGCCCTCTGCGGCATCGACATCCTCAATATACAGGAAATCAACAAACAGACGGAGGTCACCGTCGTGCCCCAGGCCGCCGAATACGTGAAAGGGGTTTTGAACCTCCGGGGAAAAATCGTTTCCGTCATCGACCTGGGGCAGAAAATCGGCCTGTCCCCCATCAACCAGCACAAGGACAACCGGAACATCATCGTCAATTCCCACGACGAGCACATCGGCCTCCTGGTGGACCGGATCAGTGACGTCATGGTGGCCGAGCCGGCGAAAATCGAAAAACCCCCGGCCAACATCGGAGGCATCCAGGGGCGGTTTTTCGAAGGTGTTTTCAAAACGGAAAAAAGCCTGATCGGCATCCTCGACATCGAAGAGGTCCTGAAAGACTGAGAACCGTTGGCCGTACGGATGACCTGCCGGTCCTCTGGCCGGACTGAGGGGCCGCGTTTTTCCACGCGGCCCCCATGCGTCAGGTGTCTGTCCCTGGCGCAAATTCAACTGATACCATACGG
>CAZWTY010000107.1:0-12282 GCA_964637565.1 uncultured Desulforapulum sp.
GAGGTCCATGGAGTTTGAAAAAAAGAAAACGCCGGAAAACGGAAAGCAGGAACGTTCTTTCAAGAAAAAACTGGCCCTGGCCGCCGTGACGGCATCGCTGGGGCTTTCCCTGGGTGTTCCGGTGGGCGACGCCCTGGCCGGGGATGACAATGACAGGGCCTTCGGCGGGGGAACCCTGGGGATCAGCACCGAGGATTTCAAGACCGTCCTTGAATCAAAACAGGGCAAGTTCAAAACAGGGGTTGAGTCCAGGCAGGGCAAGTTCAAAACCGGCATCGAATCCAATCAGGGCAAATTAAACACCGGTATCGAGTCGCGTCAAGGCAAATTCAAACCCGGCCAGGGATCCCTGGATTCCCTGGAAAGCAGCCAGATCAAGATCGACCGCCAACTTGACGACGAACTCGACGCCGAATCACTCAACATGGAAGAATGATGGCGTTGAAGGATGCCCGATGATTTCAAACCATAGTTGCATCAGGCCATGCGGTAGGGGCGAACCTTGTGTTCGCCCTGACCGAACTGTCAACTCCGCCCGGGTTGTCTGATCCCTGGTTCATCCGGCAGACGAGGGCCGGTTGAACCACGGGAATTCCGGACTGGGCGAACCGTGTGACGCCTCAGGCCGTGAACAGGCCTTTGTCGTACCCGTCCTTGCCGTCGTACTTTTCGCTCTGCTGTTTCATGTAGCCGTAGTAGGCCAGGATGTTGACATCGAGGCCCACGCTCTTAAGAGCCTTGACAACGTCGTCTTCCGAGGGGGGACAGCCTTTCACCTGCACGGCTTCCCGGATGTTGCCGTGGTCCTTGTTGGCCTTGATCATGCAGTTGCCCAGGAGCACGGTTTTCTCGTAACCGGAGCGGGGCTCCATTTTCTTGCCGTTCAGGATCTCCACGCTGGGAAGGGGCTGGCCTTTGAAGGCCGACAGCACCAGGATGTTGCTCAGGTTGGCGATGGGGGAGCAGCCGGAGCACAGGGTTTCATCGTACTTGGGCAGGGCCGTTCCGGTGATTCCGAGTTTGGAAAAAATGCCGGGGCCGGTGTTGTCCGGTGTCCAGGACCAGTCCCATTTCAGGGGTTTCACATGGTCTGCCATGGGTTCGCCCACCAGGGTGTAGTCCGAAAGGGACAGGGATTGGCCGTGGCGGCTGGCGTAGTGTTTGAAATGGTCGATGTCCCCGCCCGCATAGCCGATGGTTTGGGCCGCCGCCAGATCGGCCGCGAGGATGTCCGTGGAGGCCACGATGAGGTTTTTCCGGTAGGCGTTGCCGAAGTGAAGGGCGCCTTTTTCCAGGGCGTAGATCCCGTCCACCAGGGTCAGGGCCGGTTTCACGAAGTCCGCGATGTGGGAAAAGGCGAACTCCAGATGGGAGTCGGGGTTGTGGCAGTGGCGCTTGGATTTCAGCTTCAGGCAGCCTTTCAGGTTTTTCAGGCCCAGGGAGACTTTGGTCTGGCCGTGGGTTTTCAGTACGGGGAAATTGATGAAGAAATCCTGTTCCACCGCGTCCTTGGCGATATGCAGCTCCATGCCCTCCTGGTACTCAAACACCTCGGCGTCACTGTCGTTCAGGTCCACCAGCGTAACGCCGTATTTCTTGGCGAGAGCCGTGTAACCCAGGCCTTCGTAAGCCGCCATGGTGCCCACGCCTTTCTTGATGACCACCGATCCTTCACCGATGGCGATCTTCGAACAGCCGAAGTCCTTCAGGCAGACGATCAGGTCCTCGACCAGCCGGGTGGTGGTGTACACGCCGAAGGGGGCGATGGGATACTGGTCGTCCCAGGCCACCAGGTTGGGCTTGATCATCACCCGATCCGAGGGTTTCAGCCGGGCGAAGCCTCCGGCCAGGTCAATGGTTTTTTTCAGGCTGTCTGCGCCGGGTGAGTATGTGCCTAAGGCGACGGTGGATGACATGGTTTTCTCCTTGTGTTTTGGTTTGCGCGGTTTCGTGCCGTCGGATGGAAAAACCGTGGCGGTCAGAAATTTTCTATATCAGAATCGAACTGTAAAAACCACAGCGGAGTCGTGAAAGGGCAGGGCCTGAACAGCCCGTCGGGAAAAACGGCGGACGAACTCTCAGTCTAATTTATTTTCGAAAAAATAATATAGCTTTTGGGAAATGACCTGTAAGCCATGATCATCGGAACCGCTATCGGTATCGGTATCGGTATCGGTATCGCTATCGGGTTCGAAACCCGGAACATTTCGATAGCGATAGCGATCCCGATAGCGACAAAGATTTAACAGGCTTCAGAAGAATGACGACGCCACGGAGGGCCCGTCTGAAAACCGGGCTTGACACAGCTGTCAAAGTCACGCATGGTGACAGCAAGCACCCGTCAAACCCATCAACCGCCATCTTGCCCTTAGGGAGGAAAGCATGCACGAAATTCTGAAACCCTATCCTGTCGTTATCACCATTCCCGTGGCCTGGGGGGAAATGGACGCGTTCCAGCATGTCAACAACGTGATTTATTTCAAGTATTTCGAAAGTGTGCGGATCGCTTTTTTCGAGCGCCTGGACATGGTGGCGTTCATGGAAAACACGGGAATCGGTCCTATCCTGGCATCCACCCAGTGCAAGTACAAGGTTCCCCTGACCTACCCGGACACGGTGAGCGTGGGGGCCCGGGTGTCGTTTATCGAAGAGGACCGTTTCGGCATGGATTACGTGGTGGTCAGCCACAAACTCGGCGTGGTGGCGGCCCAGGGAGACGGCCTGATCGTGGCCTACGATTACCGCAAGGGAGGAAAAGCCCAGATTCCCGAAGAGCTGAAACAAAAGATTCTGTCCGTCGTTTCCCAGGAGCCATGATCCATTGAAAAACCCGTCTTGATTTTGTGATCTGAAAACCCGTATAATGTCCGTTCATTTTTTAAACAAGCATAGAGGACGGACATATGACGACACTCGACACACCTTTTCACTGCGATTCACACCAGGTCGCCGGAGCCAACCTGAGCTACCTGGACAGCGGCGGAACGAAACCGCCCCTTCACTTCTACCACGCCAACGGATTCCCCGTCAGCGTGTACCTGCCGTTCATGACCCGGCTTTCCGAAGATTTCCGGGTCCTGGGCATGGGGGTCCGGGGCCAGGACGCCCAGACCGAGGGCAACACCTCCTGGCACCGGGTGGCCGACGACCTGATCCATTTTCTCGACAGGCAGAACGCAGGCCCCGTCATCGGGGTGGGCCACAGCGTGGGCGGGGTGGGTACCCTGATCGCCGCAGTCAAGCGCCCCGACCTGTTCGACCGGGTCGTTCTCATCGACCCGGCGATTCTTCCCTACCGCTACGTGGCGGCCATGGCCCTGATCCGCGCCCTGGGCCAGAAACAGCGGTTTTTTCTCGCCAAGCGGGCCAGAGGAAGGAGAAACGGCTGGGCCGACCGGTTCGAGGCCTACGACTACCTGAAGAACAAAAGCCTGTTCAAATATTTTGAGGACGATTACCTGAAGTCCTACGTGACTTACGGGCTGAAAGAATCACAGGGCGGCGGCGTGGAACTGCTCTGCCCGCCCGAAGCCGAGGCCCGGATTTTCGAGAACTACCCCCTGGACGTGTGGTTCTGGCCCAGAAGGCTCAAGGTTCCGGCCCTGATCATCCGCGGTGAACATTCGGATGTGCTGTTCAACCGGTCGGTGCGCCGTTTCTGCGCCCAGTGCCCGGACGCCGAATCCCACCTGGTCAAAGGGGCCGGTCATCTGGTCCCCATGGAAAAACCCGACGAGGTGCTGGCTGTGGTGAAACGTTTCGCGCTGAAACAGAGGGACAGGGCGGCCTGAGCCGGAGGCAACCCAATATAAACCGGAAGCATGCGAAGGAGACGTCATGGTGCAGATGGTGAGAGTGTTCACGGTCTTTCTTTTGGTGTGCCTGGCGGGTTGCGGCGGCGGGTCGGGAGGTGTTTCCGATCCCGGGACCGATCCGGTGAACGGCCCCCTGGCCGGAAATCCCGACGGTCATTACCCGGTTCCGGCCGGGGCATGGGCTGAAGATGTGTCGGCCCCGGACCACATCATCGGCAGCGGAACGCCGGAAAGCTGCACGGCGGACGATGTCATCCGGGCCGTGGCGGAAGGCGGGCGCATCGTGTTCAACGGAGGGACCGAACCCTTCACCATCCGCCTGAACCGTCCGGCCAAAGTGTTCAACAACCGGCCCGACGTGGTGATCGACGGAGGCGGCCTGGTGACCCTGAGCGGCGCCGGGGCCACCCGGATTCTCTACATGAACACCTGCGATCCGGACCAGGTCTGGACCACCGACCACTGCAACGATCAGGACCATCCCCTTCTCTGTGTCCAGAACCTCACCTTCATCGACGGCAATTCAAAAGCGGACACCACCCATGACGGGGGCGGAGCCATCTGGGTCCGGGGAGGCCGGTTCAAGGCGGTGAACTGCCGGTTTTTCAACAATGTCTGCGCCGAAACAGGTCCGGACGTGGGCGGTGGAGCCATCCGGGTGTTCGACCAGTATCACGACCTGCCTGTGACCCTGGCCCACTGCACGTTCGGAGGCTCGCCCGGCTACGGCAACAGCGGGTCCAACGGGGGCGCCATCAGCAGTATCGGGGTTTCCTGGTCCATCTACAACAGCTTGTTTTCCTACAACCGGGCCCTTGGATACGGCGCGAATCCAGCCGCCGCCGGAACGCCCGGAGGCGGAAGCGGCGGGGCGATCTACAACGACGGCAACACCATGACTTTGGCCCTTTACGGCACCCTCCTGGAACACAACCAGGTCAACGCCCACGGCTCGGCCATCTTCTTCATCACCAACGACCATACCGGCAACCTCCACATCGAGGATTCGGTGATCCGGAACAACACCGGAGGAAGCTGGTACGCCCTTCCCGGCATCAGCATGCACCCGGACACCGCCCGGGAGATTGTCGATTCCACGCTTCTGTGAGCAATTATTTCCCTTGAATCTCAATATACCTTTTCATCATAGACCCTATGATTAAGTTCAAGAATGATTTCTCAAAAATATGTTGATAAGCTAAAAAACTGCTGGACATGACCCGATCAATCCGATACGCATCATCTTGAAATCTATTAAAGGAATGCGTTGTGCTTGCGCTCTGTCAATAAGGGAATTTTCATGCTTAAAAAAGATAGTTTCATCAACTATGTATTTTGTCTTTTAGCGCTTTCATCGATGGCTTTATTTTCTGGATGCGCCACAATTGTCAGTGGCAAGGTTCAGGAGGTCAGTTTTCAAAGTAACCCTGAAGGCGCAACGGTGACTGTTGGAGGCAAGATTATTGGAAAAACACCAATTACCGTTCAGTTGGATAGAAAGAAAACGCCTCCTCTTATGTTTGAACTTCAAGGCTATCAGAAAATCAGCACTCAAATGGGGACAACTATTGAGCCTTGGTTTTTAGGTAATTTTATTATTGGTGGACTTATTGGTTCAACGACAGATGGCCTTTCAGGCGCGATTCATGAATATTCCCCAAATCATTATTATGTCACAATGGTTCCAGAAAATTCAGGGGTTTTTAGTACCAATACGCCAGAAAGAACGAAAATTAAAGAGTATGTGATTATTGCTTATAAAAATATTTTGTCAGATCTTTCGGCTGGGAATGGCGAATATTTATCCTCACTTATCAATATGTTAAAAGTTCAAGATGGGGAAAACGATACAATTATTCAAAAAATTAAATCATTATCCGAAGTTTACCCTGACATCCCACTTTTTGCAGAACGAGTATCTGAACTATACAAAACCTGAAAGAGTTACCGGCTGCCAAGAGCCTGCCGGATCACCCGGGCAAGGTCCGCTTTTTTCACGGGTTTCATCAGGAAACCTTTGACGCCCATGGCTTCGGCCTGTTCAGGGTCGAGATTCTCGCTGAAACCGGTGCATACGATGATCGGCATGCCCGGTTTCAGAGCCAGGATTTCCCGGGCGAGCTGTTCTCCGGTCATGCCCGGCATGGTCATGTCGGTGATCACCAGGTCGTAGGCCTCGGGATCGTCCCTGAACGCTTTCAACGCTTCCGAACTGTTCTGTTTGACGGTCACCGTGTAGCCCAGGCGTGTGAGGGTCTGAAGCTGCAACTTGGCGATGGCCTCCTCGTCGTCGACCAGGAGTATCCTTTCGGTTCCTGTCTCGACGTTCAATCCACCGTCAAGAACGATGGATTCCGCCCTGGCCTTCATCAGGGGCAGAAGGATTCTGAAAACAGATCCCTTGCCGGGTTCACTGCTGACCCGGATATCCCCGCCGCATTCCCTGACGATGCCGTAGACCACGGCAAGCCCAAGACCCGTGCCCTTTCCCGGTTCCTTGGTGGTGTAGAAAGGCTCGAAGATCCGGCCCAGGACGTCCGGGGTCATGCCTTCGCCGTTGTCGGTCACGGATAGCTGGAGATACTGTCCCGAAGAGGCCGGGAATTCATGAAGGGCCCCCTGGTCCAGATAAATTTCCCTGAGATCGATCCGGATGATTCCGTTGTCATGGTGAATGGCATGGTAGGCGTTGGTGATCAGGTTCAGGCAGACCTGGTGGAGCTGGGTGGGGTCTGCCCAGATATCCCGGCAATCCTTCTGAATGTCCTGCTCGATGGCGATGTTTGCGGGGATGGTGGCCCGGCAAAGCTTCAGGACCTCGCTTAGAATGTTCGGCACACTCACCGGCATCATGGCCGTTTCCGCCCGGCGGCTGAAAGAAAGAATCCTCTTGACAAGTTCCACGGCCCTTTTTCCGGCGGTCAGAATCTCCCTGGCGTTTTCGTGTTCGGCGCTTTCCGGCGGGAGGTCTTCAACCAGCAATTCGGCCATTCCCACGATGGGAAACAATATGTTGTTGAAATCATGGGCTATGCCTCCGGCAAGGCAGCCGATGGCTTCCATTTTCTGGGACTGCCTGAGCTTTTCCTCGATGATGTTGCGTTCCGTGACGTCCCTGAGGATGACCAGGGTGTTCTGGTCTCCTGGCGGACCGTATTGGGCCGCGTTGACTTCCATGTCAAAGACCGTTCCGTCTTTCCGGAGACCCCGGGTCTCGTACTTGTTCGAAACAGGCCTGCCTTCGGCCCGGTCAGCGGCGTACCGCGCGATCCTTTCCCTTTCATCTGGAGCGATCAGGTCGAAAATCGGCTGGCCGATCAGTTCCGAAGCGTCCGGGTACCCGAACATCTTCAGGTAGGCGTTGTTGACGAAGGTGTGGATTCCATTTTTGGACACGCCGATGGCGTCCACCGAATGGTCGACCACGGCCCGCAACTCCTCCTCGCTTCGCCGAAGGGCTTCCTCCATGGTGATCCGTTCTGTCACGTCCTCCGCAATGCCCACAATGCGGTATACTTCGCCGTTATCATTCCTCAGGGGGAACGCCCGGTCATGGATCCAGCGGATGTTTCCCCTGCTGTCCGTGATTCGGTACTTTTCATCGTAGGTCCCTTGTTTTTGCTTGATCATGGCCGCTTCCCGGATCCTGTCGCGGTCTTCAGGGTGGACCGAAGCCAGCCAGAGCCAGGGGTTGGCGTACACCTCTTTCGGGTCAATTCCCCATATCCGTTCAAATCCGGGGCTGGCGTAAATCAAGGAGTTTTTGTCCGGAGACGAAATCCAGAAAACGGCGCTGATGTTTTCCGCGAGCTGGCGGAACTTGTCCTCGGTCTGGGCGATCTGTTCACGGTTTTCGTTCAGAGTCATGGTCCAGAGGTGTTCCTGTTTCAGCCAGGCCAGCAGGGTGAACAGGGTGATGACGATCAGGCCGATGAGAAACAGGACGTCTTTTCGCGCTGACAGAAGGTCGGTCAAATCGCTGTGGGTGGGAACGAACAGTGAAAAGCGCCAGCCACTGTCCGCGTGGCTGACGGTGGTTGAAACAAACCAATCGCGGTTTATCCTGATTTTTTCAGGTTTTCCCGGCAGGGTGCCGGCAAAGAGGCCGGGGACGTCGCTTTCAAGTCCTTTGGACGCATAAATGATTTGCCCCTTTGAATCGTATACAGCCATCATGATTCCGGATTCAGCCAGAAGATGGTCCCAGTGACCGGTGAGAGCCTTGGTTGTGATGGACACGCCGATGATGCCGTTCGGCTGTCCCTTGTGATTTTCCAGGGGAACCACGAAACCCGTGACCCGTTCTTTACTGATGGGGCCCTGGTGGGGATTCATGATGACGTGTTTCTCGCCTCTTTGGATCCGCTGGAAGAATTCCAGCTGACGGATGTTCGGGGGCGGGCTCTCAATGGGCATGCTGGACGCGAAAAAAAACCCGTCGCTTCGAACTGCGGCAAAGTTGACGATCTCACTGTGTTTGTCTTTGAGGCGCTTCAGAATCGTGCCGGATGGTTCCGGGTCCTGGTTCACGAAGGCGTCCAGGCTTTTCAGGGTTTCGAAGATGGAAAAGTAGCGGTTGAAAAAATCGTCTGTGCTCGACAGGACGACATTGGCCATCCGCGACGCTGTGTTTGAAGACTCTGTCCAGCGGGCCTCCTGTTCACCGGTGATGACCACGACGAAAAAAACGATCTGGATCGCTATCAGAACGGTCAGTACGGCTGTGACACGGTTGAAACGCATAGAGGACCTCATGGTGATCGTGGGATCATGACGGTTGTGGCGCCGGTTACGTTAGTTTGTCCCGTTTTTCAGGCAGGAAGCAAGAAAAAACGCCGGTGTGTTCATTGCCATTCAAAACGTGGTCCAAGGGGCTGGGCGATCTTGACGAACAGATTTTTCGCATTATCGCAGATCGGTGTTGATAGTTCAATGGGCAAGGAAGAATTGGGCGGGATAATCGCTGCTGCCGTCGAAACATGCCGGCGTGGATTCCGGTGGAGAAAGAGGGTAAGCATTCACGGGGGGCAGAGAAATAAAACCGCCCAACAACCGGACGCGGTTGGTGGACGGATTTGTTTTTCAAAATGGTGGAGGCGGCGGGAATTGAACCCGGTATCATAGAAATATATCCAATAAAATCAAATGTGTATAAAATGCCTGCACACGATTTACACATCGCGTTTCTTCAGCCTTAGAACCTCGGCACTTTTCTTTTTTTTCTTCATGATGGCGGTCACGGTTTCGAACGAATCGCTGTTTTCAATTTCACAATACCGGTTGAACGCTTTGTTCGTGAGACCGGAGGCGGTCAGGGCTTTTTCCGTTCCGAGAAGCCGGGCTGTTTCCGTGGCTGTGGTGTGTTTCGTGCCGGGATAAAGGGGGACGCCTTCCAAGCCGATTTCAATACAAGCCTTTGTCCACCATTTATAAAGGTATTTTTCTCCGAAGGGTTCACCGGCTTTCACGCGGTTTATTCCGCCGTTATGACGGAAAAAAGGCATGTCCGGCATGGCGGGGAACTGACGCTGAAGTTCCCGCCACGTTTTCACATGGTCGTCAATCAGCCGGATAACCTTGAACTTGTTTTTCCGCTTCGTGGGATTGAAAATCGTCAGGAATCCGCTTTGCACATCCAGGCTGTTTTCATTGACGCGCCGGAGGTCGTCGGGCCGAAGGGCCGTGTAGGTGGCCAGGATGTCTATCCCGAACCATATTTTCGGGTTGACGTGGTAAGACAGGTCTTTCACCGTGGACAGGATAAGTTCCTGGGTGTTCCAGTCGGTCAGCTTCCTGCGGCCCAGCTCGTAGTGGATATCCGGGAACATGGGCATTTCGTAAACGGAAATGATATTCCCCCGTTTCAGGCACCAGGACCAGAAATCGCGTAGCTGGGTCATGTGGTTGTGGCGTGTTTTTTCTGAAATCCCTTGAATGGAAAACAGGTAATCTTCGATGTCGGCGCCTGAGATGTCCCTGATGTTCGTCAGATCAAAATAATCGGCGGCGCGGTTGATGTACCGGGCGATATCCCTGAAGCTTGAAAGGTTTTCTTTGCGTTTTAAATACTTGTCCTTCAGCATGCGGAATGAATTGGGGCGGGCGCTCCGGTAATCGTCGGGGTTGAACCTGGCTCTCGATCCCTTTTCATGCCGGAGGTAGTTCAGTTCCTGTTCGGCCTGAATGTAGTCGGCGAAGTTTCTGTAAATGTTTCCAGGAAACCGAAGAATGAACGTCGAGGCCGAAACATGGGGGTGGTCCTTGCAGAAACAGCCCCGCCTTTTCGGGTCATGGATCAAAGGCCCATTGCAGATAGAGCACTTTTGTCTTGAATAGATATCACCCGCCATACAGATCGGCCTCCTTTCTGGCCGTTTATTGTAGGGGGATGACAGTGCGCTATGCAACATGTTTTCAGTTTTACCCGTTTAATGGTGAAAAAATGATTATTGGAAAAGTTCCATCTGCTGAAATATGGGAATGATGCCCAGGTCCCGGACAGCCTGGAACATGTCGATTTTTCCCTGGCTTGTCCGGCATCTGTCGCATTGTCCGGAAGTGCTCAACGGGCAGCGGATCTTCAAAGCCCGTATGTCCCGGTATTCCGATTCGGTCACCCGGCCTTGTGTTTTTGCCTCGATCAGGTGAAGGCAGACGCATTTCCCTTTTAAAAGATCGTGATAGCGGTTGCGGATCAGCCGGGCTTCCTTGATCGAATATTTTGTTTTCATCAACACACCTCTTTTGTTCGGGCCATGTGCCCGCAGGTGCAGACCCAGTCGTGGATCGTGATCCAGCTCCTGGGGTAATGGTGTGAGGATTTGCGTTTCATGGACTTTCCGCATTTCCTGCATGTCATCATGATGTCACAACTTCCTTCCCCCACTGGATCATCTCCCCGGTAAAGGGGAGCCCGTGGGTCTCTTTAAAAAAATCCTCCATGTCCCGGAACCTTTCAAACCCGTCCGTCACGGCCAGGGCCTCCCGCATGGCTTTGTTCACCGGGATGCCGTTCATGACCATGTGGCCTTCCCCGATGACAACGGGCATGACCCCTGTACAGATCCGGGTGGCGAAGGTCATTTGTTTGGACCTGTAGGGCTTGCCGGTCCAGCACCGGAGACTTAAGGTGTCTCCGGCACGGCACCGGGCTTTTTTCCGGATCGTGGAGGTCTTCACCCCGGAAAGGATCGGGTCCCTGAACCTTTCTTTGAACAGGATCACCCTCATGACTCCGCCTCCTGGGCTTCTTTGGCCTGGGATTCCAGGTAGTCGTCAAAGGTCTGCTGCTGGAACCGTTTCTGCTGGGCCATGGGCGTACCGTCGATGTCCCTGCCGATGTAAAGCTGGGCCGCGTGGATCAGACGCGGGGCAAGGGATGACGAGCACTGGATGGAGGCGTGGGCAAAGTCCCTGGTCTCTTCCGGCTCCAGGATGATCTTGAGGGTCACGGACCGCTTTTTCCGGACATCGGTCTTTTCGTCCATGATGTTTTCAAGGCACTTGGCAAACTCCATGTCGAACTCGTCAATCACCTTGCCGTCGCCGATGGTCCGAAGGGACACCTTTTCCGGGTCGATGTATGAAGCTTCCATGATCCCTCCTTCAGGACTCGTCCGCCACGCTGCTCACCAGGGCAAAAGGCAGGAGGGATTTCTGTTTCAGGACGGCCTGCTCGACCTTGGCCCCGATAAGTCCCTGGATGGAGTTCACGGCCTGTCCGGCGGCCTTGACCGTGTCTTCCGGAAGCTGCTTCAAGACGGCTTTCACCGCATCCTGTTTCAGGACATTGCCCTGGGCGCGGGTGAGCTTGCCGGTTTCGGATTTCTCCTTCAGGCTGAGGGCCACGGTCTGGGTCAGGTTGTCCACGGTGGTCTGGACCGTCTCCGTGATCCGGGTCATGGCGGCGTTGACGTTCTCGTTTTTGGTCCGGGCGGCGATGAACTTTTTAATTTCAAAAAGGGCCAGGGTGGCCAGGGTTGAAATGACGGTGGCGGCCACCGGGGCCAGGGACTGAATGAGGATGTCTTTCATGGGGTGCTCCTTTGGTTTGAAGTATGAAAAAGATGAACGTCCGGCATCGAACGCCCAACACCAACAGCAAAACATTTCAGCCATGGCGCCATTTGAACCGTATAGGCATGGCGCCTGACGACGGGCTGAACCGCCGAAAGAGGTGTTGCGGCGGAATCAGGGGGAGCGTGCCGCGCCGGTGTGCATGGTGGTCATGAAAATTTTTTTCTCCTTGGAAGAAGCCAGTGACTGTTCATCCGGCTCCTGTGTTTCCATTCGTCGTCGGCGCATTGCCGGATATGGGGCTCGTATGCGTGGTTGATCAGGTACCAGAGATAGTAACTGGGAACCTGACTGACATAAGAGCCGATAAAACTTCCGAAATTGAGTTGAGTATCCGCCATGGGTCACCCGGGGAAAACCCCATAGGCCGCCGCGGCCCATCCGTAACCGA
>CAZWTY010000108.1:0-11877 GCA_964637565.1 uncultured Desulforapulum sp.
TTCACGGCCAACACCATCTGGTCGATCACAAGCAACCGCGTCATCCGTGAACCGGGCTGGAGTTATATCGTGGTTCTGGCGCTGCTCCTGGTCGCAGGCGGTGTGATCACCTTTGTCTTCCCGAAAATAAAAGCCATGCCCGCCAGCCTCCTGTTCATCGGGTTTCTGACCCTTCTCATCGCGGGGTCAAGCTGGCTGTTCACAGCCCGGGGGCTGTGGATTCCCGTGACTTATCCGGCCCTGCTCCTGGTGATCGGCTACATCGGGGTCACCAGCGTCCGGTTTTTCATCACCGAGGCGGGCAAGGAGAAAGTGGAAGGGGAATCGGCCGAGACAAACCGAATGCTCGGCGTGTCGTTCCAGGAACAGGGAATGCTGGACATGGCGTTCGACAAGTTCCGCCGCGTCCCCTTAGATGACCGGATGATGGGGGTGCTGTACAACCTGGCCCTGGACTACGAACGGAAGCGCCAGCTGAACAAGGCCGCGTCCGTGTACGAGTACATGGCCGAATACGACGAAAACTACAAAGACATCACGGCGAGGAAAAATAAGCTTCTGGTCGCGTCGGAAACCATGGTGTTCGGAGACGGGGTTCTGGGGGGCGGCACCTCCGCCGATTCCCTGGACATGACGGGAACGGACACCCGCCCCACCCTGGGCCGTTACGAGATCATCCGGCAGCTGGGCAAGGGGGCCATGGGCGTGGTGTACCTGGGGCAGGACCCGCGGATCAACCGGACCACGGCCATCAAGACCGTCCGTTTCGCCGACGACTTCGAACCCGATGAGGCGAAGAAGCTCTCCGACACGTTTTTCCGTGAAGCCCAGAGCGCCGGCACCCTGTCCCACCCCAACATCGTGACGATTTACGATGCGGGAACCGAGAAGGATCTGGCTTACATCGCCATGGAGTACCTGGAGGGAGAAGACCTGGACCGGTACACCAAACCGGAGAACCTCCTTCCCATGCGCAAAGTCATCGACTATGTGGCCGATATCGCCGACGGCCTGGACTACGCCCACCAGCGAGGCATCGTCCACCGGGACATCAAACCGGCCAACATCATGCTGCTGGACAACGGGATTATCAAAATCACCGACTTCGGCATCGCCCGGATTTCCGCCACATCCCAGACCATGACCGGGGTGATCAAGGGAACGCCCCATTACATGTCGCCGGAGCAGTTCTCCGGGAAAAAGGTGGACGGACGCTCGGATATCTTCAGCCTGGGCACCCTGATGTACCGCCTCCTGACGGGAAAACTCCCGTTCCAGGGTGAAAATCCTGCGGCTCTGATGCACAGCATTCTGAACGAGCCCCACCCCGACCCCAGGACCCTGAACCCTAGGATCATCAAGCCCCTGGTTCTGATTCTCGACAAGGCCCTTGCGAAGGACCGGGAGAAACGTTACCAGCGGGCATCGGACATGGCCGTTCACCTGAGGGAACTGGGAAAGAAGATCGACGAGGTCATGGCCAGAAAACACAACGGGTGAGGGTTGTTTTTTTTATGGAAATAGGTAAAAATACGGCAATTCGGATGCCCGGAAAGCACAGGTTGCTGATATTCATGAGGCTTCTGGCCGCGGGAAAACATATCAACGATTCGAAGATCGGGATAATCTATGGTTGTGGTTGAATCCGCCGGGATAACGGATGTGGGGTGCAAGCGCACGGGCAACGAGGACAGTTTTCTCGTGGATGACCGCATGGGACTTTACATCGTCGCCGACGGTATGGGCGGCCACCAGGCCGGAGAAGTGGCCAGCCGCGTGGTGGTGGACACCATGAAAAGCTACATGGAACGCTTCCAGAGCGGTGACAAGGTCGAGGAACTGGCCGACGAGGACCTGGATCTCACCCGGGAGGCGAATCGCCTTCTGGCGTCCATCCGTCTTGCCAACAGCAGTGTGTACAGCATCTCCCAGAACAGGGAGGCGTGTCGGGGCATGGGATCCACGGTTTCGGCCATCTGGTTTACCGAGGATTCCTTCGTGGCCGCCAATGTGGGGGACAGCCCCATCTACCTGATCCAGGGAGATTCCATCGAGACCCTTTCCGTCCCCCACACGGTTCTTGCCGAACAGGCGGCCATGGCCAACGGACAGGCCCTTAAAATCGACGAGAAATTCCGCCATATGCTGACCCGCGGCATGGGTGTGATCGATACGGTGGACGCGGACATCTGTGAAAACCAGTGTTTCAAGGGCAACACCTTCGTGCTCTGCTCCGACGGTTTGAGTGACAAAGTCTCACCCGAAGAGATCCTTTCTGTGGTCAGGGGGCAAAGCGCGGCCGCCGCCTGTGAAAAACTGGTGGACATGGCCAAGGAACGGGGTGGGGACGACAACATCACCGTCATCGTGGTTCGGGTGAAAAAAGTCCGGCGCGGGACAGGATTTTTCAGTTCGATACTTAAAAAACTGGGATGGTCGTGATAAGGAATTCCAGAACAATTCATAAACAACAGAGAGGACAGCAGCATGCCGATTCTTCAGCTTCAGTACAAAGATAAGGTCATCAGCAAATACCGGGTGGAAAAAGGCAAGACCATCAAAATCGGCCGAAGGGACACCAACGATATCGTCATCGAGAACGTTTCCGTATCCGGGCGCCACGCCAAAGTGGAGCCCTCGGAAAGCGGCGGTTTTCTGCTTGTGGATCTAAACAGCACCAACGGGACTTTCGTGAACGACAAGATGATCACCACCCATGAACTCAGGCACGGGGACGTGATTTCCATCGGCAAGCACCGACTTGTTTTCGGATATGTGAAAGGCGAGGCCCGTCCTGAAATCGTGAGCAAACCTGAGGATGAAGGCTGGATGGAAAAAACCATGGTGCTGGACACCGAGGAGCACCGGGAGATGCTGGCCAGGACAGCCGAGGAACTCCGGGCCAAGATGACCGTGGACAAGGTGGGTATGCTGTCCTTTCTTGCCGGGGCCGAGGGGGAGTTCCCCCTGACCAAGAAACTGGTAAAGATCGGCAAGGACAGCGCCAACGACATCGTGGTGGGCGGACTTACCATGGGGAAAGTGGCGGCCACCATCAGCATGATGCCCACCGGCTACCAGCTGAGTTTCGTGGGGGGCATGACCAAACCCAAGGTCAACGACAAGACGGTGAAGGAATCGGTGAAGCTGGAAGAATTCGACACCATCACCGTCGGTTCTCTCAAGGCGACATTCCTACTGAAAGGATGACGGCATGAAAATCAAACGTCTGTTTCTTGTCGGGCTCGTTCTGGTCCTTGTTCCTGCCTTCTCAAACGCCGCCGAGTTCCATGGGCGCATCGTGAAGTACAAGGGCAACGTCACCATCAAGGACAACAAAGGCAAGATCCGCAAGCCGGAAGTATCCGATTACATCGCCGTGACCGACGAAAAGATCGACACACGCTCCGGGGGAAAAGCCGTGGTGAAGTTCACCAACGGCTCCATGACGGTCATCGGTGAGAACAGCAGCCTGGGCATCGAGAAACCCACCTTGTTTTCCCACCTCAAAGGGACCATCCTGTTCAGCTTCGCCAGAAACACCGGACCCACACGCATGGTTCAGACCGATTCGGCCGTGTTCGGCATAAGGGCCACGTCTTTCGTGGTGGACAGCAGTGCCGAAGGAGACACCCTGGCCCTGAAGGAAGGACAGGTCAGCGTGGAGTCTCCCAAGGGGGATTTCGAGATTCACCGGAAACAGGTTAAAGAAGAGCTGGACGCGTTCAAGGCTGAAATGGAAGAAGGCGTCCGCGACATGGAAGAGGAAGGTGAGGCCTTTATCCGAAAGGAACAGGCCGATTTCGTGGAATTCAAACGGTCTTTTCTCCTCGACGCCCGAAACACCATCTCCATCCGGGGAAACCGGGTGGACCAGCGCGCCCTGGACTCGGCAGACCAGATGGCCTTTGACGAGCTGGAGGAGTTCGCCGGCGATCTCCTGAAAGATTTCAAATAGCCGGCGTTTTCAAGTGAGCCAAGATCCCATGACGGAAACGGCCCAACGGAACATCCTGATCATCGACGACGACAGCCGGCTTCAGACCGTGCTGTCTGAGTATCTCCAGGCCCACCAGTACCTGACCCGGTCAGCCCTGTCCGGAGCTGATGGGGTCACGGCGATCCGGGACAACCGGGATCAGCCCTTCGACCTGGTGGTTCTTGACATCATGCTGCCCGACATGGACGGTTTCGAAACCCTGCGCCGGATCAGGACCCTTTCCAATCTTCCCGTGATCATGCTGACCGCCAGAATCGACGAAACGGACCGGATCGTGGGCCTTGAAATGGGGGCCGACGACTACATGCACAAACCCTTCAATCCCCGGGAACTTCTGGCCAGGATCAAGGCCGTTCTCCGCCGGGGGGCGCCTGCCGACAGCCCAAAGACCAAGGATGAAAGCGGCCTCATCTGTCTGGGCCCCTTCGTGTTCGATCCCGGCCGTGCCAAAGGCTACAGGGACGGCAAAGATCTGGGGCTTTCCGCCGTGGAATGGGACATTCTTTTCGAACTGGCCAGGCATCCGGGCCGGCCCTTTTCCAGGGATCACCTCCTCAACGCGGCCCGGGGAAGGGATTTCGACGCCTTTGACCGATCCATAGACGTTCACATCAGTCGCATCCGGAAGAAAATCGAAACCGACCCGGCCCGGCCCGCCTACATCAAGACCGTCTGGGGCAGGGGCTATGCCTGGGCTGAGGAATGAATAAACGATGAACGTCCAACCTCCAACATCGAATAAAGGATAACTCCATTTTTATTTCAATGGGTTGAGGAATGCCCGCCCCTTCTGCGTTTGTCCGTGCTGGCGGTCAAAGGTTCAGAAAAAATCTTGAAATCCAGCCGGATATCCATCATAGTGACTTTTTTTCATGGCCTGTTCAGGTCACGGTTTCAACGTTTTTTAAGAGGTCACAGATGAGCGCGGATCCCCTTGAGTTTATCGAACATCATTCCCCTGAATTTATCGAGATGGCCAGCGATTACCATCGTATGGAGCGATTGGCCCATCCGGACGGTTACGGAAAACGGACCGGCGACTGCGGAGACACGGTGGAGATGTTTCTCACCATCCGCGACGACGGTGTGATTGAAACCGTGTCCATCCAGGTGGACGGCTGCCTGAACACCGTGGCCACCGCCAACACCGTGGCGTTCATGAGCGAGGGAAAGACCGTGGAAGAAGCCTGGGACATCACACCTGAGAAGGTGGCCGATTACCTGAAGACCCTGGAGGAGGACCATTTCCACTGCGCCGAACTGGCCGTGGGCGCCTTCTGCCTGGCTCTGGTGAACTACCGGGACATGAAGCAGAACAGCTGGAAGAAAAGCTACGCCCATTCGGGAAAATCCTGAGGCGGAATGTGCGCCTGGCCGATGCGATGAGAAAAAACGTTTGACAGCCCGGCACGTAAAGTTATAAGAAAAAACCATTGCCCGTCCGAAGGCGGGCCGTTTTATAAAGCACCACCAGAAAAACACCAGAAAAAACAGACGATCGACAATCAAAGCCACGAAGGCATTCACCCTGAACAGGGCGAAAACCTCGTGGCTTTTTTATTTTTATGTCCCGGCAGAAGGATAACGGAACGAACATGGGCAAAAGGATCTGTGTGATTGACGGCCAGGGCGGCGGCATCGGGAAAACCCTGATCAAGGCCCTGAAAACCTGTTACGGCGAGGCCATCGAGGTCTGGGGTCTGGGCACCAACGCCATCGCCACAGGCCAGATGCTGAAAGCCGGAGCCAACCGCGGGGCCACCGGGGAAAACGCCATTGTCCGATCCGTGATGGACGCGGATCTTCTGATCGGCTCCATTTCCGTGACCTGGCCCAACGCCATGCTGGGCGAGGTCACCCCGGCCATGGCCGAGGCGGTGATGGGATCGTCGGCCCTGAAGATCCTTCTGCCCCTTTCCCAGGAAAATGTCCGGGTGGTGGGCCACCAGAGCGAGCCCCTGCCCCATATGGTGAAAACAGTCGTGGAAGACATGGTGAAGGAGGTGTTGTTTCATGTGTGAAGCCAGCGCGTACCAGAGGATTGACGGAAAAGACGTTCTTGTCATGGACTCGGTGGACCTTCTGGAGCCCATCGACGAGGAGACCTACCGGCTGACCAATATTTTCGGAGACCAGAAAACCATCCGGGGAAAAATCCTTTTCATGAACCTGGTGAACCACCGGATGGTGTTCGAAGCGAAACCTTGATGGCTTCGTAAAAAGTCCGATTTCTGCGTTGCGCTTCATCCCTCGTCACTGCGGCGTACCCTAAGTACGCCTCATTCCTCGGGATTCGCGACGCCTTGAACTCGAACTTTTGTACTTTGCCATCCGTTGATGACTTTTTAAGAGTTCATCAACCTTGAGTGTTGTACCCGGGAAGACCTGTCCAGCCCCCCCTTGTCCGCGGGCGGGTTTTCCCGGTTTTTTTAATTTTCGGAGAGTCACGATGAACCACAGCAACCATCACGGTGTGAAACAGACGTCCCGCACAACCCGGGCCTTTGTTCTTATGATAGCCACCGGCCTTGTGTGTGTTTCGTTTATGGCCCTGTTCCCCGGTTCCGGTTTCGGCTCGGGCCGTGAGCAGCGCATCGAACGGGACACGAACGGTAACGGGCGGACCGACCTGGTCCGGGTGCTGGGCCCTGGGGGCGTTCTTCTTCGGGTCGAATCGGACAGTGACGGGGACGGCCGCATGGACCGTGTCCAGCATTATGAAAAAGACCGTCTGGTCCGGCTGGAACGGGACACGGACGGCGACGGAAAATTCGACGTAACCGATGTATTCGACAACGACAGGCGCATCCGCCAGGAGCGGAAAAACGCCCGGGGCCGCCTGGTTGTGATGACCACCTTCGATGAAAAGGACCGGCCCCTGGTGATGAAAAAAGACAGCCGGGGTAAGGGTTTTTTCGACATGGTCCACACCTTCGAGAAAGGCGACCTGAAAACCCTGGACCAGGACACGGACGGTGACGGCCGCTTCGACACCACCGTTACCTATGAGAAAAACCTGCCGGTCCGGAAAGTCACTGACAGTAACGGAGACGGAAAGCCCGACACGGAGGTGGTCTACAACGCCAAGGGTCAGTGCCTGAAAAGCAGGCACGACTCAGACGGTGACGGACGCATGGAAACCACCCGCTTCTATGAAAACGGCGAGCTGGTGAAACAGGAGAAAGACCAGAATCTGGACGGGAAACCGGACGTGGTGTCGTTCTACATTAGGGGCCTGGTCCGGGAGGAGCGGAAGGACCGGAACGGCGACGGCGTGATGGATGTTTTCCTGACCTTTGACGCCGAAGGACAGGTCACGGAACAGCGGGAAAACAGCCTGGCCCGGAACGTCCTGGAACGGGTGAGAACCTATAAACACGGCAAACCCCTGAAAACAACCTGGGACGCTGACGGAGACGGGTTTCTCGAAAGCGCCTGTCTGTTCGATCAGGGACTTCTGACGGTCCAGACCCGTGACGGAAACAAAGACGGACGGCCCGACACCTGGATTTATTTCACGGAAAAAGGGGAAAAACAGAGGATGGAGACCGACACCCGGTTCAGGGGGAAGGTGGACTGCAAGATCTTTTTCAAAAACAATGAAAAACATCGGGTGGTCAAAGACAGCGACGCCGACGGGTTTTTCGAAATCGTGCAGGAGTTCGGGGGAAAGGTCTGGGACCTGGTGGTCCGAACCGACCTCAATAAGACAGGGCACCATGAAACGGCGTATTTCTACAAAGGCGGCGTCCTCCACCGCATGGACTCGGACGAAAACGAGGACGGCCGGGCCGATTTCATCGAGTACTACAGGCGAAACGGAAGCATCGAGCGGAGTGAGGAGTTTGACAGGAAAACGGGAAAACGGAGTCTTGTCTGGTTTTATGACATCAAGGAAAACCCCGTCCGGGCCGAGCAGGACACACGGGGCGACGGACGGCCGGACACGGTGTTTTACTATGAACGGGGACGTCTGGCCCAGGTGACCGAGGATACCAACAACGACGGCAAGCCAGACCTTTGGGAAACCTACGACGAGGCCGAAACCCTGGTGTCTGTCCGGAAGGATCTGGATTTCGACGGGGTGGCTGACGTGGAGAAAAGCAAGGAAGGAACCCGGCGTTTGCTGGCCGACGGGCGGACGGAAAAAATCAAAGTGAACTGAGACGGATAAGGAATAAAAATGACAGATTTTTTTGTAAAAGGCGGGGTGTTGATGTGGCCGATTCTTTTGTGCTCGGCCATCGGGCTTGCGATTTTCATGGAGCGGATCGTCCGTTTTGCCACGATGAAGAAACGGGGGGCCGGGCTTTCTGAAAAAGTGGCCCGGCTTTGGATTGAAGGAAAAGAAAAAGACGCCTGCACCGAAGCCGAAGCCAGCGATTCCCCCATGGGCCGGATTCTGGTCAAAGCCATGGATGTGAAAAACCTGGACCGGGAGATGCTGGAAACGGTCATCGTCAGCGCCACCGACGAGGAAATCCGTGACATGTCCACCTACATCCAGGCCCTGGCCACCATCGGCAACATCGCCCCCCTGCTGGGACTTTTGGGCACGGTGATCGGCATGATCAAGGCTTTTATGGTGATCCAGAACATGGGCGGCAAGGTCAACTCCGCCGTTCTGGCCGGAGGCATCTGGGAAGCCATGCTCACCACGGCCTTCGGCCTTGCCGTGGTCCTGCCGGTGATGGTGGCCCACAGTTACCTCACAAACCGGATCGAGGCTTACGAGGCCAGGCTCCAGGAAGGCTCGGTGGTGTTCATGAAAGCCCTGTGCGGCGGAAAATAAGGAGGGGCCATGCTCGTTCACCGGAAAAAAAGGCCCTGGTACCCCATCCAGGCCCCGCTGACCAGCCTGATTGACATCGTGTTCATGCTTCTCATCTATTTCCTCCTGACCACCAACTTCATGGTGGACGAGGGCATCCGGATCAAACTGCCCCAGGCCCGGTCGTCGGCCCCCATGACCCGTGAGGAGATCACGGTTTATGTGGACCGGGAAGGCCGGACTTATATCAAAAACGTCCTGGTGGCCGAAGACCGCCTGTTCGCCGAACTCAAGGCCATGATCGGACTAAGGACCGACGCCCTGGTGATGGTCAAGGCCGACCGGCTGGCCGAAGTGAACCGGGCCGTGAAAGTCATGGACCTGGCCAAGGCCGCGGGGGCCGACCGCCTTTGCCTGGCCACGGAGAAAGAGTGACCATGGGCGCCGTTTCCCCCAGAAAAGGCAACCGCCTGTTCCGGATCATGGTGGCCGTGTCCGTCCTGATCCATGTGGTTCTGTTTCTCCATGTGTCGGGTCTCTTCAGGAAAGCCTCACTCACCGTGATGGAAGTGTCCATGGAAGAGGAGTTCAAACCAGAAGCCCGGGTGATTCCCCGCCCACGGCCCAGGCCCAAGGCCCCCGACATCTCGGATTCGTCCCTTCCGGCCCTGGGTCTGCCCGACATGGCCATCGAGCCCGAACGCCCCGAAGCCTCCCGTGAGATCATGGAAACCGTGGCGGCTCCTCCGGTGCAGCCCGGGCTTGTCGAGGGCCTTCCCGGCCTGGTCGGCGCCGACACCCGGGGCCTGTTATCGAAAAACGACTATTACGATCTGGTCCGCATGCGGATCGAAGCCTCGAAAATCTATCCGGAAAGCGCCAGAACCCGGATGGTCGAAGGCAAAGTCACCGTCCGTTTCACCGTCACCCTGGACGGCCAGGTGAGCTCGGTTTCCGTGGCCGCAAGTTCGGGCAACCGCCAGCTCGACCAGGCCGCCGTCCAGGCCGTCAGCGACGCCAGCCCCTTTTCCCGTCCCCCGGGCTCTCTGTTCAAGGGCCCCTTGAAAATGGAGATCACCGTCGCGTTTGAGCTGACATAATATTTAACGACAAAAAAGGACATGAAACGCCATGCAACACGCGAGAAGAATGTATGCAGCAAAAATTCAAAAGGTTTGCCTTATCACAGTCCTGGCCCTGCTTTTGGGTACATTGGCGTCCGCCGATGACGACACGGTGAAACTCGAAGACCTGGTGGTATCGGCCACCAAGACGGAAAAACACCTGGAGGACGCTCCGGCCAGCGTCTCGATCATCGGAAAAGAGGATATCGACTTGAGGAACGTGAAAACCGTGGACGAGGCCCTGAACGCCCTGTCCGGGGTTTATGTGAAACGGACCAAAGGGCTGATGGACTCAACCTCGTCGGTTCGCATGAGAGGCTACAACAACGACCATTACACCCTGATCCTTCTGGACGGTATCCCTGTGAACGACGCCTACACGGCAGGGGTGGAATGGGGCATGCTGCCGGTGGATAACATCGAGCGCATCGAGGTGGTCCGGGGGGTGGGCTCGGCCCTTTACGGCGGCAACGCCATGGGCGGCGTGATCAACATCATCACGCGAACCCCGAAAAAACTGGAAGCAAAACTCGCCGCGGGCTACGGAAGCAACGGAACTTACCGCTACAAAGCGTCGGCAGGCGAACGGCTGATGGACAGGTTCAGCCTGCGTCTGGGCTATGAAAACGAAAGCACCGACGGCTACCCCACCACGCCGGTGGTGAGGACCGTATCCGCCGGGGCGGGAACCACCGAAGGAGGTTACGCCATGAATAACACCGACGGCTCTTCGGGCCGCTGGGTGGTGGGAGACAAGGGCGACAACGGCGCGGAAAAGCAGAGTTTCGACCTGAAAGGCGTCTACGACGTTTCCGATACGGGAAAACTCAGCCTTTCCGGGATTTTCGGGCGGCACAAATACGATTACGGAGCGCCCCACACCCTGATGGGGACCTTTGGTGACGCCGGTACTTACGCCATCGCCGGTGACAACCAGCGCGCCCGGTTCCAGCCCTACGATTTCATGTCCATGACAGGCATCAGCCTGAACGAGACGGGAGTGTATTCCCTGTCCTACACCGACGTGTTCGGCAAAATCAAGGTCACGGCCCTCACCGGAACCGTCCGGACCGACGACATGTACACCACAGCGTCAACCGCAGGGGCCGTGGATGATTACGACAACGCCGCCGGAACGAAAAGCAAAACCGAATGCGACGCCTGGTTTTCAGAAATCCGGGCCGACATTCCCCTGGGGTCGTCCCATGTGCTGACGGCGGGGCTGTCCCACCGTGTGGACGATTCGGATACCCACTCATACGCCATCCCCTTTTACAGGAGCTTCGACAACGCCGGACCCAGCACTTACTACGCCGGCGGCAAAGACAGGGTCTGGGCCGTGTTCGCCCAGGACGAGTGGACCGTGGCAGAGCCTTTCACTCTGTACTTGGGGGCACGTTACGACGCCTGGAAAGTGTCCGATGGAAAATCAGGAGATCCTTCTGCGCTGACATCTTATGACAGCAACGACGACTCCCAGGTAAGTCCCAAGGCGGCGTTCGTTTACAAACCCCTTTCGGGCATGGCTGTGAAAGGTTCCGCCGGAACGGCTTTCCGTGCGCCCACCCTTTACGAGCTCTACAGAACCTGGGTCTCGGGTTCCACCACCTACCAGAGCAATCCGAATCTCAAACCCGAAACGGCGGTCTGCTACGATCTCGGTGTGGAACAGACCCTATTCGACAAAACCACCCGTTTTGCCATCACAGGATTCCGCAATGAAATCGAGGACATGATCTACTACAGAACCACCGTCGACGGTGACAACACCACCAAGGCCAGGATCAACGCCGGTGAAGCCAGGACATACGGCCTGGAGGCCGAGGTGTCACAAAAGATCGGCCGCATGGTTTCGATCTGGGGCAACTACACGTACACCGACGCCAAGATCACGAAAAACGAAACAGACCCGGACAGCGAAGGAAAAACCGTCACGGGCATTCCTGAAAACGCCTGGAGCTTGGGAGCTGACCTGTCATCCC
>CAZWTY010000109.1:0-11213 GCA_964637565.1 uncultured Desulforapulum sp.
TCCCATACAACTCTTTTTCTTTGACCCATAAACAGTGTTCACCGGGAATTGCTGTAAATTTACAAAAATTCGAGAAAAGCTTTCTTTTTTTGAAAACACACCTATTCTTGATTCTGATTACGAGCTTGCCGCAGAATTCAGTAATCATTGTCGCAAAAAAGGTATTCAAGGCTCACATACAGATTTTCTGATCTGTGCAATTTCACACAGAATCGATGTCCCGATATTTACGACTGATAATGATTTTGTGAAATATAGAGAAATTATCCCTTTAAAATTATTTGAGATTTAGGCTGACGAATCATTGCCCAATTCAAAAACCGCTTTCAGTGCCCGATTGATCTCAAACATTCTTTCACAAGACAACCGGCCGCGAATGCTGACCAGTCTGTGGCGACGGACAATGGGGCGGGTTTGAAGGCAGTCAGCCACGGATTTTTTGGATAAACCGTTGCTATGGGAGGGTTCAATTTCCACATTGGTTCTGATTTGAGATTTTTCTCACTCCATTCCGTCACGGGAATAACCTGGATATCCTGAACACGTTCATTCTATATGTCGTTGGTAACAACGATACAGGGTCTTATTTGCCGGTTTCTGAACCTTTGGTGGGATCGAGATTAACGTCAATGACCATTCCTCTTTTCAGTATTGTCATTCGTGCCATCGCCTGTAAAATCGACATGGATTTAAATCATCTCTAACGCTATCGGGATCGATAGCGAGTTGCCTGAATCCATGCCTGCAAGAGAGAGGTGGGGATGAATTTTCAGGAATTGATCTTTATCGGGGTATCGACAACCATTGGGTGTCATTGTTTAAACCCAACCTGGTTCCGGCCCTTACTTTGACTTCATATCCAAACATCTTACTTGCAACCTTCCATGTTTTTGATTACATCGTGTTATTGTCCACATCGCGGCAACCGGAAGGAGACGAAGACATGACGGATAAGACATCGGATTACGAAAAGTTTCTCAAAAAATACCAACAGCTTGAACCTGTCGAAGCGTGCATCGTCCAGATTCTTTCGTTCATGGAAAAGACTGAACCGAAAAAAAAGATCCTCGCGTGCCTGGAGCTTACGGACGGAAAACTCGCCGCCCAGGTGGGATTTCAAGGAAAATTCGAAAAGGCTCTGAAAAACATCGAGGGGAAAGGCTTTCTCACAGGAAAGTACAGGCTCGATAAAAAAATCAGTCTGTTCGCCTCGTTCATGGCATCCCGGGATCAAAACGCCCGAAAACTCGGATTGGCTCTGACCGACCATTTCCAGCTTTCTTCATTCCTCTACCGTCACGAACACATGATCTTGAAGTTCAAGATCGGCCTGTTCCTTCTGAAAAACGACACGCTCTGGAACGACTCCTGGTCCAATATGATACAATACCATATGGGCGGCACGGGTGATCCTTTCGTGCGGTACGGGTCCACGCCCTTTGTGCCCGAGATCGTGTCGTCGTTTACCGATGAGATCCAACTCCGCATCCTGACGTATCTTTTCGCGAAATCCGCCGAGAACCTGGACGATGACGACAGCTTCGTCGGTTTTGCCAGGGATTTCGTCGAACGAAACAGGCCGGAGAGTGACGTGGCCTTGATGAACCTGGCCCTCCATCTCGGCATCCGTCTCCTCCGACAGGGCCGGCTCGACGAGGCCTTGGACTATTCGGATGAAACGAAATTTTCGACCGTGAGCCTTCAAATGAAAGCCATGATCAAGATGTTTAATGGGGATTACGCGGGGGCTGTCGAAGTTTTTTCGGAAATGGCCGGCCTTATGAAAAAAACGTCACGAAGCAAAGAGCCCGTTTTTCCCGGAACGCCCGGATACCTTTACGTGCTGGCCCGGTTTGCCGTCGCTTCGCACGCCGATCTTCCCGCCCTTTCAGACTATATCTCGAAAAGGTGCCTGAAGGCCAAAAATCTCAACACGGATGTCGGGCCTTATTACTATTTTGAGAGATGGGTCAACGAAACCATTGTTCCCCAGAGCAATACGGAATCCAAGCAGGTGGAAGAGACTTACCACAAGAGCTCGGCACCCGTTTTTCTGTTCCAGGCCCTTGCCCTTTTCGGCATCAAGGGACGGCTAGGTCCCAAGACCTTGGAACAGCTGAAATTAATTTACGGCCGGGCGAAGAAAAACCGCTATGACGGTCTTGCCATGGAATGTGCCGAACTCCTTGAAAAGGCAGGTGAAAGCGATGCGGCCATGGCCATGGAACACAAACGAATGAAAGAAGAACGCGGATACGTCCCCCTTTCGGCCATGGTCACGGTCAAAGAGGCCTGGGAAAAGAAAATGGAAGCCCTGATCGGCCTGGCGGAGCCCGTCGTGGAAATCATGGAACGTCCTGAAACGTCAAGCCGGATGACCTGGCATCTCTATCTTGATGAGTACAGTGAAATCGTCCTCACCCCCTTTGAACAGAGAAAAGGGGTGAGGGGACAGTGGAACAAAGGCCGGGCCGTGAGTCTGAAACGCCTTTACGAGAAAGACTATCCGGAATGCATGACCGTCCAGGACAAGTTGATCGCCCAATGTATCACCATGGACAGGGACTGGGGTTACTCTCCATGCTACTTCGATTTTGACAAAGCCCTTCCGGCCCTGGTGGGCCACCCCTTTGTTTTCACGGATACTAAAAACGCGGGACTTCCCGTCGACGTGGTGAAAGGCGAACCCAGCCTCCGGGTGAAAAGGAGTGGAAATTCCTATCACATCGCCTTTTCCGGCGGCGATTCGGACAGCCGGTCTTTCATCGAAAAGGAGGCTCCCGGAAGGTACAAGGTCACCACCCTTACCGACGACCAGATGAAAATCAGGGACATTCTTGGCGGAAAAGGGGTCACTGTCCCGGAATCTGGGAAAGACAAGATTCTTGACATGATCCGGGCCATGTCCGCACGGGTTCTTGTCCAGTCGGACATCGGCGGGGCCGACGAGGCCATCGAAACGGTTCCTTCCCAGTCCATTCCTTACATTCATCTTTTTCCCGCCGGTTCCGGCTTCGGGGTGTCCCTCCATGTGAAGCCTTTCGGGGAAGACGGGCCGCTGATGAAACCCGGAAAAGGCGGAAAGGCCGTGATCGCGGACGTCGGCGGCATACGGCTACAGACCCTTAGGGATCTTGATCTCGAAAAGAAAAACGCGGCCGATGTGGTTTCATCCTGCGCCGCCCTTGACGGCACAAGCCTTTCCGATGGCGAGTGGCTCATGGATGATGTGTACGCCTGTCTCGATCTTTTGGCCGATCTCAAGTCCCTGAAAGACGACGACAAGGTCCAGGTGGTCTGGCCGGAAGGGGAAAAGCTGAAACCGCCGAAGATCCTTCAGGAAAAAAGCTTTTCTTTTAAGATCAGCAGCCGCTCCGACTGGTTCGACGTGACCGGCGACGTCAGGATCGGCCAGGACGAGGTGATCGGTCTGAAAACGCTCATGGATCTTCTTGAACAGAGCCCGTCCCGCTATATCCCCCTTTCCGACGGCGAATTCCTGTCTCTTTCAGATACCTTGAGGAGACGTCTCAACAACCTCAGGCGCATGGCGTCCCACGGACGTGGAAAAATCAACTTTCACCGAAGCGCGGCCCTGTCCTTTCAGGATTCCGTGGCCGCGGATTTTACCATCGACGGCGATAAAGCCTGGGACGACCTGATGAAACGGTTTGAAAAAGGGGAAACCTTCACGCCGCCTGTCCCGTCCACGGTCACGGCCCGGCTCAGGGACTACCAGAAAGACGGTTACATCTGGCTGTCCCGGCTTTCCATGTGGGGCATGGGGGCCTGTCTGGCCGACGACATGGGGCTGGGGAAAACCCTCCAGGTTCTCTGCGTCCTGGTGGACCGGGGCTCAAAAGGCCCGTCCCTTGTGGTTGCCCCCACATCGGTGTGTATGAACTGGATGGACGAGGCCGCCCGCTTCGCCCCAACCCTCACCCCGATCCTTTTCGGAGCGGGAGACAGGGGGGAGACGGTGAAAGCCCTGGGACCCATGGACGTGCTCGTGGTGAGTTACGGCCTGTTATACCAGGAAATCGACCTGCTTACCTCAGTCTCCTGGAACGCCATTGTCATGGACGAGGCCCAGGCCATCAAGAACGCCGGAACGAAACGGAGCCAGGCCGCCATGTCCCTTTCGGGCGTGTTTAAGGTCATCACCACAGGAACGCCGGTGGAAAACCACCTGGGAGAGTTGAAAAACCTTTTCGACTTCATCAACCCCGGCCTTCTGGGTTCGGACCGCCATTTCAACGAGACCTTCGCCGTTCCCATCGAAAAACACAAGGACAAGGAAACGGCCGCAAGTCTGAGGAACCTGATCCGGCCCTTTACTTTACGGCGTATCAAAACCCAGGTGCTGGACGAACTCCCACCCAAAACGGAGATCACCCTGAAAGTCGCACCCACACCCGAGGAAGCTGCCTTTTACGAGGCCCTGCGCCAGAAGGCCCTGAAAAGACTTGCCGACATGGATTCCGGCAAACCCGGCGAGAAGCACCTGATGATCCTCGCCGAAATCACGCGTCTTCGAAGGGCCTGCTGCCATCCCGACCTGGTGATGAAAAATTCGGGCATCGAAAGTTCCAAACTGGCCCAGTTCGGAGAACTCGTGGACGAACTCCTGGAAAACAACCACAAGGCCCTGGTGTTCAGCCAGTTCACCGGACATCTTGCGATCATCAGGGAACACCTCGACCAGAAAGGCGTGACCTACCGATACCTGGACGGCGCCACACCTGCAAAACGCCGCCGCGAGGAAGTGGAAGACTTCCAGCGGGGTGAGGCTGACCTTTTTCTCATCAGTTTAAAAGCAGGAGGCATGGGTCTGAACCTCACAGCCGCCTCTTACGTGATCCACATGGACCCCTGGTGGAACCCCGCCGTGGAGGACCAGGCCTCGGACCGCGCGCACCGCATCGGTCAGACCCATCCCGTCACCGTCTACCGCCTGGTCGCCCAAAACACCATCGAGGAAAAGATCATCGCCCTGCACCGCGAAAAACGCGATCTCGCCGAAGAACTCCTGGAAGGCGGCGACATCTCCGGCAAAATTTCCGCCGAAGAACTTCTGGCACTGTTCAGGGGCTGACGAATAAGGATGATGGCTTCGTAAAAAGTCCGATTTCTGCGTTGCGCTTCATCCCTCGTCACTGCGGCGTACCCTAAGTACGCCTCATTCCTCGGGATTCGCGACGCCTTGAACTCGAACTTTTGTACTTTGCCATCCATTGATGACTTTTTACGAGTTCATCAAGGATGGATGTTTGCCGAGGTTACGAGACTTCTCGGTGTTTCCACATTGCGGAAATGGATTGGAGAATCATCTTGAAAGCGAATTGGAATCAGGGCTTGGAAAAACGAATGGGCTCAAAATCCCAAGCCGACCCGGTTTAATATGTAATCCTAATGACGCAAATGCTTAACAGGGTTTTACGTTCCGTTGCTCCCTAAATCCCAACTTCTTGGCAGGATGGTTTATCAGCGCTGATGCTGGTTGGATCGCTGGCGGGGAAATAGATCTGGACCTGATTTCTGCCCATCTCCTTTGCCTTGTAGAGGGCCTTGTCGGCCTGTTCCATGAGAAGTTTTTGACTTTGGCCCGCCTGGGGGATGATGCTGGCAATCCCCAGGCTCACCGTAACATAGGGGGCAACCCGTGAGGATGCATGGGGGAGATGTTCCATCTCGATTCCCTTGCGGATCTTTTCGGCAATTTGTTGGGCATCCCCCAGAGTGGTGTTTGGAAGCAAAACGACGAATTCTTCGCCACCGTATCGGGCACAGAGATCATGGGTGCGTTGACTGCCACCCCGGATCAATGCGGCGATCTTTTGAAGACAGATGTCACCCGCCTGGTGTCCGTATAGGTCGTTGTATGCCTTGAAATCGTCCACATCGAGGAAAATCAGGGCAAGTTGGGTGCGGTAGCTTATTGCCATTTGCCATTCAGTATTCAGAAAGGCGTCGAAGTGTCGGCGGTTGGCAATACCCGTCAGTGCATCGGAAGAAGAAAGCCTTTCCAGTTCCTTCTTGGTCTTTTCCAGACGAATGGTTTCGATTTCCTTCAATAGATTGCGCAGGTAGTTCCAGCGAAAGTCATTTTCCATCTGGTAATTGGCGACCAGGCTGATTATGATGGCAGAAAAAAGGACTATGCTGCTGTTAATCATGACTGGAGGTGTCATGGGTGTAATATGCGTTACGGTCAGGATATAAATGACAAAGGTCAGCCAAGAGACGCTGAAGGCATGCCAGAATCTCGTTCGGAAAACGATATTGCCGAACATAATGATAAGGATTACCCCTGTATGGTAATGAACCACATTCGGATGATGGCTTAAGGCAAGAATGAGAATGATACTGGAGGATCCAAGCAGGAGCAGAATATCGGCAAAATAGTCAAGGAACAAGAGTAATCTGTTGTATCGCATCAGGGCAAGGATGATCAAAGCGGAAGGGGTGATGATGCCCAGGCGGATCTTCCAGGCCGACAGATAGACATCGGGGAGCATTTCACGGTCGGTGATCAGGAAGAGGTTGTAGATGAATATGGCAATGACACCCATGATGAAAAAGCGATTTTTTCTGGCATCCAGAGTATCGGTAAGGAAGTAGTGTTCAAGATCGCGTGAGAATTTCTGCAGAGGGAATCCCTGTCCCATGCATTTCGTAATGGCGGTTTCAAGCGCGAGAAGTCTATCACGCCTGTCTTTATCTCCTGTGTCAGTGACCATTGCAACGCCTTTCATTGGCAATGAGCCGTACAAGTCAAAGGGTGGATTCAGCAGATAATGACCGGGGTCTTTCCCATGATTTCTTCTGAACGTTTCTCCCGCACCCGGAAGGCGCGGGAGAAACGTATTTCGTTGGCGAGAGGCTAAATGGCTTTCATGTTGGTCATGAACTGACGCAGTTTTTTTCCGATCACTTCGACGGGGTGGTTCCGGATCGCTTCGTTGACGGCGATCAGCTTCTTGTTGTCCACGGTGTTGTCCGCACCGGCCATGCCTTTGCCGATCACATCGGCGTCGATTTTGGACATGAAGTCTTTCAGAAGGGGAACGCAGGCCTGGGTGAACAGGTAGTTGCCGTATTCCGCGGTGTCTGAAATGACCACGTTCATTTCGTAGAGTTTGTTCCGGGCGATGGTGTTGGCGATGAGCGGCGTTTCATGGAGCGACTCGTAGTAGGCGGATTCGCCCCTCATGCCGGCTTCGGTCATGATTTCGTAAGCAAGCTCCACACCCGCCTTGACCATGGCGATCATCAGGATGCCGTTGTCGAAGTATTCCTGCTCGGGAATGGCCTTGTCCGTCAACGCGGCTTTTTCAAAGGCGCTGTTGCCGGTTTCGGCCCGCCATGTGAGCAGGTTCTTGTCGTTGTCGGCCCAGTCTTTCATCATGGTTTCGGAAAAGATTCCTTCGAGAATGTCGTCCATGTGTTTCTGGTAAAGCGGACGCATGATGGTTTTCAGCTCTTCGGACAGCTCGAAGGCCTTGACTTTGGCCGCGTTTTCGAGACGGTCCATCATGTTGGTGATGCCGCCGTGTTTCAGAGCTTCGGTGACCGTTTCCCAGCCTTTCTGGACGAGTTTGGCCGCGTAGCCGCTGTCGACGCCTTTTTCGACCATCTTGTCGAAGCAGAGCAGCGAGCCGGTCTGAAGCATGCCGCAGAGTATGGTCTGTTCGCCCATCAGGTCGGATTTGACCTCGGCCACAAACGACGAATGAAGAACGCCGGCCCGGTCTCCGCCGGTTCCGGCGCAGTAGGCTTTGGCGATTTCAAGACCGTCGCCATTGGGATCGTTTTCGGTATGAACGGCAATCAGGGTCGGAACGCCGAAGCCGCGAAGGTACTCGGCGCGGACTTCCGAACCGGGTGACTTGGGGGCCACCATGATCACGGTCAGGTCTTCACGGATTTTCATGCCTTCTTCCACGATGTTGAAGCCGTGGGAATAGGACAGGCAGGCTCCTTTTTTCATCAGGGGAACCACGCGGTTGACAACGGGCGTGTGGTATTTGTCAGGCGTGAGGTTCAGCACCAGATCACCCGTGGGAATCACCTGCTCGTAGGTTCCGTAGTTGAAGTTGTTTTCGGAGGCCAGCTTCCAAGGAAGAAGTTTTTCGGAAATTTCTTCGTCACGAAGGGCATAGGTTACGTCCAGGCCGCTGTCACGAAGGTTCAGGCCCTGGTGAAAACCCTGGGCGCCACAACCGACGATGACGACTTTCTTGCCTTTGAGTTTTTCAACGCCGTTGAATTCGGCCGGATCCATGAAACGGCACTGCCCCAGTTGTTTGACTTTCTGAGAAAAGGGAAGCGAGGTAAAAAAGTTCATGATGGTGCTCCTTCATTTATGTGAGTGATCATTGACGCTATCAAGGTCAAGCCTTTAAATATCAGTGTGGATACTATATGAATGTATGGTGTTGCGTAAAGTGATTTATTTCGAATATTAAATTGCGTATTATGCAACGAAGGCCCACGCAGTTTCAGGGCCATACATAGGAGATTTCACGCTGAATGTCAATCGCGTCGATCCGCGTAAAGGTACGGTAACTGTATGAATATCCAAGACATGGACTTTTTCCTGGCCCTGTGCAAGACCCACCATTTCCAGAAGGCCAGCGCGCTGTGCAACATCAGCCCTTCGGCGTTCTCCCGGGCTATCAACCGGATCGAGGAGGAGGTGGGGCGGCAGCTGTTTGAACGGAACAACCGGGCCGTCTCCCTGACACCGTCCGGGATACTCTTCAAGGACTATGCGGAAAAGATGGTCCGGCTTTGGAAAGAAGGCAAATACGCCCTGGCCCATGGAAAAGAAAAAATTGCAGGCGAACTGAGCATCTATTGTTCCGTCACCGCCGCCTACGGCATCCTGCCCGATATCCTGGACGTGTTCAGGCGTAACTACCCCGATGTTTACATCAAGCTGAAAACAGGTGACGCGGAAAGCGCCCTTGAACAGCTCAAACACGGGGACACCGACATCGCCATTGCGGCGATTCCGTCCCCGGTGCCCGATTTTATCGAACACATCCCCGTGACCACTACCCCCCTGGTCTGGATCACGTCGAAAAAAAATGCCCTCGGACCGAACGTCATCGACTGGCGGAACACCCCCCTGATTCTACCCAAGCAGGGCATTGCACGAAACAGCTTCGACCAATGGATCGGCCGGATGAACATCACCCCCCATATTTACGCGGAGGTCACGGGCAACGAGGCCATCATCGCCATGGTCCACCTGGGCTGCGGGATCGGACTTGTGCCTGAAATGGTCCTTGAAAAAAGTCCGGTGGCCGATATGATCGCCATGCTTGATGTTGACCCGCCCCTTGCCCCCTTTACCATCGGGATATGTGTCAATCGTAAGAGACAGGGGGTGATTACCGGAGCGTTCCTGCAAACAGCCCGTGAATTTGCCTGACATTCTGCCAGCGGTTCGATTCAAAGCCTCTGGATCAGGTAGATGTAAGCCGGAATGCCGCTGACGTTCCGGATTTCGTGGAACATGGGCAGGACCTTGTCCCGGTGAACGGTTTCGATGAGGGGGGAAAGGTAGACGCAGCCCCGTTTTCCCGGTTTTTTCGGAACGGATCCAAGAATCTCCACCAGGGACTGGTGGTGGGCTTCCGTGAAGGTGGTTCCCAGGAGGAAGTTGGCTGTGATCTCCACCTGAGAAAGGGTTTCGTTCAGGTGGACCATCCGTTCGAGGGATTGTGTCACCATGGTCCGGTCAATGGGTTTGCCCAGGCGTTTCAGGGTCGGGTCGTCAAAGGATTCGAGGCCCAGGTTGATGAACGTGGCGTAGGGCAGGCGGTTCAGGGTTTCGAAAACCCGGTCTTGGGCCTTCAAAAAAGCCCCGGCGCTTCCGAAGAGAAACAGGGACGGTTTTCCGCCCCGGTGGTTTTCAAACCCGAACATCTCGAAAGCCTTTTCTGCGGCAAAGACGATCCGGTCGACTCCGGCGGCCAGGGCGTCATGGTTTCCGATAAACACCGCGTTGAGGTTCTGAAGGTTGGAGCCGTAGAACGTTTTCAGTTCGTTCAGTTGCCTGAGGACGTCGACGGTGTCTCGCGGCATGAAATGAAGGCCTGATTTCACACTGCAAAACGCGCATCGGTACAGACAGCCGTCGGCGATGTTGACGGGAATCACCTCGTAATCCACATGGCGTGTGTCCGGCGGCAAAACGGAAATCCGGCCTCCGTAGATGCGGTGAAGGTCTTCGGTCCGGAGGATCAGGGCCGAGTCCTCGTTCTGTTCGATGACCAGGCGGGCAAAGGCCTGGAGTTCCTCGGAAAGACCTGAAAGATCCGAGCCGCAGAGGGTGCCGTAAGTCTGGGACCAGGCCGAGAAACCTGCCGCCACTCCGGGAAGGGTGTAGGGTGTCCCTTCGCGTATCGCGTTGCTTTCGTAGGACAGGCAGGGAATGTAGTATTCTCCCATCCAGTCGACGACCCGTCCCATTCCGGCCTCGAGACCCACGGTGTAGTAGACCCAGTCGTTGCCCCAGGTCCGTTTCAGCCATTCCCAGGGATGGGGCCAGGATCTGGTCAGGCCACGGATATACCGGATTTCTCCGGTGGGGTTGAAATGAAAGGCGAATTCCCGGGTCCGTATCTCTCCGTATAGTCCGTACCGGGCAGGGTACTCTTTTTTCGCCATGGCAATGGCTCCCCGGGTGTTCAGGATGATCACCAGGTTTCCCAGGCAGCCTGTTTTCATGTCTGAATCGTCATCGGACAGGAGGTCCCAGTCCGTGTCCTCTTCTTCATTATTTATGTAGCCATGATCGTTCATGTGTTGCCTTTGTTTGATGATTGTATCCCTCCATACCATGGTTGACTTTGACGGGTAAACACCGATGCTTAAAAATCATGGATGTTTCATGCTATGGGTAACAAAGGTAATGATTGGATACATAAATTGATTCATTTTTTACACAATTCTGGGTGTCCGATTGTTTCCGGCTTTTTTTTGAGCCCTAAAAATCCGTGGTTTTAGTTCATTAAACAAAATTCCCTTGACGTCGCGAAGACCATTCTTTATAAATACTTCAGGAGATGAAGTAATGATAAAGAAAGAGATCCGATACCAGTTTGGCGGGAAGCTGAGGGAAGTCCGGGAACGCAGGAACATCACTTTGAAAGAGGTGGCGGCCCTGGCCGGGGTGAGTGAAAGCCTGGTGTCCCAAATCG
>CAZWTY010000110.1:0-11065 GCA_964637565.1 uncultured Desulforapulum sp.
ATTTGTCCAGATTTTTAAAATCTGGTCCCCCGGAAGGGCCGCCGGAGGCAAAAATGTCAGAGTCAACCGGGATGGCTCCGGGATGCCTCATTCGCTCAGGGCATCATGATCTGTTTCAGAACCGATTTCTGAAGCCCCATGGGGGCGAAACGCCGCAGCATGAGAAGGGGCCCCATGCCCCGGCCCTCCACGTGGATCTTCCGGCTGGACAGAGACCGGTAGACCAGGGCCGCCACATCGTCCGGGCTGAGCTCTGCCCCCATGTTTTTCAGGCTGGCCGCCTGAACCGGTGTCTCGAGGAGAGGCGTTTTCACATAGGGCACCCGGATGTCGCACACATGGATACCCAGAGGCTCAAGTTCCATGTTCAGGCTTTCGGTCAGGGAAGACACCGCCGCCTTGGTGGCCGAGTAGACGGCCAGGTGAGCCGTGCCATAGATCGAGGACGCCGAGGCCATGCTGATCACCCGGGCCCCTTTGGTTTTCGCGAGAAAGGGAACGGCTGCCCAGGTCAGGTGGAGCACGCCCTTGAGGTTCACATCCACCACCTTGAGCTGCTCGTCCAGGGACAGGTCGTGGAAAAAACCGGTTTTCAGAATCCCGGCGTTGTTGAAAAGCACGTGAAGGGCTCCCCCCGTCCGTTCCATGAAGAGCCCGAGGCCTTTTTCCACCGACTCCCGGTCCGCCACATCCATTCGTCCCGGCATGCAGCGTGACCCACCAATCTCGGCGGCCAGCGTCTCCAGTTTATTTTCGTCGATGTCAAACAGGCCGACAAACCAGCCTTTTTCCGCAAAAAGCCTGGCCGTGGCCTCGCCGATCCCCGACGCCGCGCCGGTGATCAGAATGGTCCTCATGGGTTCCATGGTCTTCCCCCTGTGTGTGGTACGGTTTATGAATATAAATATGGTGTGTGATTCTGGATAAATACGAGTTAACATGAACCATAGTTCATGTTTATGTATTGCCAGAGATCCATACCCCCTGTCAATAGAAACATGAATTCCAGTTCGAATTTTCTTGTCGCCGATGGATTTTCATATTACGGTGGCAACTCGTCACAATGAGCGGAAACGCTGCAATCACAGCCACAGCATCAGGAAACGAAACATCGATGGAGAAAAAGAAAAAAAAGAACGGGACAAAAACAGCCCCCAAAACCAGGGAGCCCAGGCAGAAGCGCAGCATCGACAAAAAACACCGGATCATGGAAGCGGCCATGGCCCTGTTCGCCCGCAAGGGCATCCACCAGACCAATTCCAAGGAAATCGCCGCCGAGGCGGGCGTGGCCACGGGCAGCTTTTACTCCTATTTCCCGGACAAGCATAAGCTTTTGAACGACGTCCTTGAGATCTACCTGAACGACCATTTCGAAAGAATCTGGAATCACCCGCCGCCCTGGGAATCGCCCACGCCCCGGCAACTGATCCCTTTTTTTATTGAAAACCTTCTCGCCGCCTACGACGTGGCCCCGGGTTTTCACCGGGAAACCCACGTGCTCCGGTATTCCGACCCGGAGGTCAAAGCGCTTTACGACAGAGAAACGGAAAGGGAACTGAAGCAGATCGCCGCCGCCCTTGAAACATTCAAGGATCAGATGCGGGTGGACGACGTGGAAGCCGCGGCCATCGTGATCCACAGCGCCGCCGAGAACCTGGCCCACAAAATCAAGTTCATGGGAACCCTGGACGAACAGCGGCTGATCGGGGAATTTTCAGAGATGGTCTACCGGTATCTGGCCGTTGAATAAAACCCTGGAACTTCGGATTTATTTTCGGATGTCTTTGGAATTGTGGATGAAAAAATCATAGATGATATGGGCCAGCTCGTCGATGAGCCGGGATTCCTCGATTTCCGTTCCGATGAACTTCGAGGTGTGGGCCACCTGTTCCACGGCGTTGTGGAAGATGATCGCCGCGGCGTAGGGGTCCCTGAGCCTGAGACGGCTTTCGTTGGCCTGGAAGAGTTTCATGATCTGGGTCAGCTCCCTCTGACGGCCCCGTTCGAAAATCCGGTTGATGTCAGGGTCCGAATACCTCAGGGCGTGGGTCTGGCTGAGAAAGGTCGGAGCGATGTCAAAGGCCTTGAACACGTTGGCCAGGACGCTTCGGATGTCCGACGGACTGAGGTCGTCCAGGTCCATGGTTCTCAGGTCTTTCCAGATCAGGGTGTACCCCATGGTCAGGAAGTTCTCCAGAATGGTGAGAAGGAGCTGCTTCTTGTCCTTGAAATAGGAATAGAAACTCCCGATGGACACCCCGGCTTTGTCCGCGATTTCCCTGGAGTTGGTCCCGTGGATGCCTTTCAGGGAAAACAGTTCGAAGGCCGCGTCCTCGATGCGTTTCTTTGTTTCCACGCTGCGTTGCTGTTGCGGGATTCTGACCTTGGCCATGCTCTCTTTGCCCTGTCTCCTTTATCCGATCACAAAAATCCGGTAAATCTATGACCATCCGGTAGATCATCCGATGGCGGTCATCATACCAGCCCGGTCGTTCATTTCAACCCATAAATACCGTAACGCTCCAACTTCCCGCTGGACAGCGTCCCTTCGTTCATGAGATGAACAAAAGAAACGGAAACCTTAAAAAAGAGGGGCCCTATGTTTCGATGGATCGGGATCTTCACAGGCTTGATCTGTTCCGCCTTTTCATTTGTCGTGGCGTATCTCGCCCTCAGGAACGGTGACGGCGCAGTGTGGCTGTTCTCGGCCTTCGGGCTGTTTTTCGCTTTGGGCTTCCTGGCGTTCCTCTTTCCGGTCCTGGCGGAGCGCAGCCCCCGATTTCAGAAAATCGCCGCTTTCCTTTCGGGCGAGCCCAGACCCGTCACCTTCGTTCCCCACCGCTTCATCTTGGCCGCCCTGATCACGGGCGGCTTTTTTATCCTTGCGGCCATCCTCGTTCCTTTGCTATGGCCTTAAGAAAAAAAGGAAGCGCATCATGGAACCGGAAAAACCCAGGGACAATCGTCTGACAGAAGAGCAGTTCCTTGAAAAGATCCGTGATCTTGAAAAGAAAATCCAGGATCTCAAAACGGAGAACGCGGCCCTCCTGACCTCCGAGGAAAAGTACAGAACCATTTTCGAGACCACCGGCACCGCCACCATCGTCATCGACGACGACACCACCATTGCCATGGTGAACACCGAGTTCGTGAACCTGTCCGGATTCACCAAGGAGGAGATCGAAGGGAAAAGGGTCTGGCCGGATTTTATCGAGGATGTGGACCGGGAACGGATGAAGACCTACCATGCCATGCGCCGGGAAGCACCGGACCAGACACCCCGGAACTACGAGTGCCGGCTGCGGAACAAATGGCGGGACGACAAGATCGCCATGATGACCGTGGCCCTGATCCCGGGAACGCGCCAGAGCGTGGCGTCGATCCGGGACATCACCGAACGGCGGCGGGCCGAGGCGGAAATCTTACGGATCAGCGAGGCGGAGCGCAAAAAAATCGGCTCCGACCTCCACGACGACCTGGGCCAGCACCTGGTGGGCATCGAGGCCCTGAGCCGGGTCCTCTGCCAGCGCCTGGCCACGGACCACCATCCGGAGACGGGCCGGGCCGAAGAGATCGTCAGCCTGATCCGGGAAGCCACGGCCAAAACCAGGAACCTGGCCCGGGGGCTCTGCCCGGTGAACATGGAAGAAGGGGGCCTGGCCTCTTCCCTGGGCGATTTCGCGGCCCAGATCGAAAAGGTGTTCGGTGTGACCTGCCGGTTCAACTGCCTGACCTCCCTGACCGTGGCCGACAACGCCGTGGCCACCAATCTCTACCACATCGTCCAGGAGGCGGTGAACAACGCCATTCGCCACGGCCGGGCGGGCCAAGTGAAAATCACCCTGTTTTCCATGAAAGACCAGCTCTGCCTCACCATCACGGACAACGGCTGCGGTATCGAACACTCCGGGAAAACCGGGGGGCTGGGCCTCAGCATCATGGGTTACCGGGCGAAAAACATCAAGGCCGACCTTCAGATCCGAAGCCGGCAAGGGAAAGGAACACGGGTGATATGCCGAATCCATCACGAATATTTATCGTAGACGACCACCCTGTTTTCAGGAAAGGGCTGGCCCTTTTGATCAACGAGGAAAAGGACATGAGCGTGTGCGGGGAAGCCGAAGACGTGAACGAGGCCAAGCGGGCCATCGAGCGCACGGCCCCGGACATGGTGATCGTGGACATCACCCTCAAAGACAAGAGCGGGCTCGAGCTGATCCGCGACCTCCGTGACCGTGACAAAAACCTTCCCATCCTGGTGGTGTCCATGCACGAGGAGGCCCTTTACGGCGAGCGGGCCCTCAAGGCCGGAGCCCGGGGCTACATCATGAAAGAGGAGATGAGCGCCAACATCACCCACGCCATCCGCCATGTGCTTTCGGGGAAAATCTACGCCAGTCACAGCCTGATCAGCGCCCTCATCGACACCTCCAGCCGGAAAACGGACTCTGTGTCAGACCCCGTGTCCACCCTGTCGGACCGGGAACTGGAGGTGTTCCAGCTTATCGGCAAAGGTTACGGCCGCAAGGACATCGCCGAAACACTCAACGTCAGCGTGAAAACCGTGGGCAGCTACCGGGAGATCATCAAGCGCAAGCTCCACCTGAAAAACTCCCCCGACCTGATGAAGCGGGCCATCGAGTGGGGCCGGAATCCCGGATCGTGAGACAGGGACCGGAATGGTCAAACGTTTTCACACCACCACCAGTTTCGTATCGGCGGCTTTGAAGGCGTCGAGGAACATGTCCTGGGGCTGGGAATCGGTGAAAACCATATCGATTTCAGAAAGGTCGCCGAGCCGCACCATGGCGTTCCGGCCGAATTTGCTGTTGTCTGTCACGAGGAAGACTTTTCTCGAATTGCGGATGATCTCCCGGGTCACCCAGACTTCGTTGTAATCAAAATCCAGAAGGGTGCCGTCAGTGTCGATGCCGCTGACCCCGATGATCCCGAAATCCACCTTGAACTGGCGGATAAAGCCGATGGTGGCCTCGCCGGTGAGCCCCATGTCCCTTCCTCGCAGAACCCCGCCCGCCACGATCACTTCGAAATCCTCCTTGTCCCGTAAAATCGAGGCGACATTCAGGTTGTTCGTGATGACCCGGAGGCCTTTTTTCGTCTTTTCCAGGGCCCGGGCCACTTCTTCGGTGGAGGTCCCGATGTTCAGGAAAAGGGAGGCGTTGTCCGGGATAAACTCCGCAAGTTTGTCGGCGATGCGGATTTTCTCTTCCGAATACAGGGTCTTCCGGGTCTGGTAGGCGATGTTCTTCACGCTGGAAGTTGAACAGACCCCGCCATGGAATTTCCGGAGCAACCCCAGGTCTCCCAGAACCTTGATATCCCTCCGGATAGTCTGGGGCGTCACGGAAAACTGCCGGGCCAGGGATTCAACCGATACAAAACCCTGGCTTGACACGGTTTCGATGATCCGTTTGTGCCGTGCGGGCATCAGGTTTTCATCGTTATGAACGGCTTCATCTGCCATACCCCATCCGTTTCTCCCTGGTCCGGACGCCCGCAGCGCAGACGGCATCAGACTCAAGGTCATCCATTTAAAATTTTGAATTCATGTTCTTTAACATCAGGCCGGGTTTCTTTCAAGGTTGGATTGTCCGGAGTCAGGGACAATCGCATGTAACATGGGCTGCCCATAACCATCGGTATAGGTATCGGTATCCCTATCGAACCCGATACCGATAGCGATAGGGATTAACAGGCTGCCCGAATGGTGCTTCGTGAACTTAAATATACTTAAACGAAAATAAATGTTGTTTTCAAATCATGATTCAACTATAAAAGCATGAATTAACAGAAACAACAGGGTCGGGAGCCTCATGAAAAAAACAATCGGAACACAGGTGCTTGTCGTGGGCGGGGGCGTTACGGGCGCCTCGGTGCTATGGGATTTATCCCTGCGCGGGATACAGGCCGTCCTCGTCGAGGGAAAAGACATGAATTCAGGGGCTTCCGGGGCCAACCACGGCCTTCTCCACAGCGGGGCGCGGTATGCGGCAGGCGACCCAGACGCCGCAATCGAATGCCGTGAGGAATCTGAAATCCTCAAGCGGACGGCGTCCCGTTATGTCGAAAACACCGGCGGACTTTTTGTGGCGGTAAAGGGCGATGACGAACATTACATTTCTGATTTCCCACATTTCTGTTCGCGTTCGAACATCACAGCAGAACGTCTGTCCCCTGATCAAGCCCGGGATCTTGAACCCTCCCTTTCAAAAGACATCATCGCCGCGTACCGGGTTCCCGACGCCTCCATCGACCCCTTCGGCCTTTCCCTTTCCATGATCACCCAGTCGGTCAGCCTTGGGGCCAGGGTCTTTTTCCAGAGCCGCATCCGCTCCTTTTCCGTCAGAAATGGACGGATCGCGTCGGCCGAAGTTACAAACAGCGTCACCGGAGAGACCCTTACCATCGAGGCGGACATGGTGGTCAACGCCAGCGGCGCATGGGCCGCAGAGGTCGCCGGCCTTGCCGGTGTGTCTCTTCCCATGACCTATTCCAAAGGAACCCTTCTCGTGACCGCCGACCGTGTGGCCCGCCATGTGATCAACCGGCTCCGGCCGCCTTCGGACGCGGACATCATCGTTCCCGGCGGCACCGTTTCCATTGTGGGAACCACATCGGTCAGGATCGACCACCCCGGCGATGCTGAGCCCACGGTGGCCGAAACCGACCGGATCATAGCGGAAAGCAGCGTTCTTTTGCCCCGGCTTCAGACCGAACGGTACATCAGGGCCTATGCGGGAATCCGACCCCTTGCGGGAAAAGCGGACGGCCAGGGAGACCGGAACATGTCCCGGGGATTCGCCCTCCTGGACCACGGCAGAGACGGGGTTTTAAACCTTGTCACCATCACCGGCGGCAAACTGACCACCTGCCGCCTCATGGCGGAAAAAACCACAGATCTGGTCTGCGGCCACCTGGGACTGTCCGCGGAGTGCCGGACCCGGACCACACCCCTTGAAGACATATCCCCGTGCCGCTGGACGGTCCCCGGTGCCTCGGCCAAAAACTGGCTGGGGAAAAAGGGGCCCAAAGACCTGATTCTCTGCGAATGCGAAATGATTTCAACAGACATCGTCGACGAACTGGCAGACTCACTTGCAGTTGAAAACGGGCAGGCGGACCTGGTGTCCCTGGGCCAGCGGAGCCGTCTGGGCAAAGGCCCTTGCCAGGGCGCTTTCTGCGTTTTCCGGGTCTCCGGGCATTTATACAAAAACAGGTTTCTGAAAGGGCAAAGCGGGCTGGCCCAGATGAAAGCCTTTATCCAGAGCCGGTTCAAGGGAATCAGGACCGTTCTCATGGGCCCGTCCCTTGCCCAGGCCGAGCTTCAGGAAGCCTTTCAATGCGGCCTTTTCAACCTCGAACAGTCATGAGGCCACGCCTCGAATGGAGAAAATAATGAACCCCCAAGCGGATCTGACCTGCGATCTTTTCATCATCGGCCAGGGCCTTGCCGGAATGGCGGCCAGTGTTTTCGCCGCGAACCGGGGCCTTACGGTCTGCCAGATCGGAGCAGGCCAGCCCCTTGTTTTTCACAGTGGCATGTTCGATTTTCTCAGCACCTGGCCGGTCCATGAACAGGCCAACTGGGACGACCCTTGGAAAGCGCTGAATCACCTGAAACTGACGACCCGCAAGCATCCTTACGCCCATCTGGCCCCGGCAGATATCGGAAGCGCCTTTGACGAAATCGCGGCGTTCCTGTCATCGGAAGGACTGCCCTACGCCATAAGGTCCGGCAGGAACTCCCGGCTGGTCACATCCATCGGCACAATCAAATCAAGCTACATGATTCCCTTGTCCATGCTTTCGGCTGTGTCGGCCTTTGACCAGAAGTGGTCGACCCTTATCGTGGAGATCAGGGGGCTTCGGGAATTCAGCGCCACACAGATCCGGGAAACGCTGAAAACCTCCTGGCCGTCTCTCACCGCCGTCACCGTGGACGCGGAATTTGGAAGCCAGAAAGGTGAAAAGACCGCCGAGCATCTGGCCAGGGCTCTTGATCTGGAACCGAACCGGAAGATTCTGGCCGACGCCATCAGACCCCATTTAAAAGGACAAAAGGCCGTGGGACTTCCGCCCATCCTGGGGATCCAGCGTTCCGTCGAAGCCGTCAACGACCTGGAACAAAAACTCGGTGTGCCGGTTTTTGAAATTCCCTGTCTCCCTCCCGCTGCTCCGGGCGTGCGCCTCAAAGAAACCTTCGAGCGAGGACTCGATAAAAAAGGCGTGGTCCGTTTGGGCAACGCCCAAATGGGCAGGCTCACCCAGGAACAGGACGGAGGATTTACCATAGATCTGAGCTCGGATTTCATGGTAAGGACGGTGAAAGCCAAGGGGATTGTCCTGGCCGGCGGCCGGTTTATGGGCAAGGGGCTTGTGGCGGACGGGAAAAAGGTCCGGGAACCGGTGTTCGGAATTCCGGTGGTTCAGCCGGAAACACGATCGGGCTGGTTCGGCAAACAGTTTTTCGACAAACGGGGGCACGGCCTAAGCCGGGCAGGCATCGAAACCGACCCCTTCCAGCGGCCCCTGGACGAATACGGATACGCCCTTTACAGCCGACTCTTCGCCGCCGGGTCCATTCTCGCCCATCAAAACTGGACAAGGGAAAAATCCGGCTCCGGCATCGCCCTTGCCACCGCATACCAAGCGGTTCAGTCATTCATGGAGCTGGACACCGGAATCAGCAGGCGGTATGACATTCCTTGCGCGTGCATCGCATAGGGCAAAATCCGGTTTCTTGCCCCAACGGGTTACGGTTTAAAGCCATGATCATCGCTATCGGGATCGCTATCGCCATCGGGTTCAATACGAGGAACGTTTCGATAGCGATCGTGATCAATAGCTTATCAAACTGAATAACGGCCATGGGCAGACCAAATGGCACAGCCCACAACGACGCATGAAAGATATGTGCAAGACTCCGGTCATTGTCATTCCGGGCGGCCGGGTTTTCTTCGGCAGGCCTTAAGCTTCCGCGCATCTTGGTGATGTGAGGTGCCCGCTATGCAAGCCGACCCGGAATCCATGCCGGTATCTGCACCGGATCCTTACAATGAACTGCCTCATCTCTCATGCGGGCATGGATTCCGGATCTCCGCTTCGCTCCGTCCGGAATGACAGATTGGGGGCTGGTCAACTGATTCGGGCATTGGTTTTAAGCGTTTCAGACGCAACTTTCATATAAAACATGGGGGCATCATGCAGATTTTCCAAGGAAAAATCATCACGCTGGACAGCCGAGACACGATCTGCCGTTACCTGGTCGAAGATCAGGGGCGTATTGTCTTCGCCGGGGACGCGCTGCCCGGCACCTATGCCGGGCTTCCGGTGACGGAGCTCGGTGAGCGAGTCCTGACCCCGTCTTTCGGCGACGGGCACCTGCACTTCTCCAACTGGGCCTTGATCGCGGGCTCGTATTTCGATGTGAGGGAGGCCGCAGACATCCCGGGTATCCAGGCGATCATCCGGGAAAAGACCCAGGGGCAACCAAAGAAGAAGGCGGTGATCGCCTTTGGTGTTTCCCGCCACAGCGTCAAGGAACAGCGCCTGATCCGCCGGGATGAACTGGATGCGGCCTGTCCGGACACCCCTCTTATCATCGTGTGTTACGACGGTCATTCCGCGGTCTTCAACTCGAAGATGATGGAAAAATTCCCCAGACACGTAAAAAAACTGAGGGGGTTCGACGAGGAAAACGGCCATCTTTTTTTCGAAGCCTACCTCGCGGGAACCGACAGCGCCGCCGCCTTGATTCCCCCCATGGATCTCGTATCCGGCATCATGAAAGGCTATGACCTTCTGGCCGAAAAAGGCATCGGCCTGATCCATGCCACCGAGGGCATCGGATTTCCAAAGGACCTGGACGTCAGCATGGTCAGCCTGATCGCCCGGGCTGCGGCGCGAAAAAACAGGATTCAGACCCGGCTGTTTTTCCAGACCATGGACGTCAACAAAGTGGTGAAACGCGGCCTTCCACGGATCGGTGGCTGTTTTGCCACGGCCCTTGACGGCTGTTTCGGCGCCTGTGACGCCGCCCTCCATCAGCCCTACACCCATGATCCGGCAAACTCGGGGATTCTTTTCCAGGACGAGGAAAAGGTGGTGGAGTTCGCGAAACAGGCGAACCGGCAGGGGCTTCAGATCGCCATGCACGCCATCGGCGACGCGGCCGTCTCCCGAGGCGTCCGTGCCATCGAAGCCGCCCTTGCGGATTTCCCCCGAAACGACCACCGCCACACCCTGATCCACGCCTGCCTGATGACCGATGAAGACATGGACAAAATCGCCAACCTCGGAATCGGCATCACCCTCCAGCCCGCGTTTTTGATCAGCCCCCTCGAACCCGCGTCCTACCTGGAATCCATCCTGGGAGACCGGGTCAACCAAAGCTCGCCCATCAAAACCATGATCGACAGAGGCATCCACGTCAGCGGCGGATCGGACGCGCCGGTGACACCGCCCGACCCCATCGAAGGCATCTACGCGGCCTGCAACCACCCCTTCGACAGCGCCGAGTCCGCCTCCATCCTGGACGCCCTCCGGATGTTCACCTCCGAAGTGGCCCGCACCACCTTTGACGATAGCGAACGCGGAAGCCTGGAACCCGGCAAGCTGGCCGACATGGTGATCCTGAACCGGAACCCCCTTTCCATGAAACCGGAAAATCTGCGGGAGCTGAAAGTCGAATCCCTGTTCCTGGCCGGACAGCCCTACGAACCCGGCATGAACCTACCGGGCATGCTGTGGCACGGGTTGAGAGGACGGAAGGACAGGATCTAAAAATCCAGTCGGTTGAAAAATCTTACCGAATTGGTTATGGGCCAAGGAAACATCAAGGATAATACATCGGATAAAATAGTCGTCAAGCAGCCAGATTCTCCATCCTGGCGAGCCATGAACCAAATATCGGGAAGACTGCTCGCATTTTATCAATTCCGATGTTCTTTGCGATTTCAATCCCGTGGAAACAGCCTTGAAGCTTTTCTTACGTTTTCCGTCCCATGACCGGTTCATTGCTCATTATAGAATTTATGATTCCATT
>CAZWTY010000111.1:0-10979 GCA_964637565.1 uncultured Desulforapulum sp.
GTTTTGAATCAGAACATCAAGCTTGCCTGTATTCTCTTCCTGAATTTCGGCCATGACAAAATCGGTTACATGAAATTCGTAATCCAAATCAAAAAAATGGTCGATCAGGTCAAGCTTGAGAAGGTCAATCAGGATGTTTGCATCGTTCACGAGAATAATCATGAAACGATCCGGACCTTCTTTTCAAAGTCGGCAAGGGATATGTTCAAGAGTTCAGCCCCTTTGCTGAAGCTGATAATCTTTTCCGCCGCTGCCGATATGACGAGTTGTTTGAATCGGTTTGCCCCTTCCTTCCCCGCATACGTTCCGGGCTCATTCTGCCGCCATCCGTTCTTGTTTACATAGATGTTGAATGACCGATAGGTGTTTTCAGAGATGATATTCAAGTGGTACGCCCTGGCCATGATAGCCTGTATGGATACCCCGTAAATCCCTTTGAGTTTTTTTAATTCCCACTCGGTTATTTTGCTCCGGTGCTTCCCCAGCTCTTCCCGCATAACATCTTTCGGCAGCAAGAGTGCCCCGGCAAAGGTGTGGCAGAGTTTTTCCGGCTTTGCATCATTCACATTGGAAAAATCAAGGAGGAGGTGCCCCAGCTCATGCGCGATGGTGAATCGTTTACGGGGCAGATCCCCATTTTTAAAAATGGTGATAACAGGAACGCCCTTGCCTTCGATAAACCCTGAAAGGCCATCAAAATCGTTTTTTGCTTCAACCTCATAAATTTTGAACCCCTTGTCTTCCAGGAGTTCAATCAAATGGGGAATAGGTCCATCTCCCAGGCCCCAATTTTTACGAATCTCCATGGCTGCCAGTTCAATATCATCATGGTTTGAAACGGTATTTTGGGTAACGGGGTTTTTAAAAGCTATGGGAATATCAAGAATCGTTTCGATTTCAAGATACCTTTGCAGAAAATCAATGGTCTGATACTTTACCCGATCTTCATCTTTTTTGGTCAACCTTGAACGTTTGCGGAATTCAACACCTGAAATTGAAATCGTTTCTGATCGGAAAAAATAATCCGCTTTCACATTCAAGGCTTTGGCCAGAGACAACAAAACATCACTTCTTGGGTTTATCTGACCTTTCTCGTACTTACTTAAAGCCTGTTTGCTTATCATCGGGCCGGTTTTCAGTGCAAGGGCGTCCAGGCTCAAGCCTGCCATTTTACGAGCTGAAATAAGCCGTTCTCCGAATTGGTTGATCATAATGTCCACCTCCTTGAGTTGACATTTACTCAGACATTTAATTTTTTGTCAACCTGAAAGGGTGGGACTTCACCATGCCATGGTTTTCTGCATTTGTCTTTTGCCCGGCAAAGAGGAGGCGGGTGGTGTCTTAAATATGGCTGGCTGTCTTAAGACCCTGGGGGATGGATAGCGAAACCTTGAAATTCAGGTTGTCTTTTCTTAATTCGTCTTGCAGGGCAAGTTTAACCCAGAACATTTCAGGTTCACCGATCAGCTGGGCTATTTTGGCGGCGCGTTTCGGTGTTGGTATTCTCCGGCCCTTCTCGATATCGCAAAGGCTTTGAGGTGAAATCCCTATTTTACCGGCCATGTCTGACAAGCTGATTTCTTCGCCAAGTCTATAACTTTGAAGAGCTTCACCAAAGGTCAACGGCCCGTATTCCTTTTCAAGGTCTGGCAAGGTGAAAGCCCGTGAAGGTTTGGCATTACCCTTGACGATTTCAAGCCCTTCTTTAAAGCTTTCGTCAATCTCGTTGAAAGTCTTTTTCTCCATTTTACCCCGCTATATGCTCAGTTCAATCTGAAAGTCTGTTGCATTGACCACGGGCCGGACCATGCCCTTTTCATTGATCAGGTCAACGATCCCGAGGCTTGAAATGGTTTTCAGAGTTCTGGAAAGGTTTGATTTTTTCCGGCCTGAAAGGGTTTCAAGCTCTGTCAAGGAAGAGGGGCACCGGTCTTTTATCAGTCTCAGGAGTTTCTGATTCTGGCCGTTGAGGATTTGCCCCAGGGATTCCATGGACTCGAACCAGACCTTGGGTTCATCCTTGCCCGGCTTATGTTCACCTTTGGCAATGGCGATGGTCCGTTTCCGGTAATCGTCCTTTGACATGATCCCGATTTTCATGATTTTTTCTTCCAACATTACCTCTTATTGATGCTTTGCATGTGGCCAACACATCAAATGAAAATAGACGGGTTACAGTTGAAACGCTCACTCAGGGCTTTGATTTGCCGTTTGTTCAATTCCCGTTTCCCGTTCAGGATTTCAGATACCACCCCAGGGCTTCCGATCTCGGTAAGGTCTTTCTGCTTCAAGCCGTGTTGTTCCATCAAGAACCGTAGGCATTCAATGGGGGTGCCTTTGGGCTCCGGGATATGGTGCCGTTCATACTCTGCTATCAGTGTTCCCAGGGTGTCGAGCAGGGCAAGGCGCGGATCATTTGCATTGTCCCCGATGGAATCCATGAGGTAGTCGGAAAGCTCGATCAGTCTGTTCAATTCCGTCTCGTTTACAGGGATCGAAAGGAACGGGGAAACAACAGACCATGCGTTGATTATTCCTTCAAATTGTGCCATGAATCCTCCTTCCATTTATCCTTGTCATATTCTGAGTGGGTGAGAACATGGCGGATAAAGACCATCTTTTGGGTGTACCTTATAAAAACAATGAGCCGGTACTTGTTTCCGCCGATATTGAAAACAACAAAGTTCTTGACCTGATCGGCGCTCGGGAAAATCTTTCGAACATCGTTGAAATTTTCGAAGTTTGCTTTATCAACGATCTTATACCAGCTGTTAAGCGGTGAACCTGCGTCCGGATGCTCCGTGATGAAATCCTTAAGTTTTTTATAACTGATGATGTGCATGGTTCCCGTTTCGCTTTTGGTATTCTCATATTGAGAAGGTTATAACATGTCACTGTGTCTGTCAAATAATTAATTCTCATTTTGAGAATGTGTATAGCCCATGTTTTGACAATCACACCTTACGGCCCTTTTTTTTCAGAACAACAACCTTTTCCGCTTCTGTTTCCCTCATCTGGCCGATAACATCCCCGACCACGTTTGAAGCCCGTTGGAGTGCTTCATCTTGCAGGTGGGCATATCTCTGGGTCATCTGGGGGGATTTGTGAGTCATGAGCCGTTGAAGGGTGTAAAGGTCAACCTGACCGGATGATGCCAGAAGGCTTGCATACACATGCCGAAGGCCATGGAGCGCCCGGAAGTCCTCGGGGATGCCCGCTTTCTTCTTGAGCCGGTTCACCTGCTTCTTGATGTCAACACGCTGTTTTCCTCCACGGCCTGGGAAAACGAAAGGGCTTCCGGTCCGTTCGTGGGCTTCAAGGATTTCCCTTGAGGACTGGTTCAAAGGAATTTTCTGGTCGATGCCGCCTTTGGGTTCACGGATGTGGATGATTCCCCTGTCAAAGTCCACGTCTTCCCATTTCAAACGGAAAAGCTCCCCGCGCCTCATACCGCTGAACAACGCCATTTTCATCAGGTTGGCAACTTGCCGGTTGGGTTCTTCGTCAATGGCATGGAGCAGGGCGTCAAGCTGTTCAGGGGTGAGGACTTCCGTTTTTTCATTGTTCAACCGGGGCATGGTGATTTCAAATTTCAGGCGTTCACACAGGTTTTTTTTCACACCGAAATTGATGATCCTCCGGAATAGTTCCATCACGTTTTTCACGGTTCCGGGGGTGTGGGTTTTCAGCAGCTTCAGGCGTAAACGGTCAACGGAGAGAGAGTCAATTTCAGCGGGTTCCTTGTTGCCGAATGCCGGGGCGATATGTTTCGTAAAACGGTTTTCATCGGTTACGATGCCTTTAAGATCGGGGTTCCCGTGTTTGTATTCTTCCCATAAGCGGCCTACCGTCCATCGGTTTTCTAAAGCCTGTTTTGCGGCTTTTTTTTCTTCCCTGATTTCTTTCCGTGACGGGCGTTTCCCTTCAATCCGTTCGGCCCGGATTCCGGCGGCCTTGGCTGGTGTCATATCGTCCGCAAACTGACGACCCACCTTTTCCTCGATCACTTTTCCATCCTTTTTGAAAACGATGTAATAGATCTTTTCAAGGCCAATTGAGCCGATTCGCTCTGTTGAGCGGAAAAACACACCTGGGTATTTTGTTTTTTCGCGTTTTGACATGTGCCCCCTTGCAAACACAATGAATAATTCCGGAAGGTTGGATGAAATAATTTTCCAACCCTATTTCCAACCTTTTTTATGATTTTACAGGTATTATTGGGTAAGTCAAGGTAATTTCAAAACGCTGAAATGTGCTTAAAATAAGGGTTCTGGTATGTGCGGGTAAATGTGAATAATTCATGCCCTTTGGTCTCATAACCCGAAGGTCATAGGTTCAAATCCTGTCCCCGCTACCAAAATGAAATCAAAGGGTTAGATTTAATATCTAACCCTTTTTTTATTGCAATAAAATCCATACCCAACACAGAATGTTTATGTGCAGGCATGCCAGCTGATTTTTCCGTTGCCTTGTTATTCATCCACCTTGGAAGTCTCCTGAAAATCATGCCAGTCGCACAGAATGGCATGTGCCCAATCGCCCTCAATATCCTTGCGTCGGTTTCGTGCCATCCCTCGTTTTTTTTAAGATCCCCGATAATAGGTTAGATTGCAGTCCGAAATATCAGCCTGTGGAACAGTTCCAATTCGTCATGATCTGGCGAACCCGGGTATTCGCCGGCGAGAAGATGACCAGGGGCCACCCAGTAGGATCGTGGCAAAGGCGTTGTCAGGGGTGAGGACAACAAAAATCGTGATCAGGTTTCCTTTTTGTAAGTGTCGGCAAACTCCTTGACCAGAGGACCGATGATGGGGGACAGCTGGCTCAAGGGGATGGTGTCGATGGCGATGCCGTGGTTGTAGGCCTCTTTTCTGAACTGGTTGGATGTGGGGGAGGTGTCGGCCACGATGAGGGTTTTGGGCCAGCTGTTGCCGCTTTCCTGGTAGGCTGCCCGGAAAAGCTCCGTGATGTCCTCCTGGTCGGGAATGCCCCCGAAAGCTTCGGCCAGAACGTGTCCGAAGACCTGGGCGTTCACCGCGTCCATCAGAATGTAGACGTAGTAGGGCATGTCGTTGATATACATAAACGAGCCGCTGATTCTCACCGCGACCCAAATTTCGTTTGCCTTGTAATCTTCCAGTTTGAACATGGTCTTTACGCCTCGTTAACTTTTCGAATGATTGGTCTCCGGAGATTTTTCAGATCAATGTAACATCATGACCAGCCTGAATCCCAGGCCGTTGCCGGAGATATCTTCAGGGAAACTGAACCGCCTCGCACACCGGATGCTCCAGGCGTCCATCAGCCAGCTTCCACCCCGCGCCACACGGTCCATGTCAGGATGGCCGGTGATCAGCGGGTTCTGTTTACCATGGTGTTCGTAGGCCTGGTCGTCGAAACGGTCCAGGCACCATTCCCAGACATTGCCGCTCATGTCGAACAGGCCGAAAGCGTTGGGCTTCTTCGTGGCCACGGCATGGGGCCGGCCGTCACTGTTTTCACCGAACCAGGCCACGTCCGCCGGATTGTCAGAACCCGCGTAGAGGCCGTGACGTCCTCCGCCTCTGGCCGCGTATTCCCACTGGGCCTCTGTGGGCAGGCTGAAACGTCTGTCGTCGTAACGGCTGTTGAGAAGGGAGGTGAAGGTTTCAACCTCCCTGAAACTCACATGGGTGACCGGGGTTTCGGGGGACAGGGAGTCACTGCCCGCCTCTTGGCCTGTGACGGTTTGCCACTGGTTTTTGGTGACCGTTGTGGCGGCCATGTAAAAGGGAGTAAGGGTCACCGGGTGGGCAGGTTTTTCGTTTTCGTGGCCCGTGCCTGTCTGGTCTCCCATTGTGAAGGAACCACCGGGCACAGGAACGAAGGTCAGGCCGGACAGGGGTTCGGTCCAAACAGACGGGGCCGTGGAGTGCGAAGGGGAGTCTTTTTTTCCGGACCGGTCTTTTGCCTTGTAGACGGTGCCGTTGAACGTTGCCATCAGATCGTCACCGTTGTAGACGTTCATCCGGTAGAGACCGGTGCGTTGGGTGGCCTGAACAAGCTGGGCCTCGGCCCGGATCAGGTCGCCCAAACGGGCGGTTTTCAGGAACGTCCCGCTTACGTCCAGGGCAAAGGACGGGCTGTGATCCCTGTTGCTGGCCGCGGAAAACGCGGCGTCGGCCAGGCTGAAAACAAGGCCTCCATGGACCACCCCGAGAAAGTTGAACATGTACTCCGTGATGACAAGGGAACAGGACGCGAATCCCGGTTCTATCCGGTCAAATCGGAGTCCTAAATGGTTGGCATAAGGGTCTGTCACAACCCGTTTATGGAAATCGGTCATGATGATACGGTAAAACAATCCTTTTATTTGTGGACGACGTTCAGGCAGTTTTTCTTTTTTAGCCTTTTTTCAGTGTAATCACAATATGAAAACCGGGGGTTTCTGTAAAAACTTTACAAACCGCTTGAAAAAAAGGTATGGCCTTTTGGTCAGGGAGTCTTTCGAACCATTGTGAATTACTGGATGTCTGAAACATGGGGGTGACCGTGGATGAGTTGAACCGTCTTTTTGAGAACTACAGGAATCTGCTGGAAAAAGTCGACCGTTTCTGCGAAGAATCGGCGGAATTTTACGGTGAGGCCCTGACCTGCGCCAGGGGGTGCAGCGGATGCTGCCGGCATTTTGGTTTGTTTCCGGTGGAGGCCGTTCACCTTCGGCTGGCGCTGGAGGATCTGGAGAGGGGAACTCTGGAGGTCGTGATACAGAATGCCGCAAGTCTTCTGGGAGATCCCGAAGGGGCCTGCCCCTTGCTCCAGGATGATCTCTGTCTTTTGTATCCGGTTCGGCCGGTGATCTGCAGGACCCATGGACTTCCCGTGCTTGTCCGGACGGAAGAGGGGGCCGGGGTGGACGTGTGCCCCCTGAATTTCACCGAAGGACAAACCCCCGACTCCCGGTATATCCTTGATCTGGACCAGCTCAACACCACCCTGGCTTCGATCAACGAGCTGTTCGTGAAACAGGTGTTTGATGAAGGCGCTGTTCCGGAACGGTTTCTCCTGGCTGAAGCCCTGCTTCTGGACCTGGATTCCTGAAGCAGCCGATACTTGCCCATGAGGCCTGGCTGGCGCGTTCAGGCCCGGTCGATGATCCGCTTTTCGATGCCCGTGGTGCTGTAGCCCTCCACCAGGGGAACCAGGGCGATTTTCCCGCCGTAGGATTCCACCAGATCTTTTCCCACCACCTGATCGGGCCTGTAGTCCGATCCCTTGACCAGGATATCGGGTTTCAGGGCGGACAGAAGCTCAAGGGGTGTATCTTCCTCGAAAATCACCACAAGATCCACACAGGACAGGGCGCTCAGCATGGCGGCCCGGTCCGCCTGGGCCAGGATGGGACGGGTGGGCCCTTTGAGCCGTGTGACCGAATCGTCGCTGTTCAGCCCCACCACCAGGCGCCGGCCCAGGGCCTTGGCTTTGCGTAAGAGGTCCACATGGCCGGGATGAAGCAGGTCGAAACAGCCGTTGGTGAACACCACGGTTTCACCCAGGGAACGCCATTCGTCGATGCGTGTCCTGGCCGACGGGATGGAATCCAGTTTTGTTTCCGATGTGAGGGACCCGTAGCCGTGCTGGTGGTTCAGGTTGATGTTGAGTTCCAGCTCCGTGAACGAGATGGGCTGGGTGCCCACTTTGCCCACCACGATTCCGGCGGCCAGGTTGGCCAGTTCCGCAGCTTTGATAAAGGAAAGTCCTCCGGCGACTCCGGCGGAGAGGGTGGAGATCACCGTGTCTCCGGCTCCGGACACGTCGAACACGTCCCGGGCCCGGGTTTTGAGGAAAACCGGCGGATCGTCGGCGTCTGCCACGCACATGCCTTTGGAGCCACGGGTCATCACCAGGCATTTGACCTTGTACTTCTTTTTGATCCGGTTCATGGCGCTGATGATGAGATCGTCGTCATGGTCCACGGCTTTTTCCGCCACGGTTTCAAGCTCCGAGGTGTTGGGCGTGATGCAGGTGGCCCCGGTGTAACGTTCCCAGTCCCGGCCTTTGGGGTCCACCAGGGAGGGAATCCGGTGTTTCTTGCACAGGGCGATGATGTCCTGGCAAAGCCCGGGAGTCTGGAGGATGCCTTTGCCGTAATCGGACAGGATCACCGCATCGGCCAGGGGAACCCGTTCTTCGAGGATATCCAGCAGTTTTTTCCTCATGGGTTCGGACAAGACGGCAGGATCCTCGTTGTCCAGACGGAACAACTGCTGTTTTCTTGCCATGATCCGGGTCTTGGTGGTGGTCACGCGCTGGCTGTCCACGAGAAACGCCGTGTCGATGCCGTTTTCACGACAGAGGGTCTCCAGCACGGCCCCGTCTTCGTCGTCTCCCCGAAGGCCCACCAGGACAGCCTGGCAGTCCAGGCCGGTTAGGTTGGCCGCCACATTGCCGGCTCCTCCGATGGCTTCGGTTTTCTGGGAAACACGGACCACGGGAACAGGCGCTTCCGGAGAGATTCGGCTGACGTCGCCCCAGATGTAACGGTCGAGCATCACGTCGCCGACCACGATGATGGGATGGTTTGTCAACAGCTTGAGTTGGTTTGGCATAGAGACCTCGTTTGGGTGAATCGTTGCCTGGATTGATTCGGGTTAATGTCACACCCGCTTGAAAGCCTTGACAGCTGGCGTTTCAGGCCAGGGAAGATTCCGCTTCTTCGAGAATCGCCGAGGCGAGAAGCGGAATCATGATTTCATGATGACCGGTGATGGCGTAGCCTTTGCCGCCGGACAGGGTGGGTCTTTGGACCACATTGACCCCGGGCCGGTAATGCTGGATCATGTCGAAGTTGGCCGTGGTGAAGTTTGTCACCCGGTGTCCCAGGTTTCTGGCCAGACTCAGGGCTTTCAGGAACACTTCGGGCATCACCACCGCGCTTCCCAGGTTGAGGGCCACGCCGCCGTCACCGAGTTTTGAGACCGTGGCGGCGAAAATCCTGAAATCCCTCATGGAGGCCCGCCCGATGGCCGAACCGTCGGCGTCCGGATGCTGGTGGACAATGTCCGTCCCAATGGCCACATGGAGGGTGTAGGGAATGCCCAGGGACCAGGAACGTGCAAGGAGGGCCCGGTTCACGAAAGGGGCGTCTTCCTCGATGAGCATGGCGCCCACGGCCTGGCCGAACCCTTCGTCACCTTCGGCCGCACGGAGAGCCGCCCCGTTCACCAGGGCCGCCGTGTCCCGGGCCATGCCGAAGGAGCCGTCTTCAAGCTGGCTTGCCACGTCTTCGGAGGTGTGGCCGAATCGGGCCAGTTCCGTGTCATGGATGCAGGCCGAACCGTTGGAGGCGAAATGGGTGATGAACCCCCGGGCCGCCAGGTCTCCCAGGACCGGGCTCAACCCGGTTTTGATCACATGGCCGCCGAGCATGGCGATCACGGGCCTTTTCAGGGTTCGGGCACGGACAACAGCCCTGGCCGTGTGTTTCAGGTCATCGGCCTTCAGCACCTTGGGAAGGGACCGGAAAAAATCGGCCATGGTCATGCCGGCGGAAAGGGGCCGGGCTTCCTGGTTTGTTTTGACCTTGGAGACGCGGTCTTTGGCCAGGTAGGTCCTGGCGGAGCTGACATCGATTTCCTCGTAACGGCTCATGGCGGGTATGTCCTTTTAAAAGCTGTGGAGCGGGCGGCGCTTCCTGGTTCAACGGCTGCCCTGAATGTCCTTCTTTAGTCGAAAATCATCAGAATTTGAAGTTAAAATTCATGGATCAGGACAACAGACGGATGACGTGTTCCATGGATTCTCCGTCGCCGTGGTGGCCCAGGTCGATATCCGACACCGGGTTTTCACAGGTGTCCACACGGCCGTAAACGCAGGATAGAACCCGGCTGGCCATGGCGATACGGGCGTCGATGTCTTCCGGCGACTGGGGAGGAACCACGAAACCTTTCATCATCAGGGCTTCCATGGAATTTTTTTTCATCATGTCTTCGGCGCTGCGGATCTGGTCCCGTATTTTGCGTAAACGCCGGAGACGCAGGAGCAGAGCGTCTTCCATGCCCTGGTTTCCGGTTTCAAGGTCCATCAAAGAAACGATGAAATCCACATGGGCTGAAAAGTCCTCTCCAAAACATTGGGCTTCAGCGATGAACTCCTTCAGGAATTCCACCCGGGGTTCATCCAGGGAAATGGGGGACATCCTGAGTTTGACGCAGGTTTCCACTTTCTGGAGCAAGGTGAGACGGCCATCCATGATCGATAAAAGAGGTGCGGGCAAAGGCCGTGTCAGGCGGAGTTTTTTGACGTAGTTCGTGAGGTAAGCCGACGGCACGGTGAGGGTGATGGATTCTCCCGGGTCATGAAAGGCGAAGGACAGCCGTGAGATCCCACGGGTTAACGCCTCTGTGAGTTTAAGCTCCAGATCGTTTGAAAAGCCGGTGTCCCAGACCAGGGGTTCGACTGTTTTGCGTACGGTGAGGGAAGGGGACAGGGTCATTTCAAGGAATAGTCCCAGGTCGTCGCATCGGTCCGGATGGGACAGGCCTTCAAGGTCTTTCACGGTCGTGACGGAAAAGGTGGAGGATAGAAAATGAACATCCTTCCTGTCGAGAACCAGGGGTTTCCCAAGGTGTGCCATGAGGGTTTCCGTCAGGTTTTTCACGGTCTGGTGCTCTGTCATCGTTTTGTCCCGTCGTGTCCATCCTTATTATTTAACCGGCAATTAAAAAGCTTAAATGATTGTCAAGGGAGCGGTTTAGGCGTTTAGCGGTTTAGGGTTAAACGACGAATGGGCTTTGAAGTTATCATTCGTCATAAAATATCAATAAACCAAAGGTTATGAGAAGAATCTTTGAAAAACCTAAATACCTAAACTAGAAGTCATCTCAAAAAAACCTCAACAATATGATGGCACAACCAAGTTGAACCATGGATAAAAAATTATTCACATGATATTCGTATCTTACAACCAGTCTCCTGAAATTTTGGAGCCAAGCAAAAAG
>CAZWTY010000112.1:0-10906 GCA_964637565.1 uncultured Desulforapulum sp.
GGACGCTTTACGGTATTCAAGATGCCCAAGCCATCGAGGGATGGGTCCAAACCAATGCCGACAGTCTGCTTACGATAGTTGATGAAACAGACGCGCTCGATCTTGCCTGGCCATTGCTTACCCGGCATATCAACAGTGGCGTATTCACCAAGTTCGATAAGCCGGAGGTGCTAAAAGAAATCGCGCATGAGTGGATCAGTGGAAAGCCCTTCAGTGATCTCCTGAAAATCATCCGTAAGCGAAAAGCCAAGATGATATGGGGCACCCGCCGGAGGGAGTTCAAAATCGATCATGTCGTCGATGTCTGCGAAGGGACGCTCGCTTATGACGGAGCGCTCGTTGTAGGCGCTGTGTGCGAATTCATCGAAACCCTGGACCAAGATGGCACTGGAGACCTGATCAATCGTCTGCAGCTTTTTCAAAAGCGCCTGAAATATTGTCTGCCCACCGAAACCACCATTACCCTTTACGAGCTTGGCTTTTCGGACCGCGTCATCACTCAGGACCTCGCCGCGTCCTTGAACCTGGCAGCGACCCAAAAGAAGGATCTTGTGAGAGCGCTGAAACAAGACCGAGACGAAGCCAATGTTGTAATTAAAAAATACCCAAGCTATTTTCATGCGAGAATGAAAGAACTCCTTCAATAGAAACCGATAGAAACAAACCAAACAATCTGAAGCCCCATAGCCGACTCTTTGGTCAGTTTGGAAGAAATGCTCTCCTAAGGGTCAAGCTCCTGTCTTCTGATAGGCCACGACAAAATGATTCCCAATCCAATAAAAATATCGCTTGGAATATTTGAAATAATTCTAAAGGTTGGAAATGCGGTTGGAAACACAATTTTTGGACATCAAAAAAGGGCTTAGCTTTTTCAAGCTAAACCCTTGATTTTCTTGTGGAGGCGGCTTCCAGATTTGAACTGGAGAATAACGGCTTTGCAGGCCGTCGCCTTACCACTTGGCCAAGCCGCCAAAAAAAAATGGAGCGGGAAACGGGAGTCGAACCCGCGACGTCAACCTTGGCAAGGTTGCACTCTACCACTGAGTTATTCCCGCTCAATGACGGGACTATAATTATCTTCTAAGCCCCGCTTTGTCAACAGAAAATTTCAAGAAAAAGCATGTTTTCCGTAAAACAAAAACAAGGCCGGAATGAAGCCCTGCGGGCTTCTCCGGCCTTTGATTTCCATGGTCAACCCTGGACGGACACGCGGCATGTCAGTCTGTCCGGAGGGTGTGACACCTTATTTCTGTGCCTTGTTCCAGTCGTCCATGAAGGCCTTGATGCCCTTGTCGGTCATGGGGTGGCCGGCCAGTTTCTTCAACACGTCAAAGGGAATGGTGGCGATGTCCGCACCCATCAGGGCTGAATCCAGCACATGAAGGGGGTTTCTCACGCTGGCCACGATCACCTCGGTATTGTAGCCGTAGTTTTCGAACAGGGTGACGATCTGCTCGACCAGGACAAGACCGTCCTGGGCCAGGTCGTCCAGCCGGCCCACAAAGGGACTGACGTAGGTGGCCCCGGCCTTGGCCGCCATGAGGGCCTGGAGGGGTGAGAAAACCAGGGTCACGTTGGTCTTGATGCCTTCGTCGGTGAGCATGCGGGTGGCCTTGAGGCCGTCGATGGTCATGGGGATCTTGATCACGATGTTCTTGTGGATTTTCACCAGTTCCCGGGCTTCACGGACCATGCCCTCGGTGTCGAGGCTGATGACTTCCGCGCTGATGGGACCGTCCACGATGGCGCAGATATCCGTGATGATCTCCTTGAAGTCCCTTCCCTCTTTCGCGATCAAAGACGGGTTGGTGGTCACACCGTCTACCATGCCCATGCTGGCCGCTTCCCTGATCTCGTTGATGTTCGCCGTATCGATGAAAAATTTCATGGTTGTCTCCTTGTTATCTTAAAAAATGGCTTTGGATGTCTTTTCAATTCCGGGTGTTAAGGCAAATCTCACCGATTACGGATGTTTGGCCTTGTAGTCGTCGCGGCATTTGTCCGAGCAGAAGTGAAGGGTTTCGCCGTTGGCTTTCAGGGTAACCCCCTGCCGCTGGGGAAAATAGACCCCGCATTCCGGGTCCTTGATCATCAGGTCGTCGGCGCTGTCAGCCCGGTTTTTTTCCAGGGGATAGGGACTGGTGTCGCTTTTCATGGGATCCAGGATCATCTTTTTGAGAACTCTGTATATGACAAAGATCATGATCAAAATAATCAGCACTTTCATCGGCAGTCTCCTGTGTTCATGCCAGGGGTTTCACATCCTGGTGTTCGTGGTCGATGGCGGAGAGCAGCTCCGTCATGGTTTTGCCGAGAAGGGGGTGAACAACCTCCCCGGCGATATCGCACAGCGGGACAAGGACAAAGGCCCGCTGGTGCATCCGTTCGTGGGGAAGGACCAGATCCCCTTCGTTTAAAACAAGGTCGTCGTAAAGAAGAATGTCCAGGTCGATGATACGCGGCCCGAAACGCACCGCTTTCTCCCGGGTGCCCAGATCGCCCTGGAGCTCTTGCAGGGCGGAAAGAAGCTCCCGGGGTTTAAGCTCCGTGTCAAGTTCAGCCACCCCGTTGACGAACCAGTCCTGGTCCGTGTAATCCACAGGTTCGGTCATGTAAAATGGAGAGATGGTCCGGAGCACGCCCACATGCCGCCGCTCCAGTTCGGCCAGGGCCCTCTGGCAGTTCGCCTTTCTGTCTCCCAGGTTGGAACCCAGGGAAAGGTAGACCCGGGCCATATCCTATTCTTCCGCTTCCGGAGACGCGGTTTCCCCGTCGCCCTCACCGCCGTCCACATCCCCGCCCTGGTCAGCATCCGCTTCATCCGGGCTTTCATCGCCGGTTTCAGGTTCCACCGTCTCGTCATCATCCGTGTCTTTTTTCTTTTCTTCAGGGTAGCTGAAGCGGATCAACTTGGAATCCTTGCCCTGAACCTGGTAGGATGTCACGGCCACCACTTTGTAGATGTACCGTTTACCCGCAACCAGGGTGTCAGTGTAGCTGGTCTGGGAGGCGCCCAGCCGGGTGAGCCTCGCAAACACGATGGGGCAGCCCTTGCATTCCTCTTCGTCCTGGCTGGTCATGGAACGCATCACGTCGTACCCGTCCACGGATTTCGCCCCCTTGCCCTCAGGGGCCGTCCAGGTAATGGTGACGGTGTTGTCCGTGATGGTGTGGGAAAGGGCGCTGACCCTGGGGGGCACCACGGCTCCCGGGGGGATGGGCGGCGCTTTCCGGCCGCAGCCCTGAAACACGACCACAAGGCCCAGGACACATAAGATCAACGTGGATTTCAGGGATTTGTTCATTTTCTTCATTGCCGGTTTCCTCGCCATGTCGGTTGGGCGGGCCGTCATGCCAGCCCCAGATCCTTTTTCGCCTGAACCACCGCCGCCCGGACGTTGGCCGTGGCCGTTCCGCCCAGGGATGTGCGCCGGTTGATGATGTTTTTGGTTTCCAGAAAAGAAAATACATCGTCTTCGATCAAAGGCGAAAAGCCTTTAAGTTCGGCCACGGTCATGTCCTGAAGCTCTTTGCCTTTGTCAAGACCATAGGCCACGGTGCGCCCCACGACTTCATGGGCGTCGCGGAACGGCAGCCCTTTGGACGCCAGGTAGTCGGCCAGGTCGGTGGCGTTGATAAAGCCGGTTTCCGTGGCCTGGGCCAGCCGTCGCTCCTTGAAGGTGATATTGGGCAGCATGCGCCGGTAGATGTCGAGGCAGGCGGTCAAGGTGTCCACGGTGTCGAACAAGGGAGGCTTGTCTTCCTGCATGTCCCGATTGTAGGTCATGGGCAGGGATTTCATCAGGGTCAGGACAGACATCAGGTTGCCGTAGACCCGGCCTGTTTTTCCGCGAACCAGTTCGGGGATGTCCGGGTTCTTCTTCTGGGGCATGATGCTGCTGCCCGTGGTAAAGGCGTCGGAGATCACGATAAAGGCGAATTCCGACGAGGACCAGAGGATCAGCTCTTCGGAAAACCGGGACAGGTGCATCATCGAAATGCTGGCCGCCGCGATGAACTCGATGATGAAATCCCGGTCCGCCACCGAATCCATGCTGTTGGCCGACACTTTGGGAAAATCAAGCAGTTCCGCCGTATACGCCCGGTCGATGGGGTAGGTGGTTCCAGCCAGGGCCGCGCTGCCCAGGGGCATCACGTTGATCCGTTTGAGACCGTCTTCAAAACGTTCCGTATCCCGCTTGAACATCTCGTAATAGGCCATGAGATGATGGGACAGAAGCACCGGCTGGGCCCGCTGGAGATGGGTGTACCCCGCCATGACCACGCCGTCGTGCTGCTCCGCCAGGGTGACCAGGATGGTCCGGATCTCGTTTAAAAGATCGATGACCTCGCGGCTCACGTCCCTCAGGTACATCCGGATGTCCAGGGCCACCTGGTCGTTCCGGCTCCGGGCCGTGTGAAGCTTTTTCGCCGTCTCCCCCAGATCTTTTGTCAGCGCCGACTCGATGTGCATGTGGATGTCTTCCAGGCTGTCCGAATAGGCGAAGTTTCCGCTTTCGATGTCACCCTTGATGTTCGCGAGGCCCGCCACCATCTTTTCCGCTTCTTCGGCGGTGATCACGCCCTGTTTGGCCAGCATCCGGCAATGGGCCACGCTGCCCTCGATGTCATGCCTGTAAAGACGGCTATCCACCGCGATGGACGAGGTAAAGACCTCCACCGCCTTGTCCGTGCTTTCCTGAAAACGGCCGCCCCAGTGTTTTTCGCTCATTTAAACGTACTCCATGATTGTTTTTTGGCCGTTTGTTGGCCTCCGGCGGCCCTCCCGGGGGGCCGGATTTTTGATCTTCGTTTTCCCGTTTTCTGTATCAATCTATCGTAGGTCGGGTTCTTCAAACCCGACAAATGACCCGATCCTTTGGCTTTACTCTCGTTCCCAGGCTCCGGCCTGGGAACGAAAAAAAGGTCGTTTTGTTGTTCAATCCGACAAAACTTTAAAAATATCCTTTAGCTGGTTTATTGCTTCAGGTGAAAACCTGATAGACTGACTTTTTTTCCCCGCCATTTTACGTTCTTTAGATCCATATGTGTCAATTTGAAGATATGTCTCACCATTGCCACCATTGACAATAGAATAAGTTGCGTCAACTTCAGTATGGCTTGAATCTCTTTCCAACTCTATTTTTTCGAGTTTTCTTACAATGGCCATAATTAACCTCCAGTTAACAGCAAAAATTTTGCTCTCGTTCACAGGCTCTGGCCTGGGAGCGAGAAGAATCCAGGCTTTTCTCCAGGATGGTCTTCCGATTATGATAAGGATGGGGGCATTTGTCGGATTTCGTGCCTCAATCCGACCTACGAGAGCCCCATACCTGTTTGCCAAACTTTTCAAAAGTTTGGCCCCCGGCAGGGCCGCCGGAGGCGCACTCACCCAACCTACTTGTTCCAGGCCTTGTTCGCCGCGCTCATAATCCGCAGGCGCAGGGCGTTCAGGCGGATGAAACCTTCGGCGTCCTTCTGGCGGTAGGCGTTCTTGTCGTCTTCGAAGGAGGCGATGGCCGGGTTGTACAGGGACCGTTCGGAACGGCGTCCCAGGACATAGGCGTTGCCTTTGTAAAGTTTCAGGCGGACGTCGCCGCAGACGTTGGCCTGGGTTTCGTCGATCATGTTCTGCATCAGGCGCATTTCCGGGCTGAACCAGAACCCGTAGTAGATCAGTTCGGCGTAACGGGGAATCAGGCTGTCCCGGAGGTGGGCCACCTCGCGGTCCAGGGTGATGGATTCCATGGCCATGTGGGCCAGCCGAAGAATCGTGCCGCCCGGGGTCTCGTACACGCCCCGGGACTTCATGCCCACGAAACGGTTTTCCACCATGTCGATGCGGCCGATGCCGTGTTTGCCGCCCAGAACGTTCAGCTCCTTGAAAAGGGCCGCCGGACTCATTTTTTTTCCATTTACCGCCACGGGGTTGCCCTGCTCGAAGCTGATCTCGATTTCCTCGGCCACATCCGGGGCGTTTTCCGGTTTCACGCTCAGGGTGTACATGTCGTCGGTGGCAGGGGCCCAGGGGTCTTCCAGGATGCCACCCTCGTAGCTGATGTGCAGCATGTTCCGGTCTGTGCTGTAGGGTTTGGCCGGAGTCTGGGGGACGGGAATCCCGTGTTTTTCCGCAAAGGCCATCAGGGCCGTGCGGGAGGTCAGGTCCCATTCACGCCAGGGCGCGATGATCTTGATTTCCGGGTCGATGGAAAAGTAACTGAGTTCGAATCGGACCTGGTCGTTGCCTTTGCCGGTGGCCCCGTGGCTCACCGCGTCGGCTCCTTCGATTTTCGCGATTTCCATCTGGCGTTTGGCGATAAGGGGTCGGGCGATGGAAGTGCCCAGAAGGTACTGGCCCTCGTAGATGGCGTTGGCCCGGAAAGCCGGGAACACGAAGTCGCGGACGAACTCTTCACGAAGATCGTCGATGTAGGCTTTCACCGCACCCGTGTTTTTCGCCTTGGCTTCCAGCCCGTCCAGTTCCTCTTCCTGGCCCAGGTCGGCCGAAAACGTGACCACCTCACACTGGTAGGTTTCGATCAGCCATTTCAGGATCACCGAGGTATCCAGGCCCCCGGAATAGGCGAGAACGACTTTTTTTATATCTGACATGAGGACTCCTTTTTTTGTTCATCACATATTAAGAACGTCCCCATTCGATGTTCGATGTTGGACGTTCGATGTTCGATGTTCATTTTTCCTTATTCATTTTTTTAAGATCAACGCTTCCAATATCGCCTTATGCATATGCAGCTTGTTCTCCGCCTGATCCCAGATGATCGAATGCGGTCCTTCCATCACGTCTTCTGTGATCTCCTCGCCCCGGTGGGCGGGCAGGCAGTGCATCACGCTCACGTCGGGTTTCGCGTGCTTCAGAAGGGCCGCATCCACCTGATAGTTGCGGAAAGGCGCCAGACGCTCGTCGGCCTCGCTTTCCTGGCCCATGCTGGCCCACACGTCGGTGTACACGATATCCGCACCCTTCACGGCCTCCACAGGATCGGTCATCACCCGGATCTCGCCTTTGTTTTTCGCCAGTGCTTTTTCAAGAATCTCCGGATCGGGCTTGTAGCCGTCCGGGCAGGCCAGGGTCAGTTTGAAACCCAGGATGGCCGCCGCGTTGATCCAGGAATGGGCCACGTTGTTGCCGTCGCCGATCCAGGCCACATGGATGTTTTCACAGCCGCCTTTCACCTCCACCACCGTGAGAAGATCGGACATGATCTGGCAGGGATGGTAGGAATCGGACAGGGCGTTGATCACGGGAATGCTGCATTCGTTTGCGTATTCCTCGATCAGAGCCTGGGAAAAAGTCCGCACCACCAGACAGTCGATGTAACGGGAAAGAACGCGGGCCGTGTCTTTCACCGGCTCGTTCCGGGAAATCTGGGTGTGGGCCGCGGCCATGAAGATCGGGGTCCCTCCCAGCTGGATGGTGGCCGCCTCGAAGGAAATCCTGGTCCGGGTGGACGGCTTGTCGAAAATCAGCCCCACGGACTTCCCGGCCAGCACCTTGTCGAAGATACCCCGTTTTTGACGTTCCTTTAGTTCAAGCGCCCGGGCGAACAGGCGTTTGAAGTCCTCTTCCGTAAAATCGTTTAAGGTGAGCAGATCTTTTTTCACATGGTTCTCCTTGATTATTCAAAAGTCCCCAGAACCGAATCGAGACATTCGGCCAGGGCGTCGATTTCTTCTTTTTTAATGGTGAGGGGCGGAATGAACCGCAGGATGTTGCCCTGGACACAATTGATGAGAAAGCCCCGTTCCTGACAAGCCTTGACCACCGGCGGCCCGTCCACGGTGAGCTTCATGCCCAGCAGAAGGCCCCGTCCCCGCACGTCGGTGACGATGGCATGCTTGGCTTTCAGTGCTTCGAGCTTTGTCACGAAATAAGCGCCTTTTTCACGGCAGCCGTCCACCAGCTTTTCCCGGTCCATGGTTTGGACCACTTCCAGGGCCGCGGCGCTGACAAGGGGCGTGCCGCCGAAGGTGGAGGCATGGCTTCCCGGCGTAAAGGCGCTCATGATCTCGTCTTTGGCCAGCATGGCCCCGATGGGGAGCCCGTTGCCCAGGGCTTTGGCCAGACTCATGATGTCCGGGGGCACGTTCTCGTGCTCGTAGGCGAAAAGGGTGCCGGTACGTCCCATGCCGGTCTGGATCTCGTCGAAAATCAGAAGGGCCCCGTGCTGGTCGCACAGGTCCCGGACCTTTTGAAGATACCCGGGATCTGGGCAGTAGATCCCCCCTTCACCCTGGACCGGTTCCAGCATCACGGCGCAGATCCGGTCGCTCATCTTGGCCGAAAGGGCCTCGATGTCGTTGTACGGCACCCAGTCGAACCCGGGCAGGATGGGGGCGAAACCTTCCTTGATCTTGTCCTGGCCTGTGGCCGTAAGGGTCGCCATGGTCCGGCCGTGAAAGCTCATGGCCATGCTGAGAATGGTGTCCCGTTTCGTGTCGCCTTTCACATAATGGTATTTCCGTGCCAGCTTGATGGCCGCCTCGTTGGCCTCGGCCCCGCTGTTGCAGAAGAAGACCTTATCCGCGAAGCTGTGGCTGACCAACCACTCTGCCAGATCAGCCTGGGGCTCTGTATAGTAAAGATTGGACACATGGACCAGCTTCATGGCCTGTTCGGCAAGGGCTCTGGCCACACCGGGATGGGCATGGCCCAGGTTGCACACGGCGATGCCGGACACAAAATCCGTGTAGGATGTTCCGTTGCTGTCCCAGAGGGTCGAACCCTCTCCCCGCACAAAGGCCACATTGTAACGGCCGTAGGTGTGGGCGATATAATGATCCGCTTTTTCCTGGATGTTTTCTTTCATAGCATGACTTCCGTTCCGATTCCCTCGTTGGTGAAAAGTTCGAGCAACAGGGAATGACGTCGTTTTCCGTTGATGATATGGACTTTCTGCACCGCTTCACTCACCGCGTCCAGGGCGCATTCGACCTTGGGAATCATTCCGCCCTGGATCGACCCCTCGGCGATCATGGCCCTGGCCCTGGCCGAATCGATGGAGGAGATCAGTTTCTTGTCCGCATCGAGCACCCCGTCCACATCGGTGATTAAAATCAGACGCTCGGCTTTAAGGGCCTTGGCCACTTCGGCCGCCACCAGATCGGCGTTGATGTTGTAGGTTTCACCCGCATCCCCCACGCCCACGGGCGCAATGATGGGAATGAACCCCTGGTCGGCCAGGGACCGGATCAGATCGTGGTTGATCTGCGTCACTTCCCCCACATGGCCGGGGTCGATGATCTCGGGAGGACTGTTCTTGTCCTCCTGGTGATAGATGGTCATCTTCTTTGCCGTGATCAGGCCCGCGTCCTTGCCGGTGAGTCCCACAGCCTTGCCGCCCTGGCGGTTGATCTGGGCCACGATGGATTTATTCACCTTGCCGCCCAGGACCATTTCCACCACGTCCATGGTTTCCTCGTCGGTCATCCTCATGCCCCGGACGAACCGGGACGCGATCCCCATCTTTTCCAGAACCTTGTTGATCTGGGGGCCTCCGCCGTGGACCACCACCGGGTTCACCCCGATAAATTTCAACAGGGTGATGTCCCTGGCGAAATCCTCTTTCAGCTGTTCGTCCACCATGGCGTGCCCGCCGTACTTCACCACCAGGGTCTTGGTGGCGAAACGCCTTATATAAGGTAACGATTCAATCAGAATATCGGCAACATTCGCGTCCATGTCTTTATCCTCTATAAAATATACCGGCTCAGATCCTCGTCAGCCACCACGTCTTTCAGCCTTTCCTTAACAAATCCGCTGTCGATGGTCACGTTTTTTTCCTCTATATCCGGCGCGTTGAACAGGATGTCCTCGAGGAGGTATTCCATCAGGGTGTGAAGCCTCCTGGCCCCGATGTTTTCCGTCCTTGAGTTCACCTCTTCGGCGATGCGGGCGATCTCGTCCACGGCGCTGTCGTCAAAGGACAGGTTCACACCCTCGGTCCGCAGGAGGGCGATGTACTGGAGCAGCAGGGCGTTCTGGGGCTCGGTGAGAATCCGGACGAACTCCTTTTGTCCCAGGCTGTCCAGTTCCACCCGGATGGGAAAACGGCCCTGGAGTTCGGGAATCAGGTCCGAGGGTTTGCTGGTGTGAAAGGCTCCGGAGGCGATGAACAGGATATGGTCCGTTTCCACCATGCCGTACTTGGTGGGCACCGTGCTTCCTTCCACAATGGGCAGAAGGTCCCTCTGGACCCCTTCCCGTGACACTTCGGGCCCGGTTCCCGCATGGGTTCCCGCGACCTTGTCGATCTCGTCGATAAAGATGATGCCTGACTGTTCCACCATCTCGATGGCCTTGTCCACCACCTTGTCCATGTCCACCAGGTTTTCGGCTTCCTGTTCGGAGAGGATGTCCAGGGCCTCGGCCACGGTGACTTTCCGCCGCTTGGTGTTTTTGGGCATCAGGTTGCTCATCATGTCCCGGATGTTCATGCCGATGTCTTCCATGCCCATGGTGGAAAAAATCTCGATCATCGGCCCCTGCTGGTCCGTCACGTCGATATCCACCATGCGGTCGTCCAGCTTGCCTTCCTGGAGCATCTTCCTCAGCTTTTCCCGGGTCTTGTCCGTGGCGTGGGTGTCGGGGGCCGGTTCGGGCTGCGGGTCTTCCACGGCCTGGATATCCACTTCCTCCATGCCGCCCTCCTCCCCTTCCACAAAGGGTTTCACCGGTTTGACAGGCGTCTTGGGCAGCAGCAGGTCCAGCACCTTTTCTTCGGCGATCTTTTCCGCCTTGTCCATCACCTCGTCTTCGGCCTGGTCCCTCATCCGGTTCACGGTGAGGTCCACCAGGTCACGGACCATGGATTCCACGTCACGGCCCACGTAGCCGATTTCCGTGAACTTGGAGGCCTCGACCTTGAAGAAGGGACTGTCGGTGAGG
>CAZWTY010000113.1:0-10842 GCA_964637565.1 uncultured Desulforapulum sp.
GCTTTTATTAATTATTACAAAATGTTATGCGATTCGACTTTTTACAAGAACATCACTTTTCGATGCGTAAAACAAATGTAAACCCCTTATCCAAATCCTGGAGAAACTATGAGATCGCGCCGCTGCTTTTGTTTCGCCCTGCTTGTTCTGGTCGTGATGACCGCTTTCGCCTGTGGCAAGAAACAACCGGAAGATCTGATTGTCGGCCCCTGGCGCATGGAAGGCGGGGATACGGTCTACACGTTCCGCAAGAACCAGGGCTGGATTTCTCTGAAAACTAAAGAAGGCGTGACAGACTCTGAAAAAAATGAAGGTCAGGGCGAGAAGGTGGAGGGGGAGTGGGCCATTGAACGGCCTGAAGGAGAGAGAAAGCTGTATTTGATCATCACCCCTTCGGATACCGTGGACGGGACTCCTTGGAAAAAGGGGGAACCTGTTCGTTTTCAGCTGATGGAACTGACTTTGAAGGAACTGGTGCTCAAGCGGGAGAACGGGGATGTTGAAAAATGGCTGAAAGTGGGAAAACACACGGAAGGGGAACAGGCCGTGGTTCCCGGACTGGTCAACCTCCCCCTGGACCCTGTGGTCGCCAACCTTCGTCGGGATCGTGAAAACGAACCTCCGCGTTATCTGTGCATGAACATCGATCTGACGCTGAAAAACGGCGAGGGTCTGGAGTATGTGAAACATGTGGTGGACCCTGAAAGTAAAAAGGAATCCTACCATATCCATCCCAGGATCAACGATGTGACCCTGCTTTTTCTCAGTTCTCTCAGCTACAACGATGTGAAGACCCTGGATAAAGTGAAGGTGGTTCTGGGACAGTTTAAAAAGGCTCTCGAACCCTATTTCGGAGGTAAACTACTTTACATCAACCTGACCAGGGTGGTGGTGACACCGAAAGTTCAGACCGCTCTGGACTTCAAGAAAAATCTTCCATCTGAAGATGGCGAGGCCAAGGACGGGGCGCCGGATCATGGTGAAAAGAAACCTGAAGACAAAGGACAGGGCGCGGGGGAAGGCCATGGGGCAGGCGATGAGAAACCAGATGACGAAGGCCACGGGGATGAAACCAAGCAAGAAGGCCCGGGGTCCGGTAAAGACCCCGCTGGTGCTGACGCCTCCCATGGTGAAGCAAAACCGGCCCACTGAAACCCGAAAAGTTTAGAAGGATTTTAAGATTTTCGGAACAAGAAATGCGGAGTCGTCAATCAAGACGGTCAATAATAAAAGCCCCATGGAAATCCATGGGGCTTCATATTTTTCAAGCACGGCTCATCGTCGGTGTTTTCCGGTTTGATACAGGGTAACACCTCATTTGTCACATGCTTTGCAGGCGAATGGTCTTAGATCTTTGTTACATTGACCGCTGCAGGACCTTTGGCACCTTTTTCGATGTCGAATTTGACTCTGTCGCCTTCGTTCAGGGATCTGAAACCACTTGAGTTGATGCCTGAGTGATGGACGAAAACGTCGGGACCGTTGGCCTGTTCAATGAAACCAAAACCTTTCTGATCGTTAAACCATTTGACGATACCTTCTGCCATGATGACAATCTCCTTTAAAAATAATGTTGCACGTTCAATAGTTTCCATACTTCAGGGTCTTGCCACACTGGCTGAAAGTCTTTCCTGAAAAGCGAAACCATGGCGTCTCCTACCGACGCATTACCCACCGGGTTGACTACATTTTTGTGACGTTAACGGCTGCAGGTCCTTTGGGGCCCTGTTCGATGTCAAACGCAACACGTTCACCTTCAGCAAGGGACCTGAAACCGGCAGAGTTGATGCCTGAGTGATGGACGAATACGTCCGGTCCGCTTTCCTGTTCGATGAAACCAAAACCCTTTTGATCATTAAACCATTTGACGACGCCTTTTGCCATTGTGCTTCTCCTTTCCAATGTTCATTCCTGATAGATCCAGTTCTGTTGCGTGTCACGATAAACCTGAGCTCTACCGGAGGAAGGGACGGGACAGAACCCCGGACCTGCCTTGAACAATGGGCGAGGAGAGACCGTAAACGGTGTTTTTCTCTGATGACACATTGTGTGATAGTACCATGTTGCGTCGATGACCTGTCGCATGCAGTTAATAATAAAATCGTACTCTCTTAGCTTTGAAATAAAAAACAAATAAAGTGGTTTTTAGTTTTGAGGCTAAATCGAAGATTTTGCTGGTGTCTGAAAAAGAATGTAATTGGTGCAATAATAATTTTCCTGATAACGGATGCACTCCGTCACGTTTAACCCCTGACACTCAGGGCCTTTTTACCTCGGTTAGTCTTTTTTCATGATAAAGTCTTCAGATAAAAAACAACCAGAACGTCGCCACTATACCAAAAAAAACAAAAATCACAATGTTTTTTTTTGATACCCTGCGTTTTCTCTGTCAGCGCACAGGTTGCGGCCGTTTTTTTCTCAAGTTATCGGGGAAGATTGAGAAAAAACGTGGTTCCTTTGGATGCCGAACTCTGGAATCCCACCGTCCCTTGAAGGTATTTCTCACCGAAAAGTTTCATGGAGTATGTGCCCAGACCCCGACCGTCGCCTCTCTTGGTGCTGAAATGACGTTGAAAAATCCGGTGCTGGATATCGTCCGGAATGATTTGGGGATTCCAGACCTGAAAGCGGAACTGGTTGTCTTCGACGATGGCGGACAGGCGGATCACATCCCCGTTGCCTGAGGCTTCCATGGCGTTGACCAGCATGTTCCCAAGAACCCTTGATACGAGAAGGGGCACCGTGTTGATAATGGTCGTGTCGTCGGGCCAGTCCCATTCGATGGCCCGGCTTTCGGTGAGAGGATGACGTGACATGATCAGATCCACCTCTTCACGAATATCGGAAAAAAGGACCCGGGCTTTTTTGAAAAGGTGTCCCGGGCTTTTTTCATGGGCCAGGATTCCCTGGACCGTGATTTCTTCGTTGAGACGCCGGGCTGATTTCATGATGGTGTTGACGAGCAGGGTGTCTGTCTCTGGAAATTCACCCATTCCCAGGTGAAGCATTTCCGCTGAGGCGGTGATGGCGCCCAGGATGTTCCGGATGTCGTGGAAGAACACACGTTCCATATTAAGCCAGTAATTCTGCTGGGTGATGTCCTGGACAAAAATCAGGATCCACCGGTTCCCGTCAAGAACCAGGGGTTGGGCCCTGACAAGGAGGCAGAGGTTTTCGATGATCCCTTTTTGTTCGATGGTGATGGCGCAGATCTGTTCGTCGGCTTTGCCTTCCCGGATGGCGGTCATCATGGCGATGACGGCTCCGCAGGTCACACAGTAAGGCGTTGTTCCGCAGCCGGCGGGTTTCTCGTGGCTGTGAACGCATTTCAGGCTCTGACCCAGTCTCAGGCCCAGGGCTTCTTCGGGGTTTTCAAAGCCGATGGTCTGGAGAAAAGCGTGGTTCAGGGCGACGATCTGACGGTCTTCGTTGAGGACGACCAGAAGTCCTGACATGGCGGTGAGGAGCGTCGTCATCACAGGATTATTCGAAATGCACTCGATCTGGTTGATGAATTTTCTCCGTTCCGTTCGTTCTGGCGGGGCAAAATACGTCAATGTCATGCAGTGAACCTCGATAAACCGCTATAATGGTTGAGTCATGCAAGCGTCCGGTAAAGAGACAAAAAAGTCGGAGACATTTTCAAGGCGCGCGAAAACGGCGGTATGGATAACGTTTTGTTCCATCTCTTTTTTATGTTCCCATACTACGTTATACCGGGCCGGAATTCCAGTTAAAAAACTCCGGATTCATTGCCTTTTTTCGAAATGTGGTCGAGAACGCGGACGATGGTGTCAAAGGTCCGTTTCCGTGCCGTTTCATCCGGTTTCTTTTTTTGGTTTGCGAGGCTGTTGAAAAAGGTGATGAGCTCACGCCGGTCAGCCTGGGACAAGCCGGAGACAAACCCTTGTTTTTCCATGACTTCGGCACTTCCCGATTTGTGTTTTTCGTCCGTTCTCCGCCCGTGGGCCCAGTTGATGATGTGGCTGTAGAAGATCAGGGCCCTGTCCAGAAGAACCATCATGAACTGGAGGTCGTGCCGGGGGCCTGCCTTCAAGGTGTATGCTCCCAGAGTTTTCCCGAGAACCCGGACATTTCCGAGCCGCCGTGCCCCGAGAAGAGCCGAGCCTGCCCCGGCCAGGCCGCCGATCACCGTGAACAGCCCAAGGGAGTGTCCCACCAGGGCCAGGTCGAAAGTCGCCGCGGCCGCAGCGCCCAGAGCCGCCGTGGACGCAGCCAGTTCTTTCCGGTTCATGCCCAGGACCTTCCAGGTTTCCTTGTCGAAAAGATCCACGGCTGACAAACTGTGGGCCGGCAGGTCCACGTCGAAGATGTTGTGTTTGAAAAGGGCCCGGATGCTCTGGTGGGTTTCCGTTTCCATGTTTCTGACCTGGGAGGCCCACAGTTCCTGAAGCCGTTTTTTTTCCTTGTCCTTCTGAGATTTGTCGGTCATTTTGATTTTTACCGAGTGGGACAGGGCCTTGTCCAGAAGGTTCACGATGTGTTCCGCCGAAAGGCTGTTCCGCCGACCCCATTCTTTCCTGAAAACCTCGATCACCGTTTCCAGGTCGACCTGCTCCGGAGGAAGAATGGGCCGAAGTTCGGTCAGGAGCCGGAGGCGTTCCCCGTAACTGGCCAGGTGGGCGTTGAACACCGTCACCACGGGGAAGTGGAGGGCCAGTTCTTTTTTCCAGGCTTCCGTATGCCCGGTGTTGTCTGTTTTGTGGTTGATCACCGCCACGCGGGGAAGCGCCGTCAGTCCCAGAATGGTCATTTCCGCACGGTCGTTGCTCCGGATGGGCCTTGAACCGTCCACCACGAAGATGATGAAGGCCCCCCGGGCCAGAGGGGCGAACAGTTCGCATTCATCCCTGAACATGGGATTGCTCCGGTGTTCTTCGATAAACCCATGAATTCCGGAAAGTCCCTGGCGGTTCGAACCCTCGAACCAGTCCAGGGTTTGCCTGGGGTTCTGGAAGCCCGGGGTGTCGGTGAACCGGAGGATTTCACGGCCGTCAATGACCACGGGAAAGGCCCGGCAACGTGTGGTTTCACCCGGATAGGGGCTGATCCGGACCGTATCGTCCTCGCTCAGGGTCGAAACGAGGGAGGACTTTCCTTCGTTGGGGTGCCCGAGCACGGCGAATTCAGGGACGTTCGGCGTGTTCATGGTCTTGCCTCCTCTTTCTGTGAATCGGGGGTTTCGGGGATCAGGGAAAGGCGGATGTTGATGTCGGCCAGCGTGTTCACGGCGTGTTTCCAGGCCAGGGCGTCGTCGGCTGACGGAGCCGTAAAAAGAGTGCCGGTGGCGGGTTTTCCCACAAGCAGGATGTGGATGCGCAGGTTTTCTCCACCAAGCTCCCTCAGCTTTTCAATAAAAGCCATGGTTTCACGGATGGGTGGCTGCCAGGCTTCCATCAGGCAGACCACACGCCGGCTGGGTGTCCGGTGGATGTGTTCTTTCAGAATGTCCCCGTCTTTGCGGGCATTTCCTTCCACGGTCAGCCTGGTGTCAAACCCGGTTCCGAAAAGGTGGGTGAGATGGTGGTTCAGCTCGTGATCGGGGCAGTCATCGGAGATATCCCGGGGAACCAGGGCGAGAAAGGGACTTAGGATGTTTGCCGGGCCATGGTTTCCATCGGATGCGTTGTGTGGTGGAGACCATGGGGCTTGCTGAACAGTGGTCCGCTTGTTTTCATCAGGCCCCCCTTTTTCACCCCGTGTCTCCAGCAGGGGGTGGGTGAGCTTCATCATCAGCATGTCGCAGGGCATGGTGTCGAACCGGATGCGGGCGATGGTTTTTTGCTCCATGATCCACGCGGAGACGAGAAAAACGATTCGGGGCAGAAGGCCGTAAAACACCACGCACAGGCAGAGAAAGGGCCACCAGGACACCAGGTCCTGGGTGGCCAGGCGGGTGATTCCGTCTTTCAGGACCATCCGGGTGCCTTCGATCTGGGCCAGGGACGGATGGGCCAGCGGTTCATGGATAAAAAACGACCAGGGCAGGGACACGAACCGGACCAGGGTGTACACGGCGTTGGAACCCAGCTGGAGTGTGCTCTGCCAGCCAAAGGCCAGGTCAGAGCCCAGGACTTTGAGCAGTGTGGCGGCGAGAAGGCCCAGGTTGAAACACACGGCGAAAACCTGGGTGGGAATGAACAGGGGAAAGGGGAAAAGACGGCCGTAGCACCGGCTCCGGCCACGGGCAAGTCCCCAGGCGGATTTGAACCGATCCAGAGTTTCCCGGCTGAGGTGGTTTGACGTTTTCCGGCCCACGGTTTCCATGAGTTTTACCATCAGGTTCCACAGCAGGAAGCGGATCAGGGAAAAGGGCAGGTCCCGTTTCGTCAGTTTCCAGAAAACGAACATCGAAAGGCCCGCACCGAGAAGAAGAATCTGGGTCAGCAGGAAAAGGCCGAGGTAGGACGACACGTTCAGGGGCTCCCGGCCCTGGTAGGACAGAAAGGAGAAACACAGCCCCGTTCCGGTGAAAAATCCGGCGATCACGCAGAGGAAAGCCACGAATCCCCGGATCTGCCTGAAAATCATGCCCGGGGTCATGGGCTCGTGATTTCCCGCGTCTTCTTTTCGCCTGGCGTCGAGCCACAATCGGAAAACAAACGGCCTGTCGCTTCCACGATCCGGTTCCCTGTCCACCGCCGGTTTGATTTCCCTGAGAAACAGGGCTCTTGCCTCGTCACTGTCCAGGGAATTTTCTTCCCGGTACAGAAAATATTCGAAGTCCATGAGGTCGTCCATGGTCCATCGCCGCGCCGTCTGTCTGTCCATGCCCTTACGCCTTCCGGTGGATGGGATATGTCATAATGTGGCCGGAGGCCTGTTCCGCCCGTCTTTTCGTCACGAAGGTCAATCTAACGTATCTTGTCCGTCCTTTGCAAGGGCCATGCATGACCGTCATTCAAATTGCCCTCCGTTCTATCGATGAACTCCGGGGTTGTCCTGGGAATCGCTATCGGTATCGGCATCGCTATCGAACCCGATACCGATAGCGATAGCGATACCGATAGGAAAAGGCATGGCTTGCCATCTTTCTGAAAGAGCCTATCTTATGGCCATGACTTTTTGAAAGATCTTTCGTTTGTCACGAAAACCCTCAACATAAGGATGGCAGTTATGAAAACGACTTCAGATATTTTCAAGCCTGTATCCATCGGACCTTTTACCCTGAAAAACCGTTTTGTCATGGCTCCCCTCACGCGGAACAGGGCCGGAGCAGGAAATGTGCCCCAGCCGATCAACGTGGAATACTACCGCCAGAGAGCCGGAGCCGGCCTCATCATCAGCGAGGCCAGCCAGATTTCACCCATGGCCCAGGGTTATCCCGGGACCCCGGGCATTCACAGCCCCGAGCAGATCGAAGGATGGAAAACCGTGACCGATGCGGTCCACCGGAACAACGGCTTGATTTTCATCCAGCTCTGGCATGTGGGCCGGATTTCCCACCGCTCCCTTCTGCCGGGTCAGGCTCTGCCCGTGGCCCCTTCGGCCATTCGTCCCAGTGGGGAGACGTTCACCCTGAACGGCCTTGTGCCTTTTGATACTCCCCGGGCTCTTGAGACCGATGAAATTCCGGGCATCGTGGAGGATTACGCCAGGGCGGCGAACCATGCCATGGCCGCCGGTTTCGACGGGGTCGAGATCCACGGCGCCAACGGCTACCTGCTCGACCAGTTTCTCCGTGACGGAAGCAACAAACGAACGGACCGGTACGGCGGCAGCCTGGAAAACAGGATGCGGCTGTTGCGCGAGGTGACCGAAGCCGTGACCCGGGAGATTGGCGCAGGGAAAGTGGGGGTCCGGCTGTCCCCGGAAAACACCTTCAACGACATCAGCGACAGCGATCCCCAGGCCACGTTCAACGCCGTGGCGGACATGCTGGGGGGCTTCGGGCTGCTTTATCTCCATGTGGTGGAGGGGGATTTTGTCAGTGGCGAGAAAAAGCTGGATTACCGGCAACTGAAGCGGCGCTTCAACGGGATCTACATGGCCAACGGAGGCTACGACCTGGAACGTTCCGTGAGAAGTCTGGAAAACGGAGATGCGGACCTGTTCTCCCTGGGAAAACTCTTTCTCGCCAACCCCGACCTGGTGGAGCGTTTCAGGAAAGGCGCCAGCCTGAACGAACCGGACCAGGCCACGTTTTACGGAGGGGGAGCCGAGGGCTACACCGATTACCCCTTTCTTGAAGGCGAATGAGGGATCATGGTATGGAGGCTGAATGACCTGGCCTGAGATCTGTCGGTAAAACAGCCTCGAAAATATACGGCTTTTGATTTGCACATTGTTTACACGTTTCTTTCATTTTTCCTGCACATGGAACCCTTATATTACAGCCATGGATCCAAGGAAAAAGGATAAGAAAACAACATAAAAAAAGGAGTACACAGCATGAAAAAAAGATTGACCTATATCACAGTGGCCGTGGCGGCGTTTGCTCTTATCGGAAGCGGTCTGGTTTACGCCCAGTCCCGTGGTCTTTCCATCCTTGAAGGCATTCCCGGAATCACCCTGGACGAGGGCCAGCGGGCGAAACTTCAGGCCAGGGACGCGGAACACCAGAAAGCCATGATCAAGCTTCATGCAGACCACAAGATCGCCCGTGTGGACCTGGAAGCCATCCTCAAAGACAGGAATTTCAAAAAAGACGCGGCTGAAAAACAGATCAGAAAAGTCATGGCCATCGAAACGGATATGGAGCTCAACCGTCTTGAAAGGATTCACGAACTGAGAGGTGTCCTGACCGAGGCCCAGTGGAAAGTCTATGCGGCCCACACCGGAATCTGCGGAATGGGAGGCGGCATGGGAATGATGAAACGCGGCTGCGGCATGATGGGCGAACGGGACGGCATGGGGCCCCACCACAAAGGCATGAAGGGCGGCGGCATGGGAAGGAACATGGGAAACTGCCCCTACATGAACAGCCCGGCGCCTGACGCGACAAAGTAATCTGGTGAAAAATAAGAAGCGGGTCCGAAAGGCCCGCTTCTTAACTCGTTTAGCTTTCAGCGGTTTAACCGTTTTTATTATCCGGATTGAATGCGGACAGGCCCATGAATCTTAAAATCAAGCACAAACTGTTTCTGATTCTTGTTTCAGCCAGCCTCCTGATCATCGCAGGCATGTTTCTTTTCACACGCCTGAGCTTCGAGAGGGGCCTGATCCGTTATGTGGACACCATGGAAACCCGTCACCTGGAATCCATGGCCAAGGTTCTTGGAGAACACTACGCTTCGGTGAACAGCTGGGATTTTCTGAAAGACGATCCCGGGGCATGGAGAGAGTTCCGGCGTTTCACGTTCCGGCAGTGGCGCATGGGTGCGGAAGGCTGCGGTCCACGGATGATGCCTCCAGGCGGGCGGGAATTCGAACCATCCCGGGACATGGGGCCGATGGGCCGAATGCATGGGAACATGCATGGGCGGGGAAGGGGGCCGATGCGCGAGCTGGTGCTGCTTGGTCCGGACCGGGAACTGCTGGTTGGAAATCAAGTCCCCAAAGACGACCTTCGGATGGTTCCTGTGACCCATCAGGGGAAAACCGTTGGTTTTCTTGGCTTGTCCGCCCCCTGCACCCGTGTGGAGAACGAGGAGCTGTTGTTTTTCAAGACCCAGAGCCGGATGTTTCTCATGATCGCCCTGGCCATGGTGCTGGTCTCTGTTCTGGTGGCCACCTGGACGGCTTACTACCTTGAAGGCCCCATCAAAACCCTGACCAAGGGCACGAGAGATTTGGCATCCGGCCTTTTCAGAACGCGGATTCCCGTGACGTCCGGCGACGAACTGGGGCAGCTTTCCAGGGATTTCAACACTCTGGCTGAAACGCTCGAGGAAAACGAGGGGGACAGGAAAAAATGGGTGGAAGACATCGCCCATGAGCTTCGAACGCCCCTGACCCTTCTCTCCGGCGAGCTGGAAGCCGTGGAGGACGGTGTTCGTGAACTGAACGACGACACCCTGAAACGTCTGAAGGGGGATATCGACCACCTGATCGTGCTGGTGAACGATCTGAACGAGCTTTCCCGGACCGATCGTGGGGCCCTTACTTACAGAAAAGAGGCCACGGATCTTGTGGCCCTTGTAAAACGCGTGGCCGAAAGGTTCAGGGAACCTTTCCGTGAAAACAGCCTTTGTTTCGAAGACCGTATCAAGGAAAACGGGAAAATCCAGGTGTGGGCCGATCCTGAACGTCTCAGCCAGATGATGGTGAACCTGCTCCAGAATTCGGTGAATTACACCCGGGAAGGTGGAACCGTGTCCCTGGACCTGGAAATAAGGGACGCCATGGTTTATGTTCTTGTGGAGGATTCGGAGCCCGGCGTTCCACCCGAGGCCCTGCCCAGGCTGTTCGAACGCCTGTACCGGGTGGAAGGGTCGCGCAACAGGAAATTCGGAGGCTCGGGGCTGGGCCTTGCCATCTGCAGAAACATCGTAGAAGCCCACGGCGGAACGATCAGCGCGTCCTCCTCATCATCGGGGGGCCTCTCTGTCCGGGTCGGGCTTCCCCTTCACGGAGACAGGCCATGACCAGCGACAGAATACTGATTGTGGAAGACGAGGAAAGGATCTCAGGACTCCTATCGGACTATCTGAAGAAAGCGGGGTTTGAAACCCACGTCATCGCCGACGGCCTTGCTGTGGCCGATTACGTGAAGGAACATCCCCCCGCCCTGGTGCTGCTCGATCTCATGCTTCCCGGAAAGGACGGCCTCGAAATCGCCAGGGAACTGCGGGCGTTTTCCCAGGTCCCCCTCATCATGGTCACAGCCCGGGTGGAAGAGATCGACCGTCTGCTTGGGCTGGAACTCGGGGCCGACGACTA
>CAZWTY010000114.1:0-10436 GCA_964637565.1 uncultured Desulforapulum sp.
GACATGATTCTGTCATTCCAGCATCCAAATTGGAGTTATCCTCCATTCGATGTTGGACGTTGGGCGTTGGATGTTCGACGTTCAGATTTCCTCCATTCATAACATTTTGAGATAACTACGATATAAAATCGTCTTTAAAGGAGCTATCCCATGAACCCCCTCTGCCACGCCATCATCCCCTGCCGTTACGCCTCGACCCGTTTTCCCGGAAAACCCCTGGTTCCCATTCTCGGCCATCCCATGTTCTATCATGTGTACCAGAGGGTGCTGGAATCGGGTTGTTTCGCCTCGGTCACCGTGGCCACCGACGACGCCCGGATCTTCGATGCGGCCACGGGTCTGAACGTTCCGGTGGTCATGACGAAAGTCGACCATCCCAGCGGAACGGACAGGGTCCTCGAAACGGCCCGGATCCTGGGCATTGCCGAAGACGCGGTGGTGGTGAACGTCCAGGGAGACGAACCGGCCCTGAATCCCCTGATTCTGGCCGAACTCATCGCGCCGTTCGACGACCCGGCCGTCCAGGTGACCACCCCTGCCGTGGCCATAACGGCCGAGGAGGCCCTGTCGCCCGATCTGGTGAAAGTGGTTTTCGCGGAAGACAGGACCGCCCTTTACTTCTCACGGTCCCGCATTCCTTATGACCGGGACAGTTCCGGCGTGGAATACTTCGGCCATATCGGGCTGTACGCCTTCCGGATGAGCACACTTGAAACGTTCGTGAGGCTGGGGAAAAGCCGGCTGGAGGACATCGAAAAGCTGGAACAGTTGAGGCTCCTGGAAAACAGGATCCCCATCCGGGTGGTGATCACGACGCACCGGACCGTGGGCGTGGACCGGCCCGAGGATGTGGGCAGGGTGGAATCTCTTCTGGAACGATAAAACTCAGGACACGCCCAGAGCCTCCCGGACTTTGGCGGCCAGATCCTTCATGGTAAAGGGTTTCTGGATGAAAAAAACCCCTTCCTCCAGTACCCCGTGGCAGGCGATGACGTCGGCCGTGTAGCCGGACATGAACAGGCATTTCATTTCCGGGTAGCGCTGGCCCAGGGCCGTGGCCAGGTCCCGGCCGTTCATCCCCGGCATCACCACATCGGTGAGCAGCAGATGGATTTTGTCCGGCCAGGTTTCCACCAGCCGGATCGCCTCGCTGGGACGGCCTGTGCTCAAAACCCGGTATCCGAGGTGTTCCAGCATCATGCCCGTCATTTCGAGAATCATGGGTTCGTCCTCCACCAGCAGAATGGTTCCGGCCCCCGAAGCGGCCTCGCCCTGACTTTCGTCCCGGGTCAGTTCGGCCCGGCCATGGTGCACCGGAAAACAGATCCTGAACGTGGAGCCCTGGCCCGGCGCGCTGTCCAGCTCCAGAAACCCCTGGTTCTGCTTGACGATACCGTACACCGTGGAAAGCCCAAGCCCGGTTCCCAGGCCGTCAGCCTTGGTGGTGAAAAACGGTTCGAACAGCTTGTCCCGTACCTCCCCGTCCATCCCGCAGCCGTCGTCGGTGACCGAAAGGCAGACAAAGGTTCCGGGCGTCAGTCCCACCCGCTTGGCGCAGGCCTCCTCGTCCACGTTCACCGTACCCGTTTCGATGGTGATTTTTCCGCCTCCGGACATGGCGTCCCTGGCGTTGACACAGAGATTGGCCAGAATCTGATCGATCTGGCTGGGGTCCATCTTCACCAGGGGAAGATCCCTGGCCGGAAGAAAAGCCAGGTCGATATGCTCGCCGATCAGGCGCTGGATCATCTGGAGCATGCCCGCCACCACCTGGTTCAGGTCAAGCACCCTGGGATCCACGGTCTGTTTCCTGGCAAAGGCCAGGAGCTGGCGTGTCAGGTCCGACGACCGTTCGGCGGCTTTTCGGATTTCCTCCAGATCCTGGTGCAGGGACTGGCCCGGGTCCACCTTCATCAGCCCGATTTCCGTCCGGCCCAGGATCACCCCCAGCATGTTGTTGAAATCATGGGCCACGCCTCCGGCGAGACGGCCCACGGAATCCATTTTCTGGATCTGGTTAAGCTGGGTCTGAAGCTGTTCCCTCTCTTCGTCGGCCCGGCGCCGTTCCGTGATATCCCGGACAATCCCCCGGTAACCGACGGGTTTACCGGCGATATCCTTCAGAACGGAAGCGCTCAGTTCAAAAATCCCCCGTGTTCCGTCTTCCCGGATGGCTTCCCATTCAAACCCCCGCAGGGAAAAACCTGATCCGATCATCTGCTGGTAGGCCTGGTAGACCTTCTGGGCGATCCCGTCTTCGATTCCGGCGGGCAGGCATTCCGGGCCCTTACCGTTGCGGCGTCCGTAACCGAAAATCCGCTGGAACGCCTCGTTGGAAAACACCAGATGGCCCTCGAGGTCGATCTCCAGGTACCCCACCTCCATTTCGTCGAGGATGGTCCTGAACCTCTCCTCGCTTTTTCTTAAGGATTCCTCGATCTGTTTGCGGCTGCTGATGTCCAGAACAGAGATGATCCCGGCGGGTTTTCCGTTGAGAAGGGTGGCTGCCCCGGAAAGGTAGACCCATTTCACGGTCCCGCTTTTCGAGACGATCTTGAATTCATAGCGGGCCCTTTCCGTGTCTCCCTGCTGCCGTTTCGTCCCCCGGTGGCGAATCATCTCGCGGTCGTCGGGGTGGACGATCTCCCAGAAATCCATGGACCGGAATTCATCGATGGTGTACCCGGTGATGTCCACCGCCGCGCTGTTCACATAGACCCACTTGTCGTTCTGGTAGAGCATGATGGCGGCGGGTGACGATTCGGTGAGAATCCTGAATTTTTCCTCGCTTTCCTTGAGGGCCTGCTCGATCTGTTTCCGATGGGCTATATCCCGCAGAGACCCCACCACTCCCGTGACCGCTCCGCATGAATCCCGCACAAGCTGGGCCGCCAGGGACACGAAAATCCGGCTTCCGTCTTTTTTCACAAGGCAAAGCTCGTAATCCCGGAGACAACCTTTTTCGGTAAGGGCGGCCAGAAGGACATCCCGTGCCCCGGGTTGGTCGTAGACCATGGTCACGGGTTTCCCCACAATCTCTTCCTGGGTCCAGCCGGACAGCCGGTACACCGACGGGCTGATCATGGTGACCATGCCGTTGAGATCCGTGCGGTAGAACAGGTCCTCGAAGGTTTCGAAAACAGCCTTGTAATCATCCTCGCTGGCCTTCAGCTCCAGGACCCGTTTTTCCAGAAGGGCGTTCATCTGGCCAAGGCAGCGTTCTTTGATGATCCGGTAACAGCGGTCCACCAGATAGTCCGGATCAAAGGGAGGGCACAGACAGTCCGCAGCACCCCGGTCCCTAACCTGCCGGAAATGTCCGCCCGAGGTATCGCAAATCGCCACCACGGGGAATCCCGGCCGTTGAGCCAGCAAACGGTCAAACAGGGAAGATCCCCAGGATGCCGCGAGATCCACCACGGCAAGATCGTATGCCTGTTCCCCGAAAACCTGAAGCCCCTGTTCCGCTGTCAGGACCGCCCTGGCATCATAACCCTGGGCCTGGAAGGCCCCACGAAGGTTTTCCGATAAATCCCCGCAGTCCATGGCGAGGAGAACACGAAGCCCCTTGTTTTCACCGTCACATTCCGTGTTACGGTCAAGAATTTCAAGGACACGTTTCTTAAAGGTGTCTCCGTCCATGGAAAACCCGTCGAGAACCGCCACACCCAGAGTATCCGCAAGTCTCCCGGCCTCAACGCCGGCCCAGGCCGACGCCAGCATCACGACAGGAACACAACGCGATGCGGGCCATGGGAAAAACCGGAGACTCCGGCAGAAATCCAGGCCATCCATGCCCGAAAGGCCCGGCTCCGTGACGATCAGCCGGGGCGGTTCCGGCGTGTTCAGCCCGGCCATCGCGTCCTCGGCACGGTGACAGACACGGACGGAAAAATCCATGGCGCCCAGCCATCCGGAAACCTTGTCGCACCGTGTCCGATCTTTCAGGACCAGCATCACGTAACCTGCATTTTTCGAACTCATCTCCCCCCGCCCCCTGTTTTCATTCCCGGCCCGACCTTTTTCCGTCCGGTCGGATCATGGTTTTCAGAAGGTAACGCATGCTGTCCTTTTTATGTCTCATGAGCTCCCGGATAAAAGATCCCGGTAGAGGTCCAGGTTCTTTTCCACGGTGGTATCGATGGAAAAGGCCCGGACTGTTTCCAGCGCCCTCTGTCCCATGGCCTGCCTCTTATCGGGATGATCGAGAAGGTCGCTGATGGCAAGGGCAAGGGCTTCGCTGTCCCGGGGCGGGACCAGGTGTCCGTTGTCACCCTCGTACACCGCCTCGGGGATGCCGCCTGTACGGCAGGCCACCACGGGAAGTCCCAGGGCCTGGGCGTCGAGGATCGAGGTCCCCAGTCCCTCGAGATAGGACGCCAGCACAAACACATCGAAAATTTTGAGGAAACGGCCCACGTCTTTCCTGAACCCGGTAAAAATCACCCGCCGTTCCAGGCCCAGGTCACGGGCCAGGTCATGGATGGCCTTTTCGTCGGGACCGTCACCCACGGCACAGAACGTGACGTTGTCGTGGGTTTCCGCGATCCTGGCCGCGGCGCGGAGAAAATTGGGGTAATCCTTGTGGCTCGCCAGGGCCGCCACGGTACCCACCACCAGATGGCCTTCGGGAATACCCAGCTCTTTCCTGAAATCCTCGGGAACGGAAACGGCCTCGAAACGCTTCAGGTCCACCCCGCTGTGGATGGTCACCAGCCGGTGTTCCTCAAGCCCCTCGGCCAGGAGCACGTTCCGGATCCCGTGGGAAATGCAGACGATCCTGTCCAGGCGTGGGGTGGTGTATTTGAACCTGCTGAACCAGTTTTTTTTGATGGGAAAATCCACCCGGCGGACCGCCACGAGGCGCAGGTTTTTATAGAAAAGTTTCGCCCAGAGGCCCGTGGCCAGCGCGTGGGCCGAGTGGAGATGGAGAACGGTGTAGCCCTGTTTCCGGCAGAGTCGGGCGATACGGTATCCGGCGGAAAGATCGAGTTCCCCGTGCATGGCCACGGAGTAAAAAGGCAGAGCCCTTTCCCTGCACCAGGACTCCATGGCCGAACCCGGCCGTGACACCATGGCCGTATGGCAGCCCATGGCGTGCATCCGTTCGAAAAGGTAGGCCGCCTGCTGCTGGCCACCGCGCCAGCCTCTTTCCGAATCGATATGAAGTGTTCTTATGTTTGAATTGTTTATATGCATTCCTTACCGTTCTTTGAAGATTTTTGATGAATTTCTTTCAAGCATCTCGTTAAGGACAGGACCGTTTGCTCCATAAAGAACAGGATTAACCGTCTCCAGTGCTTTTTGAAAGTGTTTATTGCCAAAAGGACACATAAAGCAACCGCCTGAAAAAATGATGATGTAGGGAATACCTCCGTACATGTAAAGATCGTTATGAAAAAACTGGGTCAAAAAGCAGGTGGCTGTCACGGAAACACCGGCCAATGGGTAAAACCTCGCGTTACCAGAGGATTGAATGAACCATTTAAGCTGACGGGAAACCATGTAAAACACCCCTCCTACAAAAAGAAGAACATAAAACGCTCCGGCTTCCACGGCCATCTGAAGGAAGCTGTTGTGGAAATTTCCAAGCTGTTCCGTAACCTTTGAAAAACGGTTTTTGTAAAATTCAGGTTTTGCGTTGTAGTATGCAGCAAAGTATTTCTCCGCCTCTTTCGCGCCGGTTCCCCTCAAATACAGTCCTTCATCTCGGATATAGTCCAATCCTGTTCGATAAAGCTGGAGTCGGACGGAGCTACTTTTATCTTTATCAAGATCGGAAATGAAACTAAATCTGTCCTTAACCCAATGATCTGTAGCCAAGAGTGAAACAATAATTCCCGTCATAACGGCACACAAAAGAATGAACTTTCGTGTCAGCAGCATAACAATAACAACCCCCAAAAGCAGACCGAGCATCGAGCCTCTACGACCCATAATCCCTATAGCCGTTACCATCAGAAAGGTGTTCAGTGAAAATGTCAGCTTGAGCAGTATTTCCAACATCTTATCTTTATGCTTCAGTATTAAAATGCCTGCCACGTTCATGACGGCAATGGATCCCAGAAGATCCGAGCCTCTTCCAATGGTGTGGAAACCGATGGTTCTCCCCCAGATATTTCCCTCACTTATTGTTGAAAAACCGTAAACCAGACTGATAAAAGCCGATATATTAAAGAGTATAAAAAGAGTGTTGAGCTTCTTTCTATTGTCGATGAACAAGGCAAATGCCAGAATCAGAATAAAAAACCTGAAACGCCCCAAAAAAGCTCCGGCTCCCGAAGCCCCGGATAAAGAAAAAAAACTGGCCGCAAACCCCAGAATAAAAGGGGAAAGGACTATGAGAACATATCGGTTACCATATAAGAAATCGATACGATCATAATTAATAACAAGATAGAGAATTGTAACCAGGAGAAGAAAGCCGCCCGAAATATTGATAGCCCCTTTGGGCAAACACACACAAAGGGAAAGCGCCATGAAAAAAAAATTACCGGCGTTTAATATCAGGGTGGAAAATATTGAGGAATGGGTGGGCATATTTTTATCCAAACAAGAACCCTAACTGCATTCATTTAGTTTTGTATTTTTAAAATCGTTTTATGCATCACAAGGTCGCTAAAAGCTATTAACCAAGTTGAAACCCGCGAACCATGACTATGCCCACATCATTCCACATTAGATTCAATTGGTTAACTGTCTCTTCCTGTCAGTCCATTTTCACAAAACCAAACTCCAGACTCTACCTTTTTCTGGTAAAACGCTTTTCCTTCCGTCTCCCACTCATGGGCTCGGCTTTCCCGACCTCCATGGAATAAATGGTATTGAATGGTTTTAAATTTGGTGCAGCGAAACGATGCATGAACTAAGCGAAGACGTCTTTCAATATCCGTATCCTCGCCACCGTAGGGTTTTTCAAAATCTTCATCGAAGCCGTTAATTTTTTTTAGCAGCTCAATACTCAAACTGAAATTACAGCCTTTAACGCCTTCTTTTCTACCAGACGTCAACCAGGGAAGGTACAAAGCGTCTTCAAGATGTCGTGAATTCGTGAAAATTAATTTAAAAATGGAAAGCTCCGAAAGTGAATGACTTAAAAGAATTCTTTTGGACACTGAAGCCCCAAGCATCACTCGACGCCCAAAAAGGCAGAGATTTTCTCCACTGTTTTTTACATGTTCTTCGATAAATTTTTCGTGAAGCAGACAATCCCCGTCGATAAAAACAAGATATTTCCCAGAGGCAACACGGACCGCTGCATTGAGAATCCTGTTTTTCCTGAACCCTCTGTCTTCATGGGCCACATGTTTGACAGAAAAGGGGAAAGCTGAAGAGAACCGTTTGACAAACGCCTCAATATCAGGGTCCTGATCATCCTCTGCGATGATCACTTCCATGTCTCTATAAGTCTGACGTTCTACAGATTTCAAAACTAGCTCAAGGAAATCAATTCTTTTGTATACTGCAATGATCAAAGAAACGTTGATGGGCTTATTAGATTTAAATATCAATGATTTTCTTCCAGTTTTTGTGATTGAAATCCAGGCCGGTCCAGGATTCAATTTTCGTCAGAATCCTGTATTTTGTTTTTTCGTCTTTGTGAGGTTCCCGGATCATCCCTGGAGGGTCCGTATCCCGCAGCTTGTCCTGCCAGTTGAAACGGGATATCATGTTCTTCATCACAGATGGATGGGTCTTGTCAAAAACTGCCAACCGTTTCATAGGGCCAAAATCCAAGTCTTCAGGCTGGGAGCTGAACTCCTTTTCAATTTTTTCAGCGCCGTGATAAACACTTCCAAAAGACTTCCTCTTGACCTGCATCAAGTTCGGCGGTCTTACCCACCCATAATGAAAAATTCTGCCACCAGAATTTGCCACCGTAAGTTTTTTCCCGTTACCGAGCCGAAATCCCTGGGCGTCCCTGACAGATTTCACACCAATTCCGTTTCTCACAATCCGGACCTCGCGTGGATACCATCCGTGACTTTTATGATAATGCCTGTAATCCCCCCAGAAATGAAGGTAATCGAACAAAAGCCCATCGACCCGCCGATCGTCAAGAAGAGCTTCACAACGATTACGGATCGAAGGCAGATCGTCTTCATGAACCACCTCGTCGGCCTGGACATAGAAGCACCAGTCGCCGGTGCATTCCTTCAGGGCCACATTGGTCTGGTTCGACAGAATCAACTCTCTGACCGTATCAACATTTTCCCACACCGTGTCGATGATGCGGATTTTAGGGTCCCCGATGCCTTCGATGACCTCCCGTGTGGTGTCGTCGCCCTGCCCCACGGCGATGATGAACTCGTCGCAGATGGGGAGAATGGACCGGATGGATTCCTCCACCGGATAATAAAGTTTCACGGCATTTTTCACAAATGAAAAACCGGATATTTTCACGAGAACTCCTTGTTATGCATCGGTTTTTTCTCCAGGCCGGTTTCATTTGCCCACAGGCCATGAGACAATTTTCTGGGATATTAATCACCACACGCTGGTTTTGTCAACACAGCAGATGGATTTGGGCTTTCAAAGTCACGGCCTTTATGGTACCAGTTTCCTGCGACCACAAACGGACAAGGCCTGAAGGAATCGGTCCGGCAGGAGAAAAGCGGAATTTCCGTTCCCTCCGGAGTTTTCACCCCCCCCTTCAAGACCGTGGAACCATTGGAACAAGGAGACATCATGCTCGACATCGACAAGGTTTTCGTGCTTCATGTGAGAAAAGGGTATGAAGACCGGGAAGCCTTCATCGTCGACCAGTTCGGAAAACTCGGCATCGGGTTCGAATTCATCCTCGACGGCGATATCGATGACCTGAGCGACTCCGTCATCAAAACCTATTTCACCGAAGCGATGCACGACCGCCTTGCCGCCATGTCCTGCACCATGAAACACATCCTGGCCCATGAACGGGTTGTCTCGGACAACCTGAAAAACGCCCTGGTTTTCGAAGACGACGTGGTACTGGCCCCAAACTTCGAGACGGTTTTCAACCTGGCCATGAACGAGGTGAAGGCCCTGAAGGACCCGGCCTGCATCTATTACAGCAACGCCTGCAACATGTACGTGCCCGCCTCGGACTTCCGGAAAGGCCGGGTTCTCTACAGGGCCGACCGGTCCAGGGCCGCGGATTCTTATTCGATTTCGCGCTCCGTGGCGGAAAAAAGACTGGCGTACATCCGTGAATACCGCTGCGCCTATGTGAGCGACATCCTGTTCAACCACATGGACCCCGTCATCGGTGTGGCCCCTTACTGGTGCCATCCCACCATCGTGGAACAGGGCAGCATGAACGGCATGTTCGACTCGTCCCTGAACGAAAACAGGACCAACAGTTTTTTCAGGAAGCTGGACTGGTCCCTTCAGAAACTATACAAAAAACACATCCGACGATTTCTTCCAAAATAAGGAGAAGACCATGCATATACGTAAACGTGTTCTTGTCACAGGCGGAGCCGGATTTCTCGGTTCCTTTCTCTGCGAGCGGCTGCTTGCCGAAGGCTGCGATGTGATCTGTGCGGACAATTTCTACACCGGCACCAAGCAGAACATCGTCCACCTCATGGAAAACCCCTACTTCGAGGTGATCCGCCACGACATCACCTTCCCCCTTTACGTGGAGGTGGACGAGATCTACAACCTGGCCTGCCCGGCGTCCCCCATCCACTACCAGAACGACCCGGTCCAGACCACCAAGGTCAACGTCCACGGGGCCATCAACATGCTGGGCCTGGCCAAACGCATCAAGGCGAAAATCTTCCAGGCCTCCACTTCGGAAGTGTACGGGGACCCCCACATCCACCCCCAGCCCGAGGATTACTGGGGCAACGTGAACTGCATCGGCCCAAGGTCCTGCTACGACGAGGGCAAACGCTGCGCCGAAACACTGTTCTTCGATTACAGGCGCCAGCACAACCTTGAAATCAAGGTGGCCCGGATTTTCAACACCTACGGTCCCAACATGCATCCCAACGACGGGAGGGTGGTGTCCAATTTCATCATGCAGGCCCTGAAAGGAAACCCCATCACCGTTTACGGAGACGGATCCCAGACCCGGTCTTTCTGCTATGTGGACGACCTGATCGAGGGATTCGTCCGCCTGATGGCCTCTCCCTTCGAGGTCACCGGCCCCGTGAATTTGGGCAACCCCGGGGAATTCACCATCCTCGAACTCACACAGAAGATCATCGAGCTGACCGGCTCCAAATCCGAGGTGATCTTCAAGCCCCTGCCCCAGGACGATCCCAGGCAGCGGAAACCGGATATCACCCGGGCCAAAGAGGTTCTCGGCTGGGAACCCCGTATTCCCCTGGAACAAGGGCTGAAAAAAACCATCGCCTATTTCGACAACCTGATTCGGACAGGACAGTGCTGATTTGACCGACACGACACACGCCAATGCACGGAAGATCAAGATTCTCATTGTCCAG
>CAZWTY010000115.1:0-10308 GCA_964637565.1 uncultured Desulforapulum sp.
TGGTCATCATCCAGATGACACACTGCGGTGATGACCAAGGAGACAAAATTGAAAATTCGATAATTAAAATAAAAAACCCCCAGTTTTATATAACCGGGGGTTTTTTAGTTCAACCTTTTGAATCAAAAATCAATATTCAGGCTCGATATACTCTGGAACATTGATATCCTGGAGCTCTTCACCCAGGTAGGTTCTTTCGTTCGGTGCGAGGATACCGAGTGAAAGGGCAAGGATTGTCCAGATGTGAACAACGTGGTAATGACCTTCGTAATGTTCAGAAAGTTCGTGAATCTGAGCATGACAGTTGTGACATCCGGCAACTACGTATGTGGCCCCTGTATTCTTTATCTGGGTATCCTTGATTTTGCCGTAAGCAAGACGTTCATCCTTGTATCCGGACTGGAGGAAACCGCCACCGCCGCCACAACAGAAGTTGTTGGAACGGTTGGGATACATGTCGATGAGGTTTTCCTCGCCGACGGCAGATTTTACGACAAGTCGAAGATTTTCTGCTGTTTCGTCACCAAATGTCTTTCGGATGATTTGGCAAGGATCCTGAACAGTAAATTTGATTTTGAGATCTTTGTTCCAATCGGAGTTGGGTTTAAGCTTACCTTCACGTATCCATTTGGCGTACATGTTATAGATATGCTCGACATTACAATTGTGTTCAATGTTGAACTTTTTCAGTCCTGCCAGGACTGCAAATGTGATGTGCCCTCACTCCGTGTTGAGATACGTCTTGCACCCCAACTCGTCAGCCTTGCCGACGCTCATCCTGGTTATTTGTTCCCAGCCTGGATCATCCGCAAGGAAGAGGCAGTAATTTTCACCAGCCCAGCCAGTACTTCCGTAAGTCCAGTCTGCTCCTACAAGATTTAGAATTTTCCAGAGAGGGACCATTTCTTCAGGTTCGGTCATGGGTTCACGGGAATTCTGGTTCAGGAAGAACTCTGCACCTTCTTTATCGATGGGTGCCTGAAGATCCCTTTCTTCCCAGATGGGCTGAGAAGCTTTGACTTCATCCAGAACGTCACCCACAACGAATTCAAAGTCTTCTTGACCACAACCCATGGCGCTGCATGTTTCCATTTTAAGAGCCATGTCACAGGATCCAAGAATCCCTTTGGGTCTTTCCTCTCTCGGGGTAAGCTTTCTTGCATTGAAAACCAACTGGGGAATGTTGATGGCCATGGGGCAGATTCTCGAGCAACGCGTACACATGGTGCACAGCCATACCCAGTCGTGATTTTTTATTTCTTCATCCATCCCGAGGGCCGCCATGCGGAGAAATTTCCTCGGATCCATATCGGCCAGACCTGTTGCCGGACATCCGGAAGAACAGAGGCCGCACGTAAGACAGGCGTTGAGGTTCCCACCTTCAGGCAGGAGCTCCATCACCTTGTCTTTGAAGATACTTCGGGTATCTCCACCGATTTTTAATGCTTCATCAGCCATACTATCAAAATCCTCCTTAATCAATTTTCCTGTTACGGAAAATGGGCGACCGCAACAGAAGACAATGTGCCATATGCATTAACATAAGGGTTATGCATATTTTCGAATATAAACATAATCAGGCAGGTTGAACAGATCAGCCCACCACTTTACCGAATTGAACTAAATATCATTTTATCCATTTCAGGACAATAGTCCTTCTACTCTTAATTTTCTGAGGATGTCAATAACTATTCTCGATCTTCCACCATTTCAAGAATTTCGAAAACAACAACCGGTCTTATGATTTACGGATTTTATCGGAGGATTGGCCCCAAATTAAGAGGAGGAGACCATAAATCAAAAGGCCTGTGACGTCTGCGGCCATATCGGCCATTGAAAAACTTCGATAAGGTATAAAAAGTTGGACGACCTCTATCAGAAACCCGTAAAGCGAAAGGAGGATAAATTTTCTTTTAGTGAAATGACGTTCGGGGTAGGCCAGATCTGAAAGACCTGCCAGAATGAAAAAAGTGAATCCATGCCAGAATTTGTCACTCAACCCGGCAGGAAGAGGGGAATCGATCCGAACTGTTGCAAGATGAAGAACCACAGCAAGGGCTGTGAAAAAGTCAGTTTTGAATATGAGGGGCCTGAAATTCCGGTTTGAACGCGTCATAAAGGTTTTTCGTACTCCGAAAGTTTCAGAGAAATTGTGATGGATACATTGTTTCTTTTTGTCGGGAACGGGTTGTGCGAGTTGTTTGAACATTCATCATCTTGCAAAACCCGTTCTGACACCTCAAGAAGCCATCTTTCGAATCAATCTCACCTGGAAACGGTTGGAATTCAGTCTGTGATGAAAAGCTTCAGAGAATCGATCACTGCGGGATCCTGTGTGTCAATGACGGCTACAATCTCTTTATGGAGCCTTTTTTTCAGTTCCCCGAAGATACCTTTCTTTTTGGTGAAGGTTTTGGCGAAATCTGTCGCGTCTTTCATGAGCTCATCGATACTGGCGGAAGCTTTTTCGATGATATGGTGTTCGCTGAGTTCCGGTGCGCCGACCCGTCTTCCCGAAAGGTACATCTCGTTGAATTTGTAACGGGGGATCGCCTTGTTGACGAAGGCGAGCATTCCGGGAAGAAAGGGAATGCCGAGATCCACTTCCGGAAAACAGAAGAACCCTCTGTCTGACCTCATGAAGCGGAAATCACAGGCACAGGATATGATGGCCCCGTTTCCGAACGCATGTCCGTTGATCGCTGCAATGGATGGAACGGGGAGGAGAAGGAGTTTTTTGAATATGTTATTCATATTGTACATGAATTCTTTGATTGCCGCTCCATCCTGTTCCTGGAATCGTTTGCTGATCCAGTCCACGTCGATACCCACGGAAAATGATTTGGAGTCGGATGATGTAAGAATCATGGAGTTCACCTCCGTATCGTTCGCGACAAGGTCCAGTATCTGGTTCAGTTCCCTTGAAAACTCCAGATTATGGGCATTTCCTCCATTATCCATGATGACAAACGCGATTCCCTCTTTTTTTTCATACCTGATAAGTGCCATTGACGTGTCCTTATTTTTTAATTTATCAACAATAACTTGGTTAAGTTTTTAATTTTCCAACTTTATAAGTCAAGCCCAGACCCGTCACAAGATTTTTTTGTTCAGGGTGGTAATTTTAATGATGGATTTCGTTGTGAAGATGACAGGAAAAATTCGCTGAAACGTTGAAATTATCGGCCTGACGAGCTTCATGATATTGACAAGACAGGTGAATTTATATACCTTGATATCTTCATAATCTTTGATACAGAACCGGCGATTGACATACGTTTTTTATCACATGCGGAGGGCTGACTCTGTCCTGATCACGTGACCCATGTTCATGGGTTTCTATCAGGCCGAGGAAACACCCGATCCTGATGGGGAATGCCATGATTATTGGATTGGACGTGGGAGGAACGCATACCGATGTCGTTCTTATCGGACCCGATGGGCCGATACGGGAAGTAAAGGTTTTGACAGACAACTCTGAGTTGTTCAAATCGGTGTTGTCCGGCCTTGAACAGATCACCGACGGCATCGACACCCGGCAGATTAAACGGGCTGTGCTGAGCACCACACTGACGACCAACGCCATTGTGACAGGCCAGGTTGAGTCTGTGGGGATGATTGTGATGTCGGGCCCCGGCATAGACCCCATGGCCTACCGGACATGTGAACAGTACCATTGCGTCTCAGGTTCCATCGATCACAGAGGACGCGAAGTGTCCGGAGTCATGGAAGAGGAAGTCACGCGTGCGGCTTCTTTGATGAAGCTCGCGGGCATCAAATATGTGGGTGTGGTTGGGAAATTTTCAACACGCAATCCATCCCATGAGATCCGGGTTGAAAAAATCCTTGCCGACTTTGACTTCGAAAAAGTGTTTACAGGTCATCGGACATCCGGCAACCTGAATTTTCCGAGACGAATCGCCACGACCTTCCTCAATGCCTCTGTCTATCCGATTCACAGCCGTTTTTTTCATGCTGTAAAACAATCTCTGGCTGAAAAAGAGCTCGACATTCCTATCCATATCCTCAAAGCGGATGGCGGAACCATGAATTTCAGCGCATCCATCGACTGCCCTAGCCAGACCATTCTGTCCGGTCCGGCGGCAAGTGTCATGGGAGCCATTGCTTCAGCGCCACCTGAAGGGGATGTGATTGTACTGGATATTGGAGGAACGACCACGGACATTGCGGTTCTTATCAATTCATCGCCTGTGCTTGAGCCCCTTGGAATCAGCCTCGGGAAGTACAAGACCCTGATCCGCTCTCTAAAAACCTTCTCCTTGGGTGTGGGGGGAGACAGCCATGTCCGGGTGGAAAACGGTGAGATACTTGTAGGCCCCATGCGCAAAGGGCCCGCCATGGCCTATGGCGGAAGCACACCGACGCCTACGGACGCCCTTTTTGTCCTTGAAAAGATTGAAAACGGGGATGCCGCTTCGGCGTACCGGGGGGTGAGCGGCATCGCCGATGAGCTCGGAGTGTCTGTTTCTGAAGCGGCGGAAAGGATTTTTGAAAAAACCTGCCGCCTTATTCTGAATGCCGCAGACAAGCTGGTCGAGGACATCAACAGCAAACCGGTGTATACGGTCCATGAGCTGCTTGAGGGTTACACCGTCAGGCCTTCACGGATGCTTGTTCTTGGTGGGCCTGCCCATTACTTCACCAAGCATCTGAAGAAACGTTTCGGGTATCATGTTGAAACCGTGCCGAGGTGGGGCGTGGCCAATGCCATCGGAGCAGGGCTTGCGCGGACGACGTGTGAGGTGACTCTGTTCGTCGATACGGAAAAAGGAGTGGTCCTGGCTCCGGAAGAAAACTATGCCAAAACCATCCGGTCCATGTATTCATTTGAGGACGCGGAAGAGACAGCCTACGATCTTCTCAGAAAAAAAGCCCTGAAGCAGGGAGCGGACGCCGAGAACCTCCAGACCGAAATCATCGAGAGCCTTTCTTTCAACATGGTCCGGGGGTTCAGGACCACAGGCAAGAATATCCGAATAAAAACCCAGGTCAAACCCGGATTGATCAAGGGGTACAAGGCCTGAACTTTCTGGCAAAGAAGTCCCGCGACCCTAACGAATTCAGGTGCGCAGAGATTTTGTGAAAACGCAAGGACAGGAAACCGGAGTAAGGACATGCTGAAAGCAATCAACAAGACAGGGCTCGTTTTTTTTCCCGCTTTTGACTGGGCCATTGATCCCACCCATCCTGAACGGGAAGAACGTCTGTTGTACACCCAAGATCAGGTGTTTGAGGAAGGTATCCTCGATATCGAGGATATTGTGGAATACAAACCCAGTCTGGTCAGCGATATGGATATCAAGCGGGTTCATTTCTGCGTTCCGGATGTTTTTTCTGTAACCACCAAATCCCATTTCATCAGTGCCGGCGGGGCGATAACCATGGGGCGGGCGTTGATGGAAAAAGAAATCCAGCGTGGCTTCGCACTGGTAAGGCCTCCAGGGCACCATTCCATGCGGGTGGTCCACGGGAACCGAGGTTTCTGCAACATCAACAACGAAGCTATCCTCGTCGAATTTCTGAGGAAGCATTACGGGGTGAAACGGGTGGCCATTGTGGACACGGACTGCCACCACGGAGACGGAACCCAGGATATCTACTGGCACGATCCGGACACCCTTTTCATCTCCATCCATCAGGATGGCCGAACCCTTTATCCCGGCTCGGGATTCACGGAGGAACTGGGTGGACCCAACGCTTACGGGACCACGGTCAACATCCCTCTGCCTCCCACCACGTCCGATGAAGGGTATCTTTACACCATTGAACACGTGGTTCTGCCTATTCTGGACGAATTCAAACCCGAAATTATTATCAATTCCGCAGGGCAGGACAACCATTTTTCCGATCCGCTGACCAACATGAATTTTTCGGCCCAGGGGTACGCGAATCTGACCAAGATGCTTAAACCTGATATTGCCGTGTTGGAAGGGGGGTACTCTATTGAGGGAGCTCTGCCTTATGTCAACACAGGTCTGATTCTCGCCATGGCCGGTCTCGATTACAGCGGCATCACGGAACCTGGTTTCGATGCGGCCCGGATTGCCCAGAGCGAAGAGGTGTCGAGGGCCATCCGAAAAATCGGGGACGTGGTGCTTTCCAACTGGAGAAACCGGAGGGAAATGCAGGAAAAAATCCGGCGCGGCAGGGATTTTATCGAACGCCGCCGGACCATCATGTACGACACGGACATGATCTACGAAATGCAGAAAGACGAAATCAGGATCTGTGACGACTGCGCCGGAGCTCTTAAAATCGACAGTTCTGCCGATACAGGCCAGCATATCCTTGGCGTTTCCATACCCCTCAACGCGTGCAGGGCATGCACCCAGGTTGCCCTCGACTGGTTTGATCAGGCTGAAAAAGGGCCTTATGAAAGGGCATTTCTTCAGGACAGGCCCAATGACGAATACAGGGAGAAAATATTCAAACATCGCTGATGGAACCCTCTTATCCCACATGTGGAAAATATCTTGAAAAACGGGCTGATATCATCCGGTCTGCCAGGAATTTTTTTTATGCGAGGGGTTACCTCGAAGTCGAAACACCCGTAAGAATTCCCTGTCCCATTCCGGAAGCCCACATCGACCCGTTTGATTCCGACGGGTGGAGCCTGCACGCATCCCCCGAGATCTGTATGAAGCAACTGCTTGCCCGTGGGTACGAACGTATCTTTCAGATCGCCCGGGTTTTCCGCAAGGCTGAACGGGGAAGAAAACATCTGCCGGAATTCAGCCTGCTTGAATGGTACACGTCAGATTCGACTTATGTGGAGTTGATGGATCAGATCGAAACCCTTATCATCGAACTGGCGGTCGATCTGGGGTTGAACAAACAGCTCGTCTATCAGGGACACACCATTGATCTGAGTCCGCCCTGGGATTGCATCACGGTGGCTGAAGCGTTTGAAACATTTTCAAACACAGGGCTTTCGGACGCTCTTACGAACGACACCTATGACGAGGTGATGGGATGTGAGATCGAGCCGAAACTTGGTTTTGAAAAACCCGTGTTTCTCTACGACTACCCGGCATCGAAAGCGTCTCTTGCCAGGGTGAGGGAAGGCAACAGCCAGGTGGCCGAACGGGTGGAGCTTTACATCGCGGGCCTCGAACTTGCCAATGGGTTTACGGAGCTGATCGACCCGGAAGAGCAGGCCAGCCGTTTCAAGGCCGAACAGGATTTAAGGAAACGTCTTGGCAAAAAAAACTACCCCCTTCCCGAATCCTTCCTTCAAAATCTTGCCTGCATGCCCCGCTGTGCAGGAATTGCCGCAGGGCTTGACCGCATCGTCATGCTGTTTTGCGACACCACCGTGATAGACGATGTGGTGGCGTTTGTTCCGGAAAACCTGTAGCCATTTCCCAAAAATCAATGACGTTCCGTTCAGTGGCGTCGTCTGAGACAGGCCATGAAAAAACCGTCCATGCCATGGATATGGGGAACGGACATATAGAGTCCCCTGGATGTTTCCAGGGATCGGATCGACTCCGGCACAGACTGGAGGGGTTGAGCAATTTCGAAATCCGGATGCTTGTGAAGAAACGACTCGACGACCCCCTCATTTTCCTCGGGTTCGGTTGAACAGACCGCGTAAACCAGGGTGCCATCAGGTTTGAGGAATTGTGAAACGGCGGACAGGAAACGGACCTGGCGTTTGTTGAACCGGTTTAGATTTTTTTTCGTCAAATTCCACTTGATGTCAGGGTTTCGTCGGATCACTCCCATTCCCGAACAGGGGGCATCCAGGAGGATTTTGTCAAAAAGTCCCAGGGAGTCGGGCTCAAGAGGCTCATCCAAATCTTTCCGGATGGTTTCAACGAGGGTCACCCCAAGTCGTGCCATTTCATTTTTTAGTCGTCTCAGCTTTTTATCATCGTGGTCCAAGGCGATGATTTGACCCTGGTTTTTCATGAGTTGCGCCATATGTCCTGTTTTACCACCAAGACCAGCACAAGCGTCCAGGACCCGCTCACCGGGAAGGGGGCAGAGGATTTCCGTGACAAGCTGGGCTCCTTCATCCTGAACCTGGAACCAGCCTGATTTGAAGCTTTCCATCTGGTCCATGGGAATGTTAGGCCGTGTGAAAGACAGGCCCTGTTCGGCGAGCGAGGTCGGATGGATTTCAGCCACACAGGGTTCAAGTGCGTCCATGAGCGCTTTTTTTTCTGTTTTCAGCGTGTTGACCCTGACCGTGATGTCAGGGATGCTGTTCAGATACTCGCAGATCCGCAAGGTTTCTTCTTCACCGAAACGGTCCAGCCATTTCTGGACGAGCCATGTTGGAAAGGACTGACTTAAAGAGATCGAAACCGTTCTGTTCTGTTCCAGTGCCGGGAAAGGGACCGAAGCCATCTGCCTTGCTGCGTTCCGGAGAACGCCGTTGACGAACTTGACCAGCCACACCGGCCCTCGTTTTTTTGAAATTTCAACTTTTTTCGCCAGTTCGACCGAAGTGTTCACGGCGGCGGATTCGGGAATGCGTGTCATGAATTTGAGTTGATAGACCCCGAGCCGGAGGATGTTCAGGACATCCGGGTGGATTTTTTCAAGGGGGGTGTTCGAGAAATGGCCGATAATGTGGTCCAGGTGCAGACGCCAGCGGATCACCCCGAATACAAGCGCGTGAATCAGGGCCATGTCCCGTTTATCCAGATGTTTTTGTTCCTTGTTGAAATCATCCATGATGGTGTCGAGGGTGAGTTGTTTTCGGTCGACACGGTGAAGGATATTCAGGGCCGATTCACGTGCTGGGTCCGCCATGGACGTTTGTCTCCTGGTTGAAGGTGTGGATGTGTCGGAGTGGAGCCGACGGTCAGTATGGATGTGGATGTTCCCTGGTACACTTTGGGGGATTCCACCAAAAGCCCCCCCCTGGCATCATTCAAAGCAAGAGGCTTTTGGAACAGGAAAACCCCTCAGGAAATCCCCGATGGGAAGGCGTTTCCCAGATTCTCCCTGGATTTCACGGATGGACAGGGCGCCTTTTCCCGCTTGAATTACAAGGGTTCCCGGGGCGCTGTCAAGCACGGTTCCGGGCGGGGCGTTGCCGTCGATATCGAGAGCCATGGCTTTGATGATTCTGAAGCGTTTGTCGCCCAAAAAGGTGAAAGCACCGGGCCAGGGATCCATGCCCCTGACAAAACAGTCGAGTTGCTTTGCAGGGTGTTCCCAGTTGATCCGGCCTTCCTGTTTACTGAGCATGGGGGCGTAGGTGGCTTTTTCATGGTCCTGGGGACTGGGACTGATTCGCCCTGCCATATAGCCTTCGATGGTCTGTACAATGAGGGTGGCCCCTAAACGGGCCAGGCGGCTACCCAGGGTTTCCGTGGTATCGTCATCGAGGATGGCCATGGTCTGGACAAGAAGCATGTCCCCGGTGTCCATGCCACGGTCCATGCGCATGGTGGTCACGCCCGTGAGGGATTCACCGCCAAGGATGGCCCTCTGGATCGGGGCCGCCCCTCTGTAATCAGGCAGAAGAGAGGCGTGGATGTTGATGGGCGCGAATTTCGGTATGGAGAGAAGTCGCTCTCCGATGATCTGTCCGAACGCCACCACAACGAAAAAATCAGGTCTTATGGCTTCGATGATGGAAAACGTATCGTCGGTATTGATTTTCTGTGGCTGGATAACGGGAATCCCCAGCTCCATTGCCGCTTTTTTGACGGGGGTTTCGTCAAGCTTGCGACCGCGGCCTTTGGGACGATCAGGCTGGCTGACCACAAGGGGGATGGAAAACCCCGCCTTGTGAAGGGCCAGAAGCGGGGGAACGGCAAAATCGGGCGTGCCCATAAAGACAATGGAGACGGTCATGGCGCGGTCTTCTTCAACTGTTTTTTGACTTTGGTTTTGTAGAGGTTTCGTTTCAGAACACTCAGGTGGTCGATGAAAAGTATGCCGTTCAGATGGTCGATTTCATGCTGGAGAACAACCGCATGGAAGCCGTTAAGCTCCATGGTGACCGGCTCTCCTTTACGATCCATGGCTTTGACGACCACCCTGGAAGCCCGTTTGACGGTGGCTCTGAAATCCGGAACGCTGAGGCAGCCTTCTTCTTCGGAAATATAAACCCCGTCTTTTTCCACGATTTCCGGGTTGATCAGGGCATACCAGGATTTTTCTTCGTTTTCTTCGAGATGGCCGGTGGTGTTCACCACGATGATCTGTTTGTTCACCCCCACCTGAACGGCGGCAAGACCGGCGCCAGGAGCTTCGAACATGGTTTCGGCCATGTCCTCGATGAGGGTCTGGATCTCGTCGGTGATGTCATGGACCGGTTCCGAC
>CAZWTY010000116.1:0-9772 GCA_964637565.1 uncultured Desulforapulum sp.
CACGCCCGACAGATGTGTCGGGCGTGAGCCCGACCTACAGGGAGTTTTTTTGCCGAGTAACGATCCGGCACGGTTCCTGAAAAAGTCCGGGCTTTTTGGTGATGAATCCTAAAAACCCGCAAGACCATGAAAAAGGAGAAAACATGGCGAAAAAATACTTCAGCATGAGAAACGTGAGGTTTCTTTTAGATGAGATGTTCAAGGTCCAGGAGTTCAGCCGTTCCCCGTACTTCAGCCGTCACAACGCCACCACCTACAAACTGGTCCTCGACGAGGCGGCCAGGCTCGGCGAAAAGATGCTCCACCCCATGTTCGAGGAGATGGACAGAAAACCGCCGGAGCTGGTGAACGGAGAGGTGGTGGTTCACCCGTCCACCCGGAAGATGATGACCGAGTTCGGGAAAAACGGCTGGATCTCGTCTTCGTTTTCCGAGGCGAACGGCGGGGAGCAGCTGCCCCTCACCGTGGCTTCCGCGTGCAGTTTCATTTTCGCCGCCGCCAACTATTCGGCCAGCGTGTACCCGGGCCTCAGCGCCGGAGCGGCCCACCTGATCCTGTCCTTCGGAACCGACGAACTGAAAGAAACCTATGTGGACAACATGCTCAAGGGCCTATGGCAGGGAACCATGGCCCTCACCGAACCCCAGGCCGGAAGCAGCCTGTCCGACATCACCACCACGGCCTATCCCGATGGAAACGGGGGGTACACGATCAAGGGCCAGAAGGTGTTCATCTCCGCCGGGGACCATAACGGCGTGGACAACGTGGTTCACCTGGTGCTGGCCCGGATCGAGAACGCGCCGGCCGGAGTCAAGGGGATCTCGTTGTTCGTGGTACCCAAACGGCGGCCCGATGACAAAGGCGGCCTTGTGTTCAACGACGTGACCGTGACCCAGGTGTTTCATAAAATGGGCTATCGCGGCGCGCCCATCACCGAACTGAGCTTCGGGGAAAAGGACGATTGCCGGGGCTGGCTCCTGGGTGAACCGAACAAGGGTCTGGGCTACATGTTCCAGATGATGAACGAAGCCCGGCTGGGCGTGGGCCTGGGCGCCACCGCCATCGCCAGCGCCGCCTATTACGCGGCCCTCGACTACACCCAGAACAGGCTCCAGGGCCGGAAACTCACAGCCAAGGACCCGGCCTCCTCCCAGATCCCCATCATCGAACACGCCGACGTGAAACGCATGCTGCTGTTCCAGCGCTCGGTGGTCGAAGGGGCCCTTTCCCTGATTCTCCAGTGCGCCCGGTACGAGGACATGCAGCATGTGGCCGAAGGTGAGGAAAAGGAGAACGCCCATTTGCTGCTGGACCTGCTTACGCCCATCGCCAAAACCTACCCGTCCGAAATGGGAATCCTTTCCACCAGCTCCAGCATCCAGTGCTTCGGCGGCTACGGTTACTGCGAGGATTTCCCCGTGGAACAGCATTTCAGGGACATGCGGATCCATACCATCCACGAAGGCACCACCGGTATCCAGGGCATGGACCTTCTGGGCCGGAAACTCATCATGAACAACGGAAAAGGGTTTTTCCTTTTCCTCTCCGAAGTCCGGAAAGCCGTGGCCGACGCCCGGAGCGCGGCAGGCCTTGAAAAACAGGCGGCGGCCCTGGACGAGGCCCTGAAAACCCTGGAGCAGGTGTCGGGCCACCTCATCGCCCTGGCCCAGAGCAAGGGGCCGGAAACCATGCTGGCCGACGCTGTCTTATATTTGGAGATGTTCGGCACCGTGACCATCGCCTGGCAGTGGCTGATTATGGCCCTCTGCGCCCAGCGGGGTCTCGACGCCTCACCGTCCAGGTCGGATCAGGCCTTCTACCAGGGCAAGCTGTACACCTGCCGGTATTTCTTTGCCTACGAGCTGCCGAAAATCAAGGGACTGGCCCAGCGTCTCACCGACGAGGACCCTTTGACGTTAAGCATGCCCGCAGGCTGTTTCGCGGACTGATCTTTTTCTTTCGCATCGGGGCGGGTTTCTGCTATGCCATAAGGTATGCCTCCGGCGGCCCTCCCGGGAGGGCCGCCGGAGGCCATCAACCCAATTTTTTAAGAACACCACAGAAAAGGGAACAACCGCACCATGGATTCATTCAAACCACCCCGGGCGCTGCGGAACCGGCATGTCCAGTCCATCGCCGCGTCCATCAAGCTGAGGCGACCGTTCGTGAAACGGCGGGCCGCCGCCATGCTCAGAAAGAGCGTGGAAACCACCGTGGATGGCGGTGATGGCGTCAGGCTCCAGGGGTTTCATTCGGCCCACGGGGACGGTCCCAGGGATCTGGCGATCCTGCTTCACGGCTGGGAAGGCAGCAGTGATTCGGTTTACCTTCTTTCCCTGGGCGGCTTTCTGTTCGACCGGGGCTACGACGTGTTCCGCCTGAACTTAAGGGACCACGGGGACAGTCACCACCTGAACCGGGGGTTGTTTAATTCCTGCCGCCTGGACGAGGTGCTTGCCGCGGTGAAAAACATCCGGAACAGCTATGCCCAAGACCGGAACGCCTTTCTCTGCGGCTTTTCCCTGGGCGGGAATTTTGCCCTGCGGGTGGCGGCCAAAGGCCCGTCGGCCGGACTCGACCTTGCCAGGGTCATCGCGGTCTGCCCGGTGCTCCATCCCCCGTCCACCCTGGCGGTTCTCGAAAAAAGCCGGATTCTCTATTCTCCGTATTTCATCCGGAAATGGCGGAAATCCCTTTTGAAAAAGCAGGCCCTGTTTCCCGACACTTACGATTTCAGGGACCCGTCGGTCTTCAGGAACCTTACGGTGATGACCGATTATTTCGTGGGCCGGTACACGGAGTATTCCGACCTTGAAACCTACCTGAACGGGTACTCCCTCACCGGAGACAGGCTCGAAAACCTGACCGTTCCGGCCCATATCCTGATCAGCATGGACGATCCGGTGATTCCTCACACGGATCTTACACGGATCGCCCGGCCTCCGGCCCTTTCCGTGACCCTCACCCGGTTCGGCGGACATTGCGGGTTCATCCAGAACCTGTCCATGAAAAGCTGGGTCAACGAAAAAATCGCGGAATGGATGTCGCCGCATTCCATGCCGCCATCGGAACCATAGCCTGCGCAGGGCGAACCTTGTGTTCGCCCTGCGTTGGTCAGTGCCAGGCATCATGATGCATGAAAAATCCATATGAATACCGCAACAAGAGAGGTTGTTATGAACAAAGTCAGTATCGTCAAATATGAAAAACCCGGCGAATCGGTTTCAAAGGCCATCGAACTTTCCGGCGCTTTTGACCGCCTGAAACCGGGGGATTCGGTCTTTATCAAGCCCAACATCGTGTTCTGGTCCAGCGTGGTGGACATGCCGCCCTGGGGTGTGATCACCACCACCCGGGTCCTGGAAGACGTGGTCCGGGAACTGAGAAAACGAGGCGCCGGAAAGATCGTGATCAGCGAAGGCACCGTGACCACCGATCCCAAGGACACCACCACCGGCCTTCACGCTTTCGAAACCCTGGGCTACAACAAACTGGCCAAAACCTACGACCTGGTCGTCAAGGATATTTTCGAAGGGCCCTTCAAGCAGGTGGACCTGGGCGACGGGGTGTCTCTGGGATTTTCCGAGGATCTCCTCAACGCCGACATGGTGGTGAACCTGCCGGTTCTCAAAACCCACGCCCAGACCAAGGTGTCCCTGGGGCTCAAGAACCTCAAGGGCTGCATCGACAAGAAAAGCCGGAAACTCTGCCATTCGCCGGACATGATCCTGGACCTGGACGCGCACGTGGCCAAGTTGTCCAGCGTGGTGGAAAACGTGGTCACCATTATCGACGGCATCTACACCCTGGAAAAAGGCCCCGGGTTCACCGGGAACGCCCGGCGCAGTGACATCCTGATCGCATCATCGGACATGGTGTCCGCCGACATCGTGGGGGCCGCGGCCCTGGGGTTCGATCCGGCCGAAATCCGGCATCTGGCCATCCGTTGCAAGGATCGTGGCATGGAACCGGCCCTTTCCTCGGTGGAGCTGGTGGGCGAACCCCTGGCCAACGTGGCCAGCGCCCACGCCTGGGACTACCCCTACAACCCGGAAAACACCCTGCCCGCCAACATGATCAAACGGGGCGTTTCCGGCCTGTGTTTCCCCAAGTACGATCACAGCCTCTGCACCTACTGCTCGGCCATCATGGGCATTCTCCAGGTCGCCATCGGCAGCGCCTACAAGGGCACGCCCTTTGACCAGGTCCAGGTTCTGACCGGCAAGATGATGAAACCCGATCCCAGCATGCACCACACCATCCTCATGGGCAAATGCCAGGTGACCCTGAACCGGAAAAATCCCGACATCAAGGACCCGATCCTGGTGCCCGGCTGTCCGCCGGACATGAACAAGCTGATCGAAGGGGTTAAAAAGGCGGGGATCGACATCGACGAAAATATCTTCAAGGCCTTTGACTTCGCCCCGGCCCTTTTTATGGCCAAGTATGCCAACAAGCCGGAATTTACCCAGGATTTTTACCGGGTTCAGGATTGAAGCCGGAAAAGACCACACCGGCACCGTCTGGGGGAAAATCTGTTCAGGCAGCCCAGTACCCCGGCGATTTTCATCGGCGGTCCGTTCAGTCCATCCAAAACTCCGGGAAACAGCCGGGCCCAAGGAAACGGCCCGGCTTTGAGGTGTGAAAAGGAACGTCAGTTTGTTGCGGAAAATCCATCTGTCAGGGTCTGGAGGAAAGCCACCAGGTCGTTGACCTCGCCGTCGGAGAGACCGAGATTCCCCACAGTCATGTCAAGGTTTCGGTTGAGTTCCGGAGTGAACCCGCTTCGGTCGCTGATAAAAAACACCATGGAATCCAGGGTGGCGAAAGATCCGTTGTGGCTGTAAGGCGCGGACAAGGCGATGTTTCGAAGGGTGGGAATCTTGAACTTCCCGTCCTGTGCCGGATCGGATACGGTGACCCCGAGTGCCAAATCAGGTCCGGGAAGAGGGACCAGGGGATTGGCCGGAACCCCGATGTTCTTGTAACGATAGTTGGTGAAAAGAGCCCCAGGGGCTCCGAAAGCCGCCTGGGTGCTGTGGCACGAGGCGCAGTGGGTTTTGAACAGGGTGAAACCCCGGTTTTCGGCGGCGGTGAACTGGGTCCTGGCCACATCGAACTTGGACGTGAACGCCGTCACTTCCCTCGATCTTTCGTAGGCGGCCACCGCCCTGGCGAAATCGTCATAGGCCGTATCCACGTTGTCAAAGGCATTTGGGCCGAAGACGCTCAGAAACAGGCTGGCATAGGTGGATGTTTCGATGACGGAGACCACGGCTTCCTTGTCCGGCATGGCCATTTCAACGGGATTCAGGGGCGGTCCCTGGGCCTGTTCCGCGAGCGGGTCCCTTAAGACGGTGCCGTCCGCCCGTCCGTCCCAGAAAAGACCTCCCACCCATTCATCATCGTAAAGGGAAAGCATGGGGCTGAATCCCGCGTAGGCTGCGGAAGGCGCGTTTCTTCCGCCCTGGCTTACCCCGTCTGCACCGATGGAAACCACGCTTGTTTCAGGGTTGAGAGCGTTTCTTCTGTCGGCAAAACCGGCAAAAGGATGATGGCATACCTGGCAGGACTGGGTGCTGTTGTAGGACAGGTTTTTGTCCTTGAACAGGTGGCGTCCCAACAGCTCGATCTTCGACAAGCTGGATGGCGGACCGGCTGAAACGGCGGCGATGGAAAAAAATACGGAAACAAGAACGGTGAAAATCATTTTTTTCATGGGCATTCTCCTTCATTGAGGGGGTTGGGGAAAAGCACTGCATGATTCATGGGAAGACCGCGACGCCGCGGCCTTGTTTGAAAATAACGTTTGAGGGGAACATCTGTTACAGATTTTTTTTGAAAAAATGCGGAATGGAATCCTGGCTGGAACGGCGGAACCGGCACGGAGCCGGTTCGTCAGAATGGTTATGAGCAGTTGTTTTAGAGGGCAAACATCAAGAACTGGTGATCGGGCCAGGCACGTGTGATGTCTGCACGGGCTCTTGTAAAAATCGTTTGACGACCTATGTTAAGAGATATGGCAGAGTGTGTTGCCAACGAACCTTTACAAGGAGAATTCCCATGTTGAATAAAATGGATATATACAAAAAAATCAAAGCGGTTTATCCGGATATCGGAGAATTTGGCAAGGATGTGAACATCGACTACGACAAGGTCCAGCATGCCTGGGTCGTGGACCTCAAGGACGGACGGAAGCACCTGAAAACATTCCTGGAAGAAAAGGACGCCGAAGTCTGTGTGGACAAGAACAAATGCATCGGTGTGGGCCTTCAGATCGGCCAGCTCCGGCACAACCTGAAAATCATGTAAAAGCCGCCTCCGCGTTCCTCCCCTTTCCGGGAGGAACGCACCCCTTATTTTCCCGTAAACATTGGCGACCGTTTTTCCAGAAAGGCCGTGATCCCTTCCAGGGCGTCTTGTGTTCCGGCCACCTCCAGCAGTTTTTCCGCCAGATAATCCAGGGACTCGTCCAGGGGCATGCCCTCCACAGCTTGGAAAGCCCGTTTCCCCATGGCCATGCCGATGGGACTTTTGGAGGCCAGGGCGTCGAGGATATCCCGGGTTTCCGCGTCCAGGTTTTCCGGCAGAACGACCCGGGTGACCATGCCCATGGCCAGGGCCTCTTCGGCGCTGAGTTTCTCTCCCAGAAGAATCATCTCCATGGCTTTTTTCCGGCTGACGTTCCTGAAGATCAGGGCGCCGATCATCATGGGAAACAACCCCACGTTGACCTCGGGAGTGCCGAACCGGGCGTGGCTGGCGGCGATGACGATGTCACAGGCCAGCATGAACCCCGTGCCGCCGGCAAGGCATGAGCCGTTGACCTTCGCCACGGTGGGTTTGGCGAACGAGGCCAGGCGTTTCAGGACGGCGGCGTATCGCTTGAAGGCCGAAAGGGCCTGCTCACGGTCTTGCCCCATGGTCTGTCCCAGGTCCGCCCCTGAGCAGAAGGCCCGGTCCCCCGTGCCCGTGAGGCAGACCACACGGATTTCAGGATCGGCTTCGGCCCGGTCCAGGTAATCGAGAAAGCGGTCGATGGCCCCGGCCGTGATGGCGTTCCTCTGGCTTTCCCGGTTGATGGTGATCCATGCCACATGGTTTTTGACCTCATACAGCAGGTGATCGTCGCGGTTCATTGTGCCTCCATTTTTCTCAAAATCTATCGTCGTTTCGCTTTCCGGGATCGCCGGGTTGAACCCGGCATCGTTTGCCGAGTGCAACTCGGCGTTCCCGGGTGACGAGGGTTGGCTGCGGAAACAACCCGCATTTCACATTCGGGCCTCTTGTGTATCCAGACGGCCGGTTCAAGGCACCTCTTTCCGCTGTGCCCCCATTCGATGTTGGATGTTGGGCGTTGGATGTTCGATGTTCATCTTTCCCTCATTCCACAGCCCCATCCATCCCCGCTTCCCGCCCGATATCCACCAGCACATCCCCGGGATTCACCTTGTCGCCCACGGCCACCGTCACGCCGGTCACCGTTCCATCATAGGGGGCGACCAGGGTGGTTTCCATTTTCATGGCGGAAACCACCACCACGCCCTGGCCTTTGGAGACCGTATCGCCCGGGGCGACGAGGACGGCGGCCACCACCGAAGGCATAGGAGGGGTCACGGTGTCGGGGATGCCTGTGGCCTTTTTTCTGGACCGCCCGGAAAGGCCGGGATGATCCAGGTCATCCACGAGATGGTGTCCGCCCTGGATGACGATGTGTTTCCCCGATCCGTTGGGGCCGACAAACACATGGACGCCTTTTCCGTTGACGCGCAGGTGGAGGTGGTGGCGGTCAAGCCGTGATCCCGCCACATCGTAGACCCGGTCTCCGATGGTGAGACGGGTGGTTTGATCGTCGGTCTTCTTCACGCTGACCGTGACGGGCTCTTCGTTGATTTTCAGATGGTAATCCATAACATGCTCTGTTTTATCCTGGTTAAGGGTTGTGACCCGGACCGCCGCTTCAGGCCAGACGCCAGGAACCCAGGGTTTCCCAGGGTTCTGGGATGGGGTTCGCGCCGGTATTTTGGTGCGTCCGGGGTTTTTCCGTGAGTTCGTTCATGGCCCAGGCGATCAGGGCCAGGTCCCGGTTTTTCTCTCCCGGCTTCCAGTCGGGAAAGTGGGTTCGGATGAAATGGGTGTAGATCTCCCCGCCTTTGAAGGCTTCGCTTTCCAGCACGTCGATCATGAAGGGAATGGGGGTTTTGACGCCCAGGATCACGTAGTCTTTCAGGGCTTTGACCATGCGCTCGATGGCCTGGTCACGGGTTTGGCCGTGAACGATCAGCTTACTGATGATGGGGTCGTAGTACACCGGAACGTCCACGCCGGAATACACGCCGCAGTCATTTCGGATGCCGGGGCCGGAGGGTTCCCTGATGTACTCCAGGGTTCCGGGGCTGGGGAAGAAATCGTTTTCCGGATCTTCGGCGTAGATGCGGCATTCGATGGCGTGGCCCTGGCCCGCAATGTCTTCCTGTTTCAGTTCAAGTTTCCGGCCGGCGGCGATGTCGATCTGGTGCCGGACCAGATCCAGGCCGGTGATCATTTCGGTCACGGGATGCTCCACCTGGAGCCGGGCGTTCACTTCGAGGAAGTAGAACGACAGATCCGGGGTGAGGAGAAACTCCACGGTTCCGGCGTTCACGTAACCGGCGGCCCTGGCCGCGGCGATGGCCGATTCCCCCATCAGGGTTCGTAAAGACGGGGTGAGGGCGGTGGACGGCGATTCCTCGATGATTTTCTGGTGCCTGCGCTGGATGGAGCAGTCCCTTTCCAGCAGATGGACCACATGGCCGAAACGGTCGGCCAGGATCTGGATTTCCACGTGCCTCACGGTTTCGAAGTATTTTTCCAGGTACACGGCCCCGTCCCCGAAAGCGGATTCGGCCTCCCGGACAGCCGAGGCGAAGGCCTCTGCCAGATCCGACGGCTGCCTGACCACCCGGATGCCCTTGCCCCCGCCTCCGGCCGAAGCCTTGATCAGGATGGGGTAGCCGATTTTTTCAGCTTCCGTTGCCAGCTCGTCCAGGTCCCGGCAGGGCCGGGTCATGCCCGGGGCAATGGGGACCCCGCCTTTTTCCATGATGGTCCGTGCGGTGATCTTGTCTCCCAGGCTTTGGATGACCTGGGACGGCGGGCCGATGAAGGTGATGCTTTCCTGTTCGCAGCGCCGGGCGAAGTCGGCGTTTTCCGACAGGAACCCGTAGCCCGGATGGATCGCGTCCGAGCCGGTTTGTCTTGCCGCATCGATGATGGCGTCCATGTTCAGGTAGCTGGCCGAGGGCTCGGGTCCGCCGATGTGGAGCGCTTCGTCGGCGGAAAGGACATGGGCCGCCCGGCTGTCGGCATCGGAGTAGACCGCCACGGTGGCGATGCCCATTTCCCGGCATGTGGACATGATCCGCCGGGCGATTTCCCCACGGTTGGCGACGAGAATTTTTTTGAACATGGTGAAACCTCAAAAGAAAGTGAAATAGGTTGACGTCGAACCGGAAATGTTAAGTGATTTTAACATCGAACATCGAACATCGAACATCGAACATGAATCGGGCATTGCGAATCAGAATCCGGGAACGCCGGGTTGAACCCGGCTACGTTTGCCGAGTGCAACTCGGCGTTCCCGGGGTTCCGCGCCTTTACCCATTCATTCTTTTTTGATGTTCAGGCGCTTCATCCATTCTGCCCGCCCGCTTTAAACCGGACTCTCCGAGGCGCAATCATTCGATGTTGATGTTCTTGTAAAAAGTCGAATCGCATAACATTTTGTAATAAT
>CAZWTY010000117.1:0-9455 GCA_964637565.1 uncultured Desulforapulum sp.
CTATCGAAATGTTCTGACGATCGAACCCGATAGCGATACCGATACCGATACCGATACCGATTAACCCGAAACCATGCCAGAGAAAAGGGTAACCCTCAATTTGCATAGAGGACTTAGCCCATGCCGGCGTGGATTCCGGGTCGGCTTCGGCTCTCGAATGCTTTCGTTTCGCCAAATTCTGACGATGTTCCTATCTCTCCGTGATATCGGAGGCCCCCCGGAATGACAAGGTTGGGAGCTGCGGCGCAACATGACATGTCGGTAAAATTCTTACATGCGTTTGCCCTGAAGTTCTCATGGTTTGAAGTTCGGACGACCTGATGAAAAACTGGAAAAAATCGTTGGTTTGATCTAATGATGGTAGTGATTTGACTGTAATACAGTCAGGGCCTATTGCATCTGAGCCAAGGAAGTTGAAGAAGATCTGAATATTTCCGGGTGGTTCTTGCCAATATCTGTGAGATCGGAAACGATCAGGAATGAATGAATGACCTGTCAGACGAGAATGGACCAGGACACGATCTTGAGGGCCTGGAACTACGCCGCAGCCGCTCATGAGGGACAGCGTGTTCCAGGGACGGGATACCCTTACATCAGCCATCTGGGATCGGTGGCCATGGAAGCCATGAGCGCTGTGATCGAAAATCCGGCCATCGAAAACCCCGGGCTTCTGATCGTCTGCGCCATTCTCCACGATATCCTCGAAGATACGGCAGGAACCTATGAGGACATTGCACAGCGGTTCGGCCGAGCCGTGGCGGATGGGGTGGCCGCCCTCACAAAAAACACCGCCCTGCCGGGCAAAGTCAAGCAGATGAAAGACAGCCTGTCGCGAATCCTGGAACAGCCCAAAGAGATCTGGATGGTGAAGCTCTGTGACCGGATCACCAACCTCCAGCCTCCGCCGCCGGATTGGAGTCCTGAAAAAATCGCCGCATACCGTGAAGAGGCAAGGCTGATCCTGGAAACCCTGGGGCCGGCCGACGCCATGTTGGAACGGCGACTCAGGATGAAGATCGACGGGTATGGTTTGAGGTTATAGATTGAAGCCAAATCGAATATGCCGAGCCTTGTCATGTTGATCCACAGCTCTCGCCTGACACCCTTTTAAACGCTATCGATATCGCTATCAGGTTTGATATTCGGATCGTTTCAATAGCGATACCGACCCGATACGATGGTTAAGGCCATGCCAATGTTCATGTGATTGCCCTGATTTTGGGTGTGTTTTACGCTGAAGTTTTCCAAGGGATAGAATACAGTGAATACATCTATTCAAGGGAGGTTTAAACATGGCTACTTCGGTTCGGCTTGCATCTGAAATAGAGAAACGGCTTGATTTTCTGGCAGCAAAGACAGGGCGCACCAAGGCGTTTTATTTGCGTGAGATCATCGAGCGCGGTATTGAAGATATCGAGGATTACTATCTGGCTGCCGATGTGGTGGAGCGTATCAGAAAAGGAGGGGAGGCGATCCATTCTTCATCTGACGTGAGGAAAGACCTTGGCCTTGACGATTAAATACACGGATACGGCATTGGCCATGCTCCGGATGCTTGACAAACAGGCTGCGAAACGTATCATCGATTTCATGGATCAGCGCGTGGCTGCTTTGGAAGATCCGCCAGATAACGGCAAGGCACTGACCGGTCCACTTGGTGGATTCTGGAGATACCGCGTGGGGGATTACCGCATTATCTGTGATATCCACGATGATGAGCTGATCATTCTTGTCGTAAAAATTGGAAACCGCCGGGATGTTTACAGGTAAATTCGTGTGGCCTGCTTATTCGTCAGGTTAGTCATAAAACAACTGTCCCCCCTGTTTCATCAGCCCATGTTTCCGGGCCCTGTCCAAGAAAGAGGCCACGGCCTTTTCCCCTTCGTCTCCCAGATTGACCGTGAACTCATTGACATAAAGGTCGATGTGCTGGCGGATCACGTCATCGGCCAGTTCCTGGGCGTGCTTTTTCACGTACGGTTCCGAGGCCTGGGGGTTTTCAAATCCGTACCGGACGCTTTCGGAGATGGTGGACTCGATGAGGCCCGATATGTCTCGGGACAGATCCCGCCTGACCGCGATGCCGCCCAGAGGGATGGGAAGGCCGGTTTCGGACTCCCACCAGGCGCCCAGATCCTCGATCAGCTCGAGGCCGTAGGACGGATAGGTGAAACGTCCTTCGTGGATGATCACGCCAAAATCGTAGTCGCCACAGGCCACGGCAGGCATGATCCGGTCAAAGACCATGGGGGTGACATCCGCTTTCCCTTCGGTGAAAAGCCCGAGCAGGAGATTGGCCGTGGTCCGAAGGCCGGGAACGGCGATCCTGGCGCTGGAAAGATTCTTTCGTCCCGTTCCTTTTCTCGCCACCACCAGGGGACCGCAGCCACTTCCCAGGGCCGCCCCGCTCCTTAAAAGTCCATAGGTGTCCAGAAGATGGCCGATGGCCGCAAAAGACAGTTTGGAGACCTGGTAAACTCCCTGACCAGCTTGATGGTTCAGGCTTTCCACATCATCCATAAATACCGAGTAGGACAGGCCGTGGAGCGGAACAAGTCCGTGGACCATGGCGTGGAAAAGAAACGTGTCGTTGGGACAGGTGGAAAAGGCGAGGGAAAAAGGGGTGTTGCCCATGGTTCCTATCCTTTCACATGAAGGTTTTCGATGAGGTGGATCACGGCACGGCTGCTGTTGGCAAAAGCCAGGGGCAGGTTCCAGGCCGAACGGTCCCTTTTGCCCACACGGTTGCTGGCCGACCGGATTTCAAGAAAGGGGACACGGTAATGCAGGGCGACCTGGGCCGCTGCCGAGCCTTCCATGGATTCCATCACCGGTTCGAAGGCGTGGTGAAGCTGGTCCGCCCGGTGGTTGGTGGCCGTGATGGTGGAGACGGTGACGAACGGGCCTTTGAACACCTGCATCCCATTTTTCTCATATTCCAGCCGAAGAAGGTGGAACGCCTGGTCTGCAAGCTCAGGGTCCAATTCGAACCTGTTGGTCACCGGGCCTTTTTCCGTGACAAGCAGGGGAAAGGGCAGGGGGGACGGCAGAACGGAACTGGGCTCTTCAGGTTCGATGCCGGAGTGAAGGTCGTTTTCACAGGTGGCGACGGCCAGATCTCCGAGATGGCCATGGGCCTGCCTGAAAATTCCCGCACACCCGGTCTGGATGACCAAAGACGGCAGGCCATGCTCGAACAAAGCCCCCAGGCTCTGGGCTGTGTTCACCATGCCCGGGCCGGTGACGAGAAGGGCGGTATCTTTTCCGGAAAGGAGACCCCGCACAAGGGCCCTTCGCCCGATGGTGAACGGGGTCACATCGGTCATGGCCCGGACGATGTCTTTCGTTTCATCCGCCACGGCGGAAACCACAAGGATGGTGTGGTTATTCAGAAAATGGTTCATGGAGAATCCCCCGGCAGATCATGGACACGATCTGGTCGATCCATCGGCCCACATCGGCGGTATCGGCGCTGTAAATGCCTGAGGTGCAGGCGGCGTAAGGTTCGGTGCGCGACAGGAGAAACCGGTCCATGACCGCGTCGATGATGAAGGCGGCCATGGCCGGATCCATGTCAGTTTTCAATTCATTTTTTTGGGCGGCAACCTCGAGAAGGCTGGCGATGTACTCCAGGCTGTGCCGCCTCAGTTCGGCCAGAAGTTCCGCCCGGAAAGGCATGGACCCGTCATTGAGAATGGTGACGTAAAGCCTGTAGACCAGAGGGTTTTCCTCGATGAACCGGACTCCGGCCACGAGGGTTTGCTTCAGCCTTTCGGCTACCGGCTGATCTTGGGTGCTGAGCCTCACCTGTTTCAGGTAGGTCTTGACCTTTTCCATGGAATCCAGGAACACATGGAGAAAAAGGGCGCTTTTGTCCTGGAAATACTGGTACATGGACCCTTTGGCGATCCCGATTTCACGAACCATGGTGTTGATGCTGGCGCTTCGGTACCCTTTTTCCCCAAACTCCTTCACGGCGCAGAGAATGATCTTCTCTTTTTTGGCTTCGGGAAGGTTCAGGAAGGTTTTGAGGGGCAGCGCCTCACCCATGGCCGCGATCAGTTCATGTTCCGGATGGCGGTCAGAGCCAGGCTGTACCCCTGGACACCCAGGCCCGCGATCTGGCCTGTGGCGACTCCCGACACCATGGAATGATGCCGGAATTCCTCCCGCTTGTAGATATTGGAAAGATGGACCTCGATCACGGGAACGCTGTGAAGGACCAGAGCGTCCCTTATGGCCACGCTGGTGTGGGTGTAGGCCGCGGGGTTGATGATGATGCCCTGGACTTTGCCCATGGTTTTCTGGATTTTTTCGACGATGGCCCCCTCGTAGTTGCTCTGGAAACATTCCAGATCGATGGAAAGGGCCGTGGCCTGGTCAAGAAGCCTGCGGTTGATGTCGTCCAGGGTTTCGTGCCCGTAGATTTCAGGTTCCCGCCGGCCCAGCATGTTGAGATTGGGGCCGTTGATGAGTAGAACCTTGATGGTCTGGCGTCCAGGGGACATGTCTGGTCTCCTTGTGGTTCAGGGTTCGATTTTGTTCCGGAAATCCCGGATGGTGGCCGCGTAATCCGGACTGTTGAAAATGGCCGATCCGGCCACAAAGGAATCCACGCCGGCCTCTGAGATTTCCCGGATGGTTTTTCCGTTCACCCCTCCGTCGATCTGGATCAGGGTGGAAAGACCCCGGTCCAGGATCATTTTTTTGAGAGTTCGTATTCTGTCCAGGCTGTTCGGGATGAAACGCTGGCCTCCGAACCCGGGGTTGACGCTCATGATCAGGACAAAGTCCAGGTCTTCCAGCACCCATTCGATGGCCGAAAGGGGAGTGGCGGGGTTCAGGGCCACACCGGCCTTGACCTCGGATTCCCGGATCAGGTTGATCGTCCGGTTCAGATGGGTGCAGGCTTCGGCATGGACGGAGATCAGGTCCGCTCCGGCCTTGATGAACTCGGGAATCATCAGGTCGGGTTTCTCGATCATCAGGTGGACGTCCAGGGGAAGGGTGCAGGATTTTTTCGAAGCCTCCACGATGATGGGGCCGTAGGTGATGTTGGGCACAAAATGGCCGTCCATCACGTCGATGTGGATCCAGTCGGCTCCGGCGTTCTCAACGGCTTTGATTTCCTCGCCGAGTCGTGAGAAGTCGGCGGACAGAATGGAAGGGGCGATGATTTTCATGGTCATTCCTGAACAGATGGGTCAATTGTAATCCTGGGTTTTCACAAGGGAGCCGTCCACGTAAAGGGACAGTCTGGCTTTGGTGTTGACGGGCACCATCAGCCAGATCGTTTCTCCCGGCTTGACATATTCGTTGTAGATATCTTCTTTGACTCCCCGGCTTGTCATCTGGACCCTTACATGCCGGTTGATGAAACCGTAGTCCATCTGATGGGTGAAGATACGGGGACCTGCATCAGGTGGATAGGTTCCCTCGTCCTCTTCACGGTTGATGGTCAGGCTGATGGTGGTTCCTTCCCGGATCAGGGTGCCTGGCAGCGGGTACTGGCTGACCACGGAGTCAAGCTCCTCGGTTTCGGACAGGGTGCTCTTGACCTCGCCCAGCCGCATCCGGCTTTTTTCAAGGGAATATACGGCCGTGTCGTACAAGAGGCCTTTCATGTCGCCCAGCATGTATTCCACAGGTTTTCTTCCAAGGCTGATCAGGAGTTCGACACCCGTGCCCTGGGGTATTTCGGAACCCGCTTCCGGATACTGGGCGATGACGGCGTCAGGCGGAACTTCGTCGTCATGGATGTAGGACTGGGATTTGAGCACCAGGCCGTTGTTCGACAGGACAAGGTCCACGTTCTGGACTGTCATGCGGGTGAACGAGGGGGTGATCACGGACTGGATTCCTTTGGAGAAAACGATCTGGACGTCCCGTCCTTTCTTGATGACCGTTCCAGGTTCGGGGTCTTGGAAAATCACGTGGTTCCGCGGCATCTGGTTTGAAAACTCGGAGCCGCCCATCCGGGTGTTCAGGCCCAGTCCGCTCAGGATTTCAAGCACCTGCACCACTTCCTTGCCCGTGAGGTCCGGCACAACCACGCTGTCTTCACTCCGGATGAAAAAACTGAGGGCGAAAAAAGCGGACGCCCCTGTAATGACAAGGAAGACGATGAACAGCAGGCCGAATTTTAGAAATTTCGTAATCATGGCACCCAAGGGAATATCAAAAGCCATTACAGTAAAGTCTGAATCGCTTATCATTTTTTCAGGTCATCAAATATATCAAAACCCGTTTGAATGCAATTTTCTTTTCCCGGCGATTCCGAAGGTTTCGATAAAAAAGTTCAGAAGGGGGTGCCGGTGGCCGATAGTAAGTAAGTGACGAAAATATCACAATGTTTCCGGCCGTTGGCTGTTCCCCGTAACGTTTTACGTTCCGGAGAAGGGCGGTTTCTTCTGGTTAAGGTTCCGGGTGAAGAGGGTGAATCATGGATGTGAACATAGTCAATTCGTTTATCGACGCGCTGTTGAACACCCTTGAAACTTCGGCGTCCACCCGGGCGGACCGGGGGAAACCCTTTGTGATGAGTAACACCGTGGCACCGGGGCCCGTCACCGGAATTCTTTTTGTAAGCGGGGATACAGACGCCGTCGTGTCCATCACGTTTTCGAAACCAGGGATACTGGCCATCGTATCCCGGCTGTTCGGAGAACCCATGGAAGAACTCAACGATGAGATCAAGGACGCGGTCGGTGAGATATCCAACATGGTGTCAGGGCAGGCGACCAACACCCTGGCCCAGACCGGCGGCAAGTACAAAATCAGTCTGGATAAGGTGATTCTCGGAGAACGTCACACCGTACCCCATAAAAAAGTGATGAAACCCGTCGCCCTGCCGTTCCGGACGGAAGACGGAGAGTTCACCCTGGCGTTCAGCGTCGATAAAACGTGAGACGGCCCAGGCCTCAGCCCATGAGGCCCGAGATGCCGAAATACCAGCGGATCAGTTCTTCGCCGGCGAAAACGTGGAGAGCTGCCCCGAAGGCCAGGAACGGGCCGAAGGGCACGGCGAGTTTCATGTTGTTTCGTGTGGCGATCATCACGATCAGTCCCACCACCGTTCCGACAGCCGATGCCGCGAAAATCGTGAAGAACACCCCTTTCCAGCCCAGAAGGGCCCCGATCATGGCGAGCAGCTTGATGTCTCCCCCGCCCATGCCCTCCTGTTTCGTGATCAGCCGGTAACCTTCGGCCACCAGCAGAAGGGAGCCGCCTCCGAGAAGAATGCCGAATATTGAGTTCAGATAGCCCACGTCAGGAAGAAACAGGGCGCCGATAAAAAAAACAGGGATGCCCGGCAGGGATATCTTGTCAGGGATGATGCGGTGGTCGATGTCGATGAACGTGATCACCAGAAGGGTGGATAGAAACGCCAGATAGATGAAGCAGGGCGGGTTCATGCCGTAGCGCATGTAGCAGAACATCCAGAGAAGACCGTTGGCCAGTTCGATCAAAGGGTAGCGGAACGAGATCGGTGTTTTGCATGCCCGGCACCGGCCCCCAAGAAAAAGATAACTGAGGACGGGGATATTGTCGTAGATTTTGATCGGGGTCTTGCAGTTCGGGCAGGAGGAAGCCGGCCTGACCAGGGACTTGGACAACGGGATTCTGTAAATGCAGACGTTCAGGAAACTGCCGACACACAGCCCGTAAATGAGGAATGACAAACGGATGAAAAGTTCAGACATGGCTTTTTCGTTTCGTGTCCACAGGACACCGCTGTTTTGGGTTGGGGTAATGACTCTGACTGCCGGATGTCCAGATTAAGTTTCCTTGAACAAAAAATCAAGGCAGATGTTGTAAAACAGGGAATCTGAATTATAATATAGCCTCAGTGTCCGCTCCGATGAAGAAAATGTGATCAGGGAAAAGACATTGGTACAATGTCTGTAAATATAATGCTCAGGAGAAATCATGGCCCAAACCGACAATGATGATCTGATCAACGTGATTGAAGACGAGAATCATGACGCCAATATTCCCGATACCCTGCCCATGATGCCGGTCAGGGATATCGTCATTTTCAACGATATGCTTCTTCCTCTTTTTGTCGGAAGGGAAAAATCCGTCAATGCCGTGTCCGAGGCCATCGACAAGGACAAGTATCTGTTTCTCGCGGCCCAGAAAGATTCGGCCATGGAAGATCCTTCGGTTGACGAAATATACACCGTGGGAACCATTTCGAAAATTTTGAGAATCCTCCGCCTGCCCGACGGGCGGCTGAAAGCCCTGGTCCAGGGAATCGGCAAGGGGCGGATCGTCAAATACATCCGGAAGAAATCGTTTTACCGGGTGAAAATCGAAAGGATTCCAGAAGACAGCCCGGTGGAGATGGATCTTGAAACCGAAGCCCTGATGAGAAATGTCCGGGAACAGAGTGAAAAAATTCTCGCCCTGCGCGGTGAACTGACAGGAGAAATCTCCTCGATTCTTGAAAGCATCGATTCACCCGGAAAGCTGGCGGATCTGGTGGCCTCCAACCTTCGTTTGAAAGTGGATGACGCCCAGATGCTTCTTGAAAACAACGACCCTGTCAAGCGTCTGGCCAAGGTGAACGAGTTCCTGACACGGGAGGTGGAGCTGTCCACGGTCCAGGCCCGTATCCAGACAGATGTCCGGGACGAAATCTCGAAAAGCCAGAGAGACTACTACCTGCGTGAACAGGTCCGGGCCATCCACAAGGAACTGGGCGAGCTGGACGACAAGGTGGCGGAAATCGATGAGTACAAGAAGAACATCGCCCGCTGCAAAATGCCGGAACATGCCAACACCGAGGCCATGAAACAGCTCAAGCGCCTCGAGACCATGCATCCCGATTCCTCGGAAGCCTCGATCATCAGAACCTACCTGGACTGGATGGTGGAGCTGCCCTGGAGCAAGTCCACCAAAGACCACCTGAACATCCAGGATGCCAGGAAATATCTTGAGAAGGAACATTACGGGCTGGACAAAATCAAGGACAGGATTCTCGAATACCTGAGCGTGAGAAAACTCAACCCGGACATGAAGGGGCCCATACTGTGTTTCGTGGGGCCTCCGGGCGTGGGTAAGACATCCCTGGGGCAGGCCATCGCCAAAGCCATGAAACGTGAGTTCGTCCGGATTTCCCTGGGAGGAATCCGGGACGAAGCCGAGATCAGGGGCCACAGGCGGACCTACATCGGTGCGTTGCCCGGACGCATCATCCAGGGACTGAAACAGTGCGGTTCAAACAACCCCGTCTTCATGATGGACGAGGTGGACAAGGTGGGTTCGGACTACCGGGGTGATCCTTCGTCGGCCCTGCTCGAAGCCCTGGACCCCGAACAGAATTCCCAGTTCAGCGACCACTACCTGAACCTGGCCTTCGACCTTTCCAAAGTGATGTTCATCCTGACGGCCAACCAGACGGATACGATTCCGACGCCTCTTCTGGACCGCATGGAAATCATCAACCTGTC
>CAZWTY010000118.1:0-9219 GCA_964637565.1 uncultured Desulforapulum sp.
AATTGATGGTAACAGCTTCAAAAATTTATTCCACGCAGGCTTGCCGGAAGGACACATCCGTTCCGAATGAAAAACTGACGAACGTCGAACATCCAACGCCCAACATCCAACATCGAATGAAGGATAACTCCTTTTTTAAATAGTGAATTTGAACACTGTTTTCTTTCCATGCGGAAAGGGTGAGCCGTGAACCCATTCACCATTCGATGTTCATAAAAATGCGGCAATCGGAATTTTATTCTGACAACCACTATAACATCCGCCACCCTTCGTTCTGCGGAGACCCGTCGGCTTTCGTTCCTCAAGCCAACCTACATCTCTACTTCGGTTCTTGTTTTCCAACCGGACCCGGTTATCTTTACAAAGCCAAACCAGTTTGATTTTTCAAAGGAAAAACAATGCCCGAATCAGGTCTCAGCCCCAACCTGTCATTCCGGGCGGCCTCCAACAGGGTGGAGTGTTTGAACCCGCTTCGGACACGGCAAAAACCACGGGTTCGAATTCCGAAGCCGACCCGGAATCCACGCCAGCATAAGCAACCGTTCGCGAAAATTCATGCATCAAATCGTGTGCGGGCACGGATTCCGGGTCGGCTTGCATGACGGGAGCCGTCTCTTTTCCGGTGTTGTTATGGTCTATGCAGCCCGGCCAGCCGGATGGCCAGCCCGGTGTAGCGCCGGCTTGTCCTGTCGTTATTCACGGCCATGGCCACGACTTTTTTCGTGCCCAGCACCACCACCAGCTCTTTTCCCCGGGTGATGCCGGTGTATAGGAGGTTCCGCTGGAGAAGGACGTAGTGCTGGGTCGTGACGGGCAGGATCACGGCGGGGTACTCGGAGCCCTGGGACTTGTGCACGGAAATGGCGTAGGCCAGACTGAGCTCGTCCAGGTCCATGGCGTCGTAGGGCACCTCCCTGCCCTCGAACATCACACGAACCGCCTGGTTTTCCGAATCCACAGCGCTGATCTTTCCGATGTCCCCGTTGTACACATCCTTGTCGTAGTTGTTCCGCATCTGCATGACCTTGTCCGAGACCCTAAACCTGTGCCGTCCACGTTCCAGGGTGTCCCCCGAGGGATTCAGGGATTCCTGGAGCAGGGTGTTCAGGGCCTCGCTGCCCAGGGGGCCTTTGTGCATGGGGGTCAGCACCTGGATGTCGGCCAGGGGGTCCAGGTTGAAACGCCGGGGAATCCGGTGACGGACCAGTTCCACTAAAATTTGGGCCAGCCTGTCCGGGTCGTCCTGCTCGATGAAGCAGTAGTCGTCCCCGGCGGCGAACCTTCCCGTGTGGGGCATCTCCCCCCGGTTGATCTTGTGGGCGTTCACGATGATCCGGCTCTGCTCGGCCTGGCGGAATATCTCGGTCAGCCGGACCACAGGTACCGAGCCTGAAGCGATGATGTCGGTGAGCACGTTGCCCGGCCCCACCGAGGGAAGCTGGTTCACGTCGCCCACCAGGATCAGGACGGCGTCCGGGGGAACGGCCCGGATCAGCTGGTGCATCAGGACCACGTCGATCATGGACGCTTCGTCCACCACCAGCACGTCGCAGGCCAAGGGTTTGTTCTCGTTTCTCTGGAACCCGCCGGCTTTGAAACTGAATTCCAGGAGCCGGTGAATGGTCCGGGCCGGGCGTCCCGTGGTTTCGGCCATGCGCTTGGCGGCCCTGCCCGTGGGGGCGGCCAGGAGAATCCGCCGGTTGTGCCTTGCAAAAACCGTCAGGATGGCGTTGATCAGGGTGGTTTTCCCCGTACCCGGCCCGCCGGTGATCACCAGGGCCTTGTTTTCAAGGGCCGCCCTCACGGCCTCTTTCTGCCGGGGCGCCAGGCGAAGGGGCAGGCGCTGTTCCAGCCAGGCCAGTTCGGTGCTGGGGGGAAGCAGACCTTTTCCCGGAGATGTGGCGATAAGATCAAAAAGGCGGCGGGCCAAGCCGAATTCGCTGAAAAACAGGTAGGCCAGATAAACCGGGGGACCCTCGCCGTCTTCTGTTTCGATTTTTTGATCAACGATGATCTTTCGTTCGGCGGACAGTTTCCACAGACCGTCGCTCACCGCCTCCGGGGCAACGCCCAGGAGTTCCGAACACACGGAAATCAGGGGATTCATGGGGTAGAACACATGGCCGTCTTCGGATAAACTGCGAAGGCTGAAAAGGATGCCCGCACAGATCCTGAAAGGAGAATCCTTTGAAAACCCGATGCTGGCGGCGATGGTGTCCGCCGTCCTGAACCCGATGCCCTGGATGTCCGTGGCCAGCACAAAGGGATTATGCTGGACGGTTTGGATGGTGTTTTCCCCGTAGCGCCGGTAGATTTTCGCGGCAAACCCGGTGCCCACAGCATGGGACCTTAAAAAAATCATCACATCCCGGATGTGTTGCTGGGCGTTCCAGGCTTCCTGGATCCGGGCCAGACGTTTGCCGCCGATGCCTTCCACTTCCTGAAGGCGCTCGATGCTGTGTTCGAGAACATGAAGGGTCTCCTGGCCGAAATGGGCGACGATACGCTCGGCCATCCGTTCCCCCAGACCGGGAATCATGCCGGATCCCAGATACCGGGCGATGCCCCTGGGCGTATGGGGAACCTGGGCCTCAAAAGCAGTCACACGGAACTGGGGCCCGAATGTGGGATGGTTTTCCCAGGCCCCGGTCATCACAAGCTCCGTTCCCACCGGCGGACTCAGCAGGTTTCCCACCACCGTGACAACCCGCCTGTCGCAGCGCACCTTGGCAATGGTGAACCCCGTCTCGCTGTTCTCGTAGCTGATTTTTTCAACCTGGCCTTTCAGCTGGATCATCAATACCGCTCCCGGTTCAGTGCCTCAGAACTCCATCCCAAACTTGCTTGTCTTCGTTTTTGTACATATTGAGAACCCTTTGTCCAGGGCTTTAAAAAAATTCATTGATCATTGAGAAAATATTCTATAGAACGACCGATAAAAAACCGGGTTCTCTCAAAACTCCCTTTACCCGGTAAGATAATTAAACATATTCCGTAGAAATGCCCTCAATTTTTAATGACACAGAAGGATACCTTATGAAAAAAACGCTCTGCGCTTTGTTTTTCCTCGTTCTGACCGCCGTTCCAGTTTTCGCCGGAACGCCTGAATCCATTAGCAAAGTCTATTTCGATCTTCTGAAGAACCAGACATGGGATCAGATCGTCCCTCTCTACGATCGGGAATCTCTCCATGAATTCAGAGAGATGATGTCCTTTATCCTGGAGCTGCCCGCCGAGGTGGAAGCCCAGGCGCTGCCCCAGTTCTTTGGTCCGGGAACGACCCGGGAGAGCATCAAAGCCATGGACGACGGGGTTTTCTTCTCCTCTTTCCTGAAAAGCGTCATGGCCCAGGCCGCCCAGCTGGGCCAGTTTGATTTCAAAAAAATCGAAGTCCTGGGTTCCGTTCCGGAAGGAACCAGTCTCAGCCATGTGGTAACACGGACAGAGGTCAGCGTCGGGGATATCAGCATGGAAAGCATGGAAGTGATTTCATTCAAAAAAACAGAAACAGGATGGAAAATCCTCCTGCAAGGCAAAATGAAAGGCATCGCCCAACAGATCAAGAACGCCATGAAACAACGGTAAACCGGCCGGGATAATCCAAAGATGTTTTTTAAAGAAATGTAGAAAGGCCTGTACCGTCACGATAGCTTCGTCAAACCATGTCAAAGGAGAAGATGATGTCCCTCAAAAACCATGTAAAAATGTTACCATGCTTTCGAATCCTGCATTATGTGACGCTTTTGGTTAGCGTCTTTTTCCTGATTTCCCTTTCAGGTTGCGGGAATGATGACCCTGAAACCAGTTGTGATCTGGACCTTCCCTCTCCTGTCCTGGTCTTTTCAGGAACCGAGGATTACACCGTCGATGAGGTGGAATACACACGGTACAAACTCTCCGTATCGAACCGTGATGCATTTCCTGACGGCCTTTTCGAAGCCTCACCCGATCTCCCTCCCTGCGGCCTGAACGCCAGCTCGGCACGAACCTGGGTGGATATCTACGACAACAACGACAACCGCCTATACGGATTCTGCGCCCTCGGATCGTCTGACGACCTGGACGATATCTGGTTCGCCCTGCCCAGGGGCCAGACCCCGCCCGCATCGGTCTATATCGTCCTCAACGACAGGGAATGTCAGTCCGAGTACAGATCGAATTCCGCGACCGTATTCAGTCTCTTTCTCGGAAACTGGATCAATGAAGACCTTGAAAGCCCAAATATCACACGAATTGAAATCCTACTGAACGGAAACCAGTTCGATGTTCATGAGTGGGGATCCTGCACCCCCGTGGATTGTGACTGGGGCACAGAATCCACAATGACCGCTGATGCGCTGGACGATGTGCTGAGCCTGTTCTGGGATCAGGATTTTGTCGAAAGAACCCAGTCCATCGAACTGGTGACAGCCGGCAGGCTGAAGGTCACGACCGCGTCCCATTTCGTTGACGGTTCTGGGAGGCCGGATTACACAAGCATTGAATATTTCATAAAGTAAGCTGGACTTACAGTTTCTGAACCGTCGGGGACTTCAAAGAACCCGCGGTTCAGAAACTTATTAAACCTGCAAGAAATTTCAACCTGCGACTATCTCTCTGATAGCTATCCTTTGAACAAGTTGGTTGCCCGTCTAAAACCTGCATGTGACTGCGCGCCCTCACACCACAAACCTCGCCCGGCTGCCGCGCCGTCCCGGAATTACTTCCAGCCGTGTGGCCATCCGCTCTTTCAGTTCCGGCACATGGGAGATGATGCCCACCAGCCGCCCTTTCATCTGGAGATCGGCAAAGGTGCGGAAAGCCAGGTCCAGGGTTTCCGGGTCCAGGCTTCCGAACCCTTCGTCCACGAACATGGTGTCCAGCCGGATGCCCCCGGCGTAGGCCTGGACCACATCGGCAAGACCCAGGGCCAGGGCCAGGGAGGCGAGAAAACTTTCACCCCCCGAAAGAGTGGCCACGGGGCGGGTGGTTCCGGTGTGGTCGTCGGACACCAGAAGGTCGAGGCCGCCGGCGCTTCGCATATCGCTGCGCTCCCGGGCCCGAAGCAGGTCGAACCGGTTCCGGCTCATGGATTTCAGGTGACGTCCGGCGGAATACAGCACATCGTCTAAAAGTGCGGACAGCACGTAACGCTGGAAGGTCATGCCCGACGGGTTTTTTCCCGCCGCCACCTCGGCCATGGCCCCGGTGACCCGGTAGTCTTTTTCCACGGCGGCCAGGCGCTTTTCACACTGATCCAGGGCGGCAAGGGTCGCGGTCTTTCGGGCCAAAAGGGTGTCAAGACGGCTTTTTTCAGCTGACGCCCGTTCCAGGCGCTCCTTGATTGCGGCCAGGTTCCTTTCAAGTCCCGCCACATCGGGAAGAACCAGATCCCGGCAGATTTCCTCGGCGCGGCGGACACGGCCCGAAGCCGAGGCCAGGGCCTCGTCCCAGGCTTTCACCTCCCGGCTGAACCCTTCCACCGAAGCCTGATCGTTCAAGGCGGCGGCCACCTCGTCCCGGTCCTTGAATCCCTGCTCCCCGATCCGGGCCGTCAGTTCCCTGTCGGAATCCATAAGCCGTGACCAGCACTGGTCCATATTGTCACGGTACGCGGCCAGGCTTTCCCTCAAGCCCGCAAGACGGGCCGTCGTGTCGTTCCGTCTTGTTTCCGCGTCAGCGAGAGCCTTTTTTCTTTGGGCCAGCAGCGCTTCACACCGGGCGATCTCCCGGTTCACCGAGAGGGAATCCGGGAACCCGTCGGGGATCTCGGCCCGTTTCATGTGGGCCACGGCTTTCAGGGTGCTGACGTCCCGAAGGGCTTCCGCAAGATTGGCTTCCTGAACAGCCAGCTCCTGTTTTTTCGTTTCCCCGTCTTTTTTCAGCGTCTCAAACGTCTCGGCCAGAACCCTGACCGAAGCCTCCGCAGTCCTGGCTTCCTCCAGCTCTTTCAGGACACGGGCCAGTTCCTGTTCCTGCCCGGCCTTGTCCGGCTGGTCTTTCAGCTCGTTTTCAAGAACGGCCACATGGCTGGCCAGACCGGTCCATTCCTCGCGGAGCGTCCGAACCGCCTCGGCCTGGTCCTTGACCTTCTGGTCGAGCTGGTCCAGATCGGCCTTGGTCTTTTTCAGGATCTTTTCATCGGGAATGTCCATGCCTGAGGCATGGGGTGACGGATGGTCCGTGGACCCGCAGACCGGGCAGGGACGGCCCTTTTCAAGGGTCCTGGCCAGAAGGGCGGCCTGACCTCCGTGAAAAAGGGCCAGGGTCTCGTCGTGGAGAATCCGGGCCTGGTCTTGCCGCGCTTCAATTTTTTTCAAAGCGTCTTTCCGGGTTTCAAGATCTTCTGCCACCCGGGCTTTCCGGCCCTCCATTTCCAGCCACTCTTTCTGACGCGCGACCCGGCGGGCCAGGGTATCCGCCCGCTGTTTCAGACTGTCGCCCCGGGCCGCCGTGTCCTTTTCCCTCTGGCAGCGCTCGGCTGTTTCCTCGATGTCCACCCTGAGACGCTCGGCACGGTCCCTTAAATCCCCCACGGTCCGTTCCAGGATTCCGGCTTTCTTCACAGCCTGTTCATAAGCTTTTTGCGCCTCGTCCGAGACCGCAATCCGGTCCACCAGACCTTTCAGCGTTTCCAGACGGCTCCGGATCTCGTCCGTTTCCCCCTCGCGGCTTTTTTCAACCTCGAAGGCCTGAACCGCCTGTTCATGCTCACGTTCCGCGCGTCCGATCTGCTCGGTCAGGCCCTGGAATTTTCCGGCGGCGTCCGTGAGTTCGGCCTCACGGGCGGCCCTGTTCTTCATCGGGTCTTTCAGGGTCAGGGCTTTGGCGATCCGGTCAAGACGCTGTCTCAACCCTGCGATCATAGGCTCCCGGGCCTTCAGATCGCCCAGGGCCTTTCGGGCCGAATCTTGTTCCACGATCTTGGCCCGGATGTCCATGGCCCGGATCAGTCCGGCCTGGGCTGCGGTTTCCTCGGCTTTCACCTGTTCCAGGGTGACTGCGGCGTCCGCCAGGTCCTGTTCCAGCTTCCCGGTTTCCAGGACAAGAATTTCCCGGTCCGCCGCGTTTTCCTGTTCAAGCAAAAGGGCCTGCCTCTGGCGGACCTCGTCGTAAGCTGCCTTGAGAGACTTCGCCTCGTCTTTCAGGGCCTCTTCGATGTCCCTGTAGATCCTCGTCTGGAACAGGGTTTCCAGAATTTTCTGGCGCTCGGCGGAACCGGAAAGAAGGAATTTCCGGAACTGGCCCTGGGGCAGCACCACCACCTGACGGAACTGGAGCACATCGAAACCCATCAGCCGTGAGACTTCCGCTGTCACGTTGCCCCAACGGTCCGCCAGAACGGTCCGGGTTTCTCCGTCGATCCGGTACAGTGTGGCCTGGGCCAGCTGGCGCGTAACGCCCTCCCCCCTTTTTTTCGGCCGGTCCTGCTCGGGGCTGCGGAACACCTGGTAGCGCCGGTCCCCCAGCAGAAAATCAAAGGTGGTTTCCGTGGGTTCTTCAGGAACGGCAAAATCGCTCCGCACCCCTTTCACATCCTTTTCCCCGCCCGAGGTCTCGCCGTACAGGGCGAAACACATGGCGTCCAGGATGCTGCTTTTCCCGGCTCCCGTGGGGCCGTGGATGAGAAAAAGGCTGTGGTCCCCAAGGTCGGTGAAATTGAGGGTCAAGGGTTCGGCGTAAGGCCCGAAGGCGCTCATGGAAAGAATCAGGGGTTTCATGACAGGGCCTCCCGTTTTCTCCTGAACAGCTCTTCGGTGATCCGTCCGTACCGCTCTTCCATGTCCGGGCTCAGGCTTTCGCCGCACACGTCGCTGTAAAACCCCTTGAAAAGATCCTGATGGTCCGTTTTCCAATGATCGGCCCGGCTTCCCGCACCGGAGCCGTCCCAGGCCAGATGGGTCCGTTCGATGTGAAGCAGGTTGGGGAACACGGTCCTCAGCCGGCCCACGGCATCCAGCACCGGCGCGGTGTCCGCAAGGTTCACCTGGATGTAGTCGTCACTCGGAGTCATCGTCAGCACCTCGTCCATCAGGCCCTTCACGATGCGGAGTTTTCGCCTGCCGGGTATGGGAACGGCGGTGACATGGCAGAGACCCTGGCCGTCCATGTCCACCAGGTTCACGGTTTTTTCCTCGTCGACCTCGGAAAAGGAATAGGGAAAAAGACTGCCCGGATACCTTATATAAAGGGATCCGGCGGTCTGGCACCGGTGAAGGTGGCCCAGGGCCACATAGCTGAAGCCGTCGAACACCGAACTCGGCACGGCAGCGCTTCCCCCCACGGCCAGGGGGCGTTCCGACTCGCTTTCCGCCGATCCGGCCACAAAGGCGTGGGCCGCGAGCACAGACCGCCTCCCGGAGGTGGCGACGCCTCTCCGGGCAACCAGCCGGGCCATGGCTGTTTCGTGGTCCCTCACCGTGTCATCGCCCAGAATCTCCCGGACCACCGACGGTTCGGCGTAGGGAATGGCGTGAAAATCCACCGGGCCGTGATCGTCCGGAACCGTGGTGACCCGGCTTTCACCGGCCACCCTCCCCCGCATGAAAAGCCCCCGGGCTTCGAGGATTTTCGAGGCGAAACCCACACGGTCCGGGCTGTCGTGGTTTCCGGCGATCATCAGCACCTTCACCCCCAGCCCTTCCACCACCCGCCCGAGAAAATCGTCCAGAAGCCTAACGGCCTCGGGCGGCGGCACGGCCCGGTCATACACGTCCCCGGCCACCACCAGCATGTCCGCCCCGCTGTCTTTGATGATACCCTCCAGGCGGTCCAGAATCACCGCCTGATCCTCGGTGAGATGAACGCCAAACAGAATCCGCCCCAGATGCCAGTCCGCCGTATGAATGAATCGCATGATGTTTTCCTTTTTTTCCAGTGAACGCAACGGGTCAAGAGTTATCCGTTTTGACGACCGATGTCAAACCGGATGGTGATAAGCCATGATGTTTTGTGCCCCCAAAGGTCTGTCATTTTATCCAAACCGGTTCATAAGTATCAACACATGTCCACAGATGATTTTGCTTCATAAAAGACAAATAACCATTATCCAACAACATGACGTCAACACGACTCAGCATGCATCCTGTTTAAATCAATACGAATTAATAAATATTTCCAATCAATGTGATTCATCATTGACACAAAAGTCCATAGCTACTATGAATCATCAAGCTATTGCATGAATTCAGCAATTCCCGGTGAAACAGCCAGCCCATAAAAATCAGCCGGTTTCATGGA
>CAZWTY010000119.1:0-9213 GCA_964637565.1 uncultured Desulforapulum sp.
TTTCTTGCACGTTTTTCTGCTGCAACCATGGTTGGTCGGGCTTCCGCCCGAACCAGTTGTCGGGCGTAAGCCCGACCTACTGCTTATACCGCCGAACCCCCGCACCGTCCTTGTAGAAATCCGCCTCCCATTCTTTCGGAAGGTCAAAGGGCCGGTTGACATCAAACATCAATGTTTTTTCCATATCCCTGTCGATAAACCGCAGGTCTTTCTCCGTCAGGGTCAGACAGGTAAGGGGTTTGGCGTATTTGGGTTCGATCCTGAAAAGAATGCTGTTGTACCACATCTTCGCGAACTGGTCTATGCTGTAACTGCTGTTGCCCCGCCAGGGATCGGATACGAACACGTGGCCTTTGTGGACCCCTTTGAACACCACGAAATGTCTGTATCCGAACAGCTCGATGGGCACGATACAGGGCCAGAGGTCGGGGTTTTCAAGATCGGACATTTCGGCGTTGTACCCGCCGGCTTTGTAACCCAGGGCTTCCACGAACTTCTGCATATCCCAGAGGGAAAAGGCCCTGAGTTTTTTGATCTGCTCTTTGTCTCCGTATTCCATCAGCCCCTGGATGATGTGTTTTTCCGTGAAATTTTCTCCGAGATAGAAGTTCAAGAGGGTTCCCAGGGCCGCCGACCCGCAACTGTAATCGTAGTTCTGTTTCAGCATGCAGGCGTGGATGGTTTCGGACAGGGGAAGCACTTCGTGGCGGATTCGCAAACGTTCATCGGTTCCCACGGCAAGGTTCATTTCACTTTCAGGAGTGGTGTAAAAGGGATGGAACCCGGCGATAAGTCCGGCAAAAATCATGAACGCAAGGGCGATATGCATAAAGACAGAACCTTTTGTGTGATCAGGGCGAGTCCCACCAGGGGACGCTGGGGCTGATGGGGCTGACTTCAGGAATACTGTTTTCGTTGAAACCGGCGACAATCTGAACTCCGGGGTTGCCGCTGTCCACGTTCAGGACGAGGAAAAGACCGCGGTTGACCGACGTGGAATCGAAGTTGAACGTGGTGCGGTCCACTCCACCGTTGGAAAGGTCTCCGCGAATGGCACGAATCGTATCAGGGCTTCCCCCACCGGTCAACGCCGAACTGTAGATGCCGGTAAAATTTGTGATCATCGCGCTGAGCTGACCTTGGAGACGGTTGGAACCTACCACGATGCGTTCGAGTTTGGGATTGGGGTTGTTATTGGGGTCCTCCAGGCTTCCCTCCTCGAAATCGGCCATGAACACCAGGCCGTCGATGCTAAGAAGGTTTTCGTCATTCTGGCCCAGCTTTACCGTGTTCCAGGCCTGGTCCGAACCGTTGTTGTAGTTTCCGGCGGTGAATTTTTCTATGGTGGCGTAAGTTTCGATATGGATGTCCAGGAACAGGCGGGCCGTATTGTGATTCAGTGAGAAATCGGTGAATCCGGCCTGGGCCGTGGCTGTTTTCATTTCGTCCGCGTTCATGGGTTTCAGCTCGGCGTAGGTGGCCCCTACAAAGCCGAGACAAGCGACGAGAACCAGAACGGCCATCCGAAAGAAAGCACGGCAGGACAAACCCTTTCTTTTTCTGCTGTTCCGATCTGAGATTCCTCTGTCGCCGTTCATGTTCACATCTCCATTCTTTTATTTCCCGTAGGAGCGGGCCATGCCCGCGACGTTTCGCGGGCATGGCCCGCTCCTACAACACACCTCGTAGGTCGGGTAGAGCGAAGCGAAACCCGACAAATGCCCCCATCCTTTTATCTCAGGGCGTGATATTGCCAAGCCCCCGGCCTGGGATTTCAATCCGCATCACTTCCGCTTCAAATTTGTCCACGGTCAAGGCACCAAAATCCGTCCCGCCCATGGTGACATTGTCGATCCGGAGCGAGCCCTTCATGGGCAGGTTCACTGCGATAAACGATCTGCTCTCGCCCGTGTTAGGATCCACGGTGGTCGCCACATCCAGGGTGGCCGGTTTTCTGTTGGCCAGATCGCCTATTTTAAATTCGCCCTCTGCGGCAAAATTTTTTCCTGCGTCAAAAGATTCCGCAAAACAGATCCCTGACAGTCTCAAAGCCAGGTTATCGTCATCCGCTGAATCCGGGTTCAGGTTTTCACCGTACTGCCAGACCAGGGACTCCACCCGGGTCCGTTTGCCCAGCTCGAAGTCGATCCCCGTGTCGGCATGGGGCCCGGCAATCAGGTGGAACGAACTCAACACCAGATCGTTCATGGTCAGACCGCCGATGGCCGTTCCGCACCAGTCGATGCTGTCTATGGTCAGGTCGGTGACGATGCTGAGATCCGGGCTTTTGGCGAACAGCATCACCTGATTCGTGGGAGCGTATAGTCCCACATCAAGGCTGAAATGGTTCAGAATCCCTTCGCCGCTTACGTCTGTTCCGCCGGTATTCAACGTGGTCACCATATGAAGGCCGTTAAACCGCATATAGTGAGTGATGGGCTCGATGTCCGGGCTGGAAAGGGTGATATGCTCGTGATACGTTTCCGTCACGGCGTTGGTGATGGCGATGTCGATGCCTGCCCGGCCCACGGCCAGTTTCATCTGCTCCATAGATAAAGATTCAAGGGAAAAGGCGTGAGAAGACAATACAAGGATATTTAAAATCAGGAGATGGGTAAAAACTCTTTTTTTCATGGTCGCCATCCTCGTTTATCTGCGCGTATCTCTTTGTTGCGTTGTTGCGTCTGAGGCGGCCCGACCATCCGTTGGCACGGACTCGAAGCTTTCCGTCCCCGGATCACTCCGGGTTTGGCTTTTTTTCTCTGGTGTTTCCTGACCGGACACACAGGTTTTTTCAGTAAAAAGCCCCTTCCGAAACATTGTCTGGGAAGGGGCTTCAGGTTGTCAATCACATTACGTAATTCAAAGGATCATCGTGCTTAGTGAGCTGCGATTTCAACAGTTCCACCGAGAATGGCCATGGCACCAGCGCCCTTGGAAATATTGATGAATTTTTTCCCATTATTGAGTGCGGTCGCACTTGCAACACCCACGTCGTATGAGTCTGCTGTGGTTTTGATGAGGAGGGTCGGGAGGCCGATCACAACACCAACCACCGATTGATTTCCTGGCATGGCTTTTGCTCCAAAGAGAGTCATAGCTTCGTCCATGGTAAAACCTTCCTCCATCAGTTCATTGATAAACGCCGTTTGGGTAGCAACGGTAGCGGCATTAGTAGTAGTATAATTGGCAGCATTATCGTTGAGACCTGCAGCAAGCACTTTACATGATCCTACATCAATGGAAAGCGCGGAGGCTTTTCTCCAAGTGGCTATTGATCTTGTAACTTCAGCAACAGCATTATTCGTGGCTGGATTATCACCCAGTACAGCGGCAACACCATTATTCGTGGCTGGATTATCACCCACTACAGCATCCGCCGTTTCATCGGCAGCTGTGGCAGGATCATCCACTACTGCAGGAGTAATTACGAAATCAGTTTCGATCAAAGTATTCGCTACAGCAGCAGTAATTACGTAATCAGTTTCGATCAAAGTATTCGCTGCTGCAGGAGTATAGGTCAAACCCATGGCTTCAGTGAAATCTTTGTGGAAATCAACAGCACTGGTCAGGGCCAGAAATTCTTTGACGGTGTGTTTTGAACCGATAACAATGGTGCCGGCGGCGCCATCTGTTCCAGACTCGTCAGTGTATCTGGTTTCACCGACATACTGTTCAATCAAAACATTATCGATGGCGATGCTGACACCCGCCTGACCGGTGGCAGATTTCATGTTGGCGTCTGTCATGGCGGTCAGAGCGAAAGCGGATGAACTGATCATCAGTGATGCACCAAGAACTGCGCCGAGAGCTAATTTTTTCATGTTTCTTCTCCAATAGTAAATTTTAGTGTTTTAAAATTTACCAGAGGCAACCCGACCATCCGGCACAGCTGCCGGACTCGTTGGCTTTCCGTCCCCGAATTACTCCGGGTTTGGTCTTTTCTATGGCGTTTTTTTGCCCGCGCACCCCGCGCAGGACAAATTTGGAACCTTTAAACACGAGCGATCATTCAACGTCCGTTCGCGTTTATGTGTTTTCTTTTGACGACCCCTCCTTTCTGATTCTTGTAGAAATGTCCCCACATTCCCTTTTTGTTTTTAGACCTGCGCGTGATATCTCATCGCGCCCCTTTTTCGGCGACATGTGCCGCCGTTGTCCGCAAACCATGGCCCTTTTTAAAATGAAGCGTTCGTTCCTGCCCTGGATATGTCGGCTGGCGTGACGCTTCTCTTGGAACATCAGAGAAACAGGTTAACTTGTGACGATCAAGAGGTTCGATAAGAACAGCTTCATTGACAACCAGAGCGTTAACATTGTTCTCAAGGACATACATCGGTAATCCGAATGTACGTTCATAGTAGGGTCAAATGATGTTTGTATACTCGCGGACCATTTCCCTTGTCAAACAAAAATTTGCGATTTTTTGATTTTTTTATTTAACGATTGGGAAAAATGGTTTGTAACTGTTTGAATATATTGACTGTAAACGGTGTTTATCCCCGCTCACAACTTCACTTTGCAGCGATATTCGGCTACACGGCTGTTAAAATAAGCCCTCATTGGCCCCGGTTGTCCTGGTCTCTGCCCGGTGTTCCTCGGAAACCTGCGAAAACAAAGCATGTTCATGAACACTGTTCTTGTAGAAGAACCGGATTGGTCCGAATGTTTCGGGTTTTTTGCAACAAACATCACCGCTTTTCCGTTTCCTTAGGTCCACTTTTTTTGACCGAAGGGTTTTCGGGGTGTGTTTTCCCGGCACCTTCATCCGGGAACGCCGGGTTGCACCCGGCACCTGTGCCGGGTGCAACCCGGCGTTCCCATTTCTTATATCACATGCTTCGTGTCAATTCGGCCTCATTCTTAAATAGACATCGCTATCGCTATCGGGATCGGGATCGAAAAGAATAACCGCACAACCTGATACGTGACATATGACTATTTGGGTTCTGACGCACCTTCCGGCATGGGCCAAGTCCCCTATGCAAATCGAGGGTTACCTCTTTCTCGGGCATGGTTTCCGGTTAATCGGTATCGCTATCGCTATCGGGATCGGGATCGATCGTCAGAATATTTCTATAGCGATCCCGATCCCGATAGCGATGGTTAAGATCCATGCCGAGGATACATGTCAATGGATACCACACGTCTGTGAAGTTATTTTCACAGATTTCTGTTACGTTTGGTTCACAATTTATAGGTTTTCCGGAGACAAGTCATATATAAACATAATATATCGGGCAGTTACAAACAAACATCGTTCGCATTCCCATGGCATGTATCTTGCTGAAACAGAAGTTATTATTCGAGGGGTCGAATAATAGAACGTGTAGGGCGTTCGATGTTACAAGGTGAGCCGTTAATTTTCATTCAAACATTATAGACAAAAAAACCAATATCCCAACAAACCGGCGCAGGCAGCCGGGGCGCTTGTGAATTTCGCTCTCCATGCCGGCGTCGCGACACGATGCGACCTGTGGATTGACCAATCGAACACGGGGCCGTATTTCTGCGTCCATTCTCTTATATATAATAAGGTATAGATAAATATCGGATCAGCAGCACATTTAAAAGGAAAACACCTTGTGCTCCCAGAGAATCCGGACGCCGATGGCGATCAGAACGATGCCGCCCAGGATTTCGGCATAATGGCCGATGCGCGACATGGAACCGAGTTTCGCCCCCATATGGAGCCCGGCCACGGTAAAGGCCCCCGCCACCAGGCCGATGACCAGGGCCGGCCAGGCAATGGCCACATGGAGAACGGACAGGGTGAACCCGATGGCCAGGGCGTCGATGCTGGTGGCCACGGACAGCACCACCAGGGTCACGGACCGGGTGGGGTCCCGGGGGTCTTCCGCACCATCGTCGTCATCCTCGTAAGCTTCGGCCAGCATCTTCCCCCCCACAAAGGTGAGAAGGCAAAAGGCGATCCAGTGATCGTAGCGGTCGATGTACTCCAGCAGATGGGCTCCGCAGAACCATCCCAGAACAGGCATCATGGCCTGGAAAAGACCGAAATGCCAGGCCAGGCGGAACGTCTGGCGGGCGCTGACCGTCTTCAGGGTCACCCCGGTGGCGACGGCCACGGCGAAAGCGTCCATGGCAAGGGCCACGGCAAGTGCGAAAATATGCGTGTTGGACATGGTTTTTCCCCTTGATTTCAAAAGGCCGCGATTATAACCGGATCGGCTGTGGAATGCAACCGCCTGTTTCCGGGCTGGATTTTTCCATTGATTCCCACGGTGAAATATGGGATTCTTTTGCGCGGATGCAGGTGGGGTGCCGCAACCGAAGCGATTCACAGCAACATGGATTCCCGGCCGAATGACCTCGGCCTCAGGGTTTCTGTGCCTGATCGAAACAACGAGGATGCCATGGGGAAAAGTGGGCGGCCGGATTCCGGAGATCCGGCGGACAACAGTGGTTTCTGCCTGAACAGCTCAGGCCGGAATCAGACTTTGTTCCATGAAACGCTCTTGAAAGAGCGGAGAAAATTCGAACGCTTTTTTGTCGAGGGAACGGCCTACGCGGCCCTTGGCCCTGATTTCAACCACATGGGCCATATCGTCGACATCAGCCTGAACGGGCTGGCCTTTTCCTACGTCGATGACGTTGACAGACAGCTCGAACTGAGCCGGACCACGGTTCAACTCAGGGACAACCAGCAGGTTCTCTGCGCCCTTCCCTTCGAATCGATCAGTGACACGGACGGCGATTTGCCCGACCCGTACAGTTCTGTGGAAATCCGTTACCACCGGGGGCGTTTCGGACGTCTCACACGGGAACAGACCAGGCTTCTCAAGGCTTTTCTGAAAAAGCGGACGGCCTTTGGCCAGGATCACGGCACCAGACACGACTGATTTTTAGTTCGACAATCTAAACCATCCCGGACGGGTCCCACCCGGCCAGGAATGGACACACTTATCGCGTGGGGAGGAAAGCATGGCCACGGCACTGGACAGGGAATCGGCGGACTGGATGGCGGATGTCATGGATTTCGCCCGAGAACAACTCCCTCCTGATAAAAAACTTCATCAGCTGAACATCATCCCCAAAAGCCTCTGGCAGAGCATGGGAGACATGGGGCTTCTGGGACAGAGTATTTCACCGGCATACGGGGGGCTCGGGAAAAAAGCCCTGGACATCTCCGTCTCCTCCCTGGCCCTGGCCAGGGAAGGCGGCAACCTGGGGCTCTGCGTCAGTTTCCTGATCCACCAGCTCGTGAGCCGTTTCATCATTGAAGCCATGGGAACCGAAGACCAGAAAAACACCTACCTGCCCGACATGGCGACGGGCAGGGCCACAGCCTGTCTGGCGGTGTCCGAACCCAAAACCTTCGCCCACCCCAAGCATATCCGGACACGGGCGGAGAAAACATCCGGCGGGTATACGATCACCGGAGAAAAAACCTATCTGACCAACGGACCGATTTCCGACTATTTCGTGGTAATCGCCGTGACCGATGTGGTGTCGGACCGCAAGCGCTTTTCAGCGTTCATCGTGCCCAAACACACACCGGGCCTCACGGTGACGTCCCTGACGATTCCCTTTTTCAAACCGGCCCCCCACGGGGCCATCCGGCTGGACCGCTGCGAGGTGCCGGAAGACGCCCTGATCGGCAGACCGGGTTCGGCCTACGAAGACATCGTCCTCCGGTTCAGGGATCTGGAAGACGCCCTGATGATGGGCAGTGTCACCGGGGCTTTGGAACGGCTGACCCTGCTGCTCACCGAGGCCCTGAGAAAAAAATACCCCATGCCCGACGGAAGCCTGAGCCTGGACCTGGGCAAACTCAAGGTGATGCTGGACATGGCCCGGTTCGTCACCTGGGAATCGGCGGCCATGATCGACAGCGGGACAAGTCACCGGGACAAACTGTCCCTGCACCTGTATTACCGAGATCTGGTAAAGGACATCCTCGTCCAGATCGAAATGATCCTCAAAGTCACGGAAGTGGAGCCGGGGCCTCTGTTTAAAATCATCCGCGATGACCTCACCGCGTCGTCCCGCATCGGAGGCCATGTGGCCGAGCTGAAGCAGATGAAGCTCGGAAGCCTGTTCTTCGCTCCCCAGGATCTGGAATGAGCGTTATGGAACTGATCGAGGTGCTTGACGACAAAGGCCATGCCACGGGAATCGCCCGGGAAAGGGATCTGGTTCACCGCAACGGCGACCTCCACCGGACGGTTCACATCTGGATCGTCAATTCTCTAAACCAGCTGCTGCTCCAGCGCCGGGCCGAAGACAAGGAAACAAATCCGGGCCTCTGGGATCTGTCCTGCGCGGGCCATATCGTCCACGGCGAAACAAGCCTCGAAGCCGCCGTCAAGGAGATCGCCGAAGAGCTGGGGGTGGTCGTTCCGGCTTCGGATCTCCGCTACGTGTTTTCGTCCCGCAGTCTCCAGGCCCACCAGAACGGGCGCCTTATCGACAACGAGATCCGGGATGTCTACCTGGTTCAAAAGGACATCCCCCTTGGGGATTTCAAGGTCCAGGTCGAGGAAGTGGCGGAAATCGCCTATCTGCCCCTGTCTGATTTCTGCCGGAAAGTCCGGAACCGGGACAAGGACCTGGTGCCCCATTACGATGAATTCGAAACCATGTGCCGTTACCTTCTGCCGGCCTGTGCATGACAGGCGCCGGTTGCGGGACGATGTTCCATGAACTGTGCGCCCCTACAGCGTCCTTGTGGGATTCAGGTCACAAAATCAGAAAAATTGCTCCATTTTTTATCGAGCCGTCCCTGTTCTGTTCGCACGTGTGAACCGTCCAGACCGTAGGGGCGAACCTTGTGTTCGCCCTGAAATCGCCTGGCTGAACGCTTTCAACCTGATATTTTCGCTTCAACGGCCAAGCCATTATTGAACTTGACGATCGTAACCCAAGGGGTTACATTCTGATATATGATAAAATCATTTAAACATAAAGGGCTCGAAGATTTCTTTTATCATGGAACCAAAAAGGGGATTCGGCCAGAACATGCTGATAAAATTTCGAGGATACTAGACCGTTTAAATAGTTCAAGTGACATTATTGACATGAATTATCCTGGATCTCATTTACATAAACTTACTGGAAACTTAAAAGACCAATATTCGGTCAGGGTATCTGGAAATTGGAGAATAATTTTTGAATTTAAAGATGGTGATGCTTATATCATACATTCCGCACCCATCAAAACCGAAAATCGATAAATTTCAATGACGGATT
>CAZWTY010000120.1:0-8716 GCA_964637565.1 uncultured Desulforapulum sp.
AGGGCCGCCGGAGGCAAAAAACAAATAGTCAAAATTCAAACATCACAACGCCGTTCCGATGTCCTCCCGGACCCGCAGGTCCGTTTCCACGAGGGTCCGGCCAAATCCCCTGGAAAAGCGGCTTTTGACATCGCATCTTGCAACGTTGGCCAGAAGGTCCGGGGAAAAGGCGAAACGGTCTTTCTGAAACAGCAGCACCACGGTGGAGCTTCCCGGCCTGAACAGGCTTTTGGGCTGGCCTTTCAAGAGGACCTCTCCCAGCCGGGGAGTCCTTGGATCATCGTAGGCCGAATCACTGTACGCCGGTTCGATGTCCCCGATCATCAGGGCCGCGATTTCCACCATGGCCACCAGTCCGGCTCCTGTTCCGCCGGGTACGTCCGAGTCTATAACCGTCACCACCCGTTTGTTTTTCGAGACCACCGTCGCCAGTTCCACGGCCGCCACCGGGTTGCAGGAGTGGTAGCGCCCCCTTATCCCGTAGAAATCCACCACGTTTCCGGTGACGGGTACGTGGTTGTAGTGATACTTGTCCGGTGTCAGCCGGAACACGGCGAACGGTCCGCCCTGAAATGCGTCGATCCACTGTGGCCGGTCACAGCCCAGAAGCTCGGTGAGATCGAAGAACTTCTGCTTGATGAACAATCGGGTATCCGGCTCCAGGGTGTCGGGAATCATCCGGGCATCGCAGGGAGACACCACCGCATTCCGGGATTCGATCATGGGGCGCGTCCGCCAATAGGCGATTTTCCGCTCGAACAGATCCCGCAACGACCGGATGGCCGAAGGCTCCAGGATCTCCGACAGATCGATGCCGAGGTCCGCGATGGCCCGCCGGATGGCGACCGCATTCATGGTCAGGGGATGGTCGTACTGGGCCCAGGCCACGATGTCCGTGGCCACCTTGGAGGTCAGGGCCCTCAAAAGCCAGCCTGATTTTTCCCTGACATTGGAATAGATCAGGTGAACCAGGCGGTCTGCCTTGAGACGTTCGTCACGAACCCTGCCGCTGGTTCGTTCGATATACTGATGCGGATCGGTCATCATGGCGTCAGACCCCTCCGGCCACGCTCAACCGGGTTTTCCGGGCTTTTTCCGGCGTGTTTTTCCGGATGTCGAGATGGATGGAAAAGATCAGGAGACTCGCCAGGGTCACGGTATCCCGGCCTGTGGGGCTGCCCGAGCGGAACGCTTCGATCATCCTGTCCATGAACGCGTCCGGCGCTTCATCCCCAAGAAGGGAGGGAAGAATTTCCTGCCAGGCGGTTTCACGGAAATGGACCCAGAGTTTTACGCGGGCCAGGTCCTCTTTCAGGTGAACCAGGGCTTCGTGGATCTGTTTCCGGCAAAGGCCTTCCCGGTAGTAGGCTTCGGCGGCGGTGTTGAACTCCAGGGCCGGAACAGAGAGGGGGTTTTTCTCCGGCTGCTTTTTCCCCTGGGACAGATGGTCCAGCACGCCCCGGGTCAGCCTGGCCGCCACCGAACGGGTGTCAGGATGGTCCACCCTCTGCTCCAGGTCCGCCACGGTTCTTTCAAGCCCCAGCTCCCGGATCAGCAGATCCCCGTCCTGTTTCAGCAGACGGACAAGGCCCCTGGCGTAGTCCTTCTGGGTCACCCGGATATAACCGGGGTACCTGCGGCTTTTCCGGGTGTTGTCCGCGAGGGCCAGAATCCGACCGAGAAAAAGGTTGGGGCTGTCCTCCCGGACATAGGCCGTGGGAACCCCGATGGCCGCCCCGAAAAAAAACTGACGCCGCTCGCTTTCGATGAAACTGTCGTCGGGGATGTCCTGGTGGGTCACCTGCCCGCTGAGAATCAACTGGAACGACAGGGCCGTGACCAGGAGCTGGAGGTTCACCGCCTGGGCCAGGTCGCCGCCGAAATTTTCGAACATGCTGTAGTACCTGCCCTCGAAACCCGAAAACCCCATATCGGCGTGTTTCCTCAGGCGGCAAAGCATGTACAGGGGCATCCTCCGGTCAAAGACCCCCATATCGGCCAGGTCCTGTTTCAGCCGGTCCTCGTTACCCAGACGTCCGTCAAGGGCCGGGCTTTCACCGGTGCTCATCAGGCAGGCGAAGTAGTCGATCAGGCGGAAATCCGGCACCAGGTCCCCCCGGAGTCCGAACACCCGGCTGATCACTTTGTCCACCAGGGGCGGGCCAAAAGGGGTGAGGGTTTTGCCCATGATTTTCAACCGGGCTTTCTTTTTCCAGCGCCGCCAGATCATCCGCAGGTGGGTGTAGTCCAGCTCGTGGGGCAGAAAGGCCAGGATCCGTTCGGGATGAAAATCGGCGAAATCCATCCGGTAGGGCGCCGCGCTGTAGGCGTTCGCGAAAAGGGGCAGGAAATGCTCGCTGATCTTGATCACCAGGTCGCCCAGGTACTTTTCGTCTTCGGCCGTGAAACCCGAGGCCTTGTCCGCCAGAAGGGCCGAAAGCCGCCGGCTTCCCAGGCTCACATGGGTTCCGTTGTTGGCCAGGCTGATGTTGGAGGTGTTGGGCATCACCACCAGGTTCCGGGTGATGATCCCCGCCTCTTTCAGTTTGGCCACGGCGTTCAGCTGGCTGCGGGACAGAACCCGGTGGCAGAGGCCCATGTAGGCCTTCTTGTCCTCGCCCCGGTCCCAGCCGGAAAGGCAGGGGCTCATGAACAGCTCCCGGTAGAAGCCGTCGGCGATCAGGTCGTTCAGCTGTTTCTGCCGGATGGGCGGGTGGGCTGAAAAACAGGTCTGAACTTTCTGGCCCGTGGCCGTAAGGCCGAAGGTTTCACCGGCGTACACGGTGAGAAGCTGGGTCAAAAGAAAGCGTTTCATGGTTTCAGAGGCCACGGCCTCGCCGAGAGTCCTGTCCCTGCCGTGCCGGACCGTGTGAAAGGAAAACAGTTCCGGCGAGGTGTTGTCGTTGAGGAAATGGTCCATCAGGGCCTCGCCCGTGACCCGGATCACGCTGTGGGTGTTCCTGTCCCGGCTGACAAGGTCGGCCAGGGCCAGTTTGAGCAGGTAGCTGACAGGCACCCGGACCAGGGTTTCGCCCGCGTCCTCGATAAAAAACTGGCCGGCGTCGCTCCGTCGTCCTGACCCGGGATCGGATTTATCCGCCAGGAGATCCCGGTGAAGGACGTGGGCCGCGTAGGGTGTGAGAAGGGATTTTTTGAACCGGACCCAGCTGTTCTCCCAGATCCCCCCGGTGTTTTTCTCCATGAAATTCCGCAGGGCCTCGGGCATGGCCCGGTCCCCGTCCCCGGACCTGGCCCGTTTCCGGATGTTTCGGTAATAGTTGGATTCCCGGATAAAACAGGGAAGGTCCACGGTTTTACTGTCACCCGCAACCAGGGCCTGAAGCTCGTTCTCCACACCCGCCGTGCTGTCGGCGGCGGAAAAAGGAAGGGACCTGACAAAGGCCTCAGGGGACCGGAAGTCCACGCCGAGAACCCGGCACAGCCGGTCCAGATCGTGGGGAGGCCTTAGGTTGTTGCTTTCGTCCTGACTCGTCGCTGCGCTCATTGGCACCTTTCATGTCTCATGGTTGTTCAAAGCCCGTCATCCGGACAGACGACCCCATGCTGCCCTTGGGACGTTTGGAAAGGATGAGGATCGGGTTGGTTCTTTGTTGGTGTAGCCGAATGACTTCGGAAGCATCGGCATCAACGCCCGGACAGGCGGGCTAACGGTAAAAACCATTTGAAATGTCAGGGAACTTGATGTAAAAAAATCATCGTCAGTTGAACAGAAGCACTGACAGAGCCCCGTCGAAGCCGAGCCCGATTCCCATGAGCCGGATAGCCGAAACGATTCCAAATTCTAGACAAGGAGAGACGCATGAAAGGGAAGGTCCTGGAGTTCAATGGAGATAGCCGAACCGGTCTGATTTCCGGAGACGATGGCAAACGTTACACCTTCGACGCCGTGGAATGGAGGGGCACCGCCCTGCCCAGATCGGGAAACAAGGTGGATTTTTCCATCAACGGCGAAAAAGCCGAAGCGATCTTCGTGGAGTCCTCGTCTTCCGCCGGCGTGTCGAAAAAAATCGCCGCCGCCCTGTTCGCCTTTTTTCTCGGGGCTTTCGGAGCCCACAAGTTTTATCTGGGTTACACCAAGCAGGGCGTGATCATGCTGGTTGTTTTTCTGCTCGGATTTATCCTGCTGGGTCTTCCGTCCATGATCATCGGCGTGATCGCCTTTGTGGAATTCATCATCTACCTCACCAAATCCGACGAGGATTTTGAAGAGACTTACGTGGTCGGCCGAAGGCCCTGGTTCTGATCCGTCAGGCCCGGCTGCGGGATTCTGCTGCCGGGCATCCTGGTTCCTCCACCAAAGGAAACCCCTTGAAACTGATTCTGCTGAAAGCGCTTCTGGTCAGTCTTGTTTTTTCAGGCATCGTCTCAGCACAAGAGGCGTCCTTAACGGCCTGCACCTTTCCCATGGCTCCCTACACGTTTCGCGACAGCCACGGGAAAATCACGGGGCTGGAAGTGGATCTGGTGAAGACCCTGGCCAAAGAGGCGGGTTTTCAGGCGGAATTCATCGACTACCCGTGGAACCGGGCTTTGGAAATGCTGAAATCAGGGGATCTGGACGTGCTGATGACCATGACAAGGACGCCTGAACGGGAAGCGTTCACCCATTTTCTGGGAATATCCACCCACCAGCAGTTTGTGCTTTTTGTCAGAAAAGAAAATGCAAAAATCAGAATCGAAACCCTGGATGATCTGACGAAAACCGATTATCTGTTCGGAATCCGCCAGCATTTTCATTATTCCGATGAGTTTAACAGCCGCCTGGCCACTGATGAAACGTTCAAACGGCGTTTCATCGCCGTCGCCCAGGCAGACCAGAACCTGAAACGGGTGAAATGCGGCCGCCTCACAGGTTGCATCGGAGACAGGATCTTGACGGGCTATCAGGTCAGGAACAACAAAGCTTACAACGATATCTGCACTGTAAATCTTCCATTTTTCAAGGTGCATCCGGTGTATTTCGGTGCCAGCCGGAAAATCAGCCCGGAAAAACTGGAAAAGCTCCAGAAAGCCTATCACACGCTTGAAAAACGGGGGACGATCAAGGGAATCACCCGGCGCTGGATAAAACCTTGACCTGTGGCGGTTTGACGTTGTGCCTACCATGCTCCGGGTCCATAGTCAGGCATGGATTCGGGGAGCATTGTCCGCGATAAGATCGAGGCCGCCGTTCATCATGATTTTCAGGCAGGCGTCCACGCTCGGGGCATGATACCGGGTGCCCCGGCCATTTTTGATTTCTTCCAGGGACGCTTCAAGACCCATCGACGGTCTGTAGGGCCGATGGGAGGACATGGCCTCGACCACATCGGCCACCGTGAGGATTTTCGCTTCCAGGAGGATGTGTTCATCGGTCAGTTGCCGGGGGTACCCTGTCCCATCCAGATGTTCGTGGTGCTGGTGGACGATTTCCGCCACAGGCCAGGGGAAATGGATGTTCTTCAAGATGTCGTAGCCGATGGCGGCATGGCATTTGATGATCTCGTGCTCCTGGGAGCTCAGCATGGTGGGCTTGGACAGAAATTCCGACGGCAGGGCGATTTTGCCGATGTCGTGGAGAAGCGCCGCAAAGTGGAGCCCCTCGATCCGGTCTTCCGGAAGCTTCAGTTCCCGGGCGATGGCGCAGGCCAACCGGTCCACCCGGGCCTGATGGCCTGCCGTGTAAGGGTCCCGTTTTTCCTCTGCCGAAGCCAGGGACATCACGGTTTCCTCCAGGTTTTCATGCAGGTTGTCACGGCTTTCCTCGAGGGCTTCCATGGCCTTTTTCCTGTCCGTAATGTCCCGGGTCACCCCCCTGTAGCCCAGCAATTCTCCGTTACCCTGAAAAACCGGCACGGCGTTGTTTTCCAGGACGACCGTCTGGCCGTTTTTACCCAGACACGTCACCTCGAACCCCTTGAAGGGCTTTCCGGCGTCAAGCAGCTGTTGGAAGGATTCCCGGCACGGGTCCGCCATATCCGGACGGACGAAATCAACCATGGTCTTATGGAGCGTTTCCCCGGCGGAAAAACCGATGAGGTTTTCCACCCGGGGACTGGAGTAGGTATACCGACCGTTGCGGTCGCTTTCCCATATCCAGTCGCTGGTGTTTTCCAGGAGGCTGCGAAACCGGTCGTTGCTTTCCTTTAACGATTCCATCAGATTATTGCGTTCCACAAAGGTCTTGATCAGGGTCTTGTCCGCCTTCATGGTCTGGACAATGGAATAGGCGGAGAGCATCAGGACGCCTGTGAGAATACCGATGGAAAGAACCATGATCCTGTGGCGGATGGTCGCCATCTCACGGTGGATGTCATCGAGGTACAAGCCCGTTCCCACAATCCAGCCCCAGGGTTTGAACACCTTGAGGTACGACTGTTTGGCCGACATTTTTTTGGAAACATCCTTCCACTGCCAGGTGTAGTCGATGAATCCGGCGTCTTTGGTCCGGCCGAGCTCCCTGATCCTTGCGTAGGTATACCGGATGTACTCGTCCTTGATGTCCTTCACATCCCTGTTCACAAGATCGGGGCGATACGGATGCATGATCACCCGTGGTTCCATGTCGGTGATCCAGAAATAGTCCTTCTGCTCCTTGCCGTACCTGAGTTTGCCGATCCGGAGAACGGCCCTGCGCTGGGCCTCGGCCCGGGTCAGCTCCCCGGACAGTTCCCGTTCGCGATAGTTCCCCAAAAGACTCCAGACCGTTTCAGTCAGCTCCTGGATCATCTCTTTCTTTTGGCTGATGAAGCTTTGCTCGATCTGGGGAAGAAACACATAGAAAATGGCGATGAGAAAAAGCGCAATCGTCAGAAGCACCGGAAGCGCTATCCGCCGGGAGGTGAGGTGGGTGAACTTTCGTATGGTTTTTTCGGGCATGGCGGCCAGCCTTCGGACAGCGGGATATCCCAGTCATGTTAAAGTAACCGTTTAATTTTATGGGAAATATCATTTCAAATTCCATGCCCGATGTCAAGACATGAAACCAGGGGATATCAGGGTTATCGTCAGAAACATTGGCTTTGATTCATTCGCAGGATACCCGCCATCTCAAGACCTGCCGAAACGACCCCGCCGCCCGGAATGACAAAGACGGCCGGTATTTGCGCAGGCCATCTTCTTCCGGGAGCGCCGAGTTTCACTCGGCCCGAATGCCGGGTGCAACCCGGCGTTCCCATGCCCTCCAACCCGTCAGCCCTGACAGAGCAAAACGAAAATCCTTAACCCATGCCCGGAATGACAGGGTTGGGGTTATGGGCAACCCATGCGTCAATCCGGAACAAACGAGGCCGGACGCACTTCGACCAGGGCAATGGCGTTTTCAGGACAGGTGACGTGGCAGAGGCCGCACCCCAAACAAAATTCGCTATTCACCGAGGCTTTTTCGCTGGCGAGACTGATGGCGTTGAACTTGCACCGGTCGAGACAGGTTCCGCAGCCGGAGCAGAGGGTCTCGTCCACCCGGGCGCAGAACCGGCTGGGGGCCGTGAGGTTCAGCCGCTCGGAGATGATCAGGGGCAATGTCTGGCAGCAGCACGAACAGCAGTTGCAGATGAAATGCCCCACATGGCTCTTGTTCATGGTCACGTGGACCAGGCCTTTCTGTTCGCAGTCCCGGATAATGGCGTAAGCCTCGTCTTTGGTGATCTTCCGTCCCGTGCCCCGGTCCAGGGTGTAGAGGGCCGCGTTCCCCACCTGGATGCAGGCTTCCACGGGCATATCGCACTTGTGGGCGATGACCCGGCAGGTGCAGCGGGTGACGGCCAGGGCTTCCGACGTTTCGATTATTTTGTTCACGCTGTCCATATCGAGAACCTGCTGTTTGCCCGTATCCACCGATTCCTCCACGGCGATCACCCGGGTGAACGCCGTGGGCAGGACCCTGGTGTACAGCCGTGCGAAATCCGGCCACTCTGTTTCCATGAACGTCTGCCAGAGATCGTGGTAGGCTTTGGGGGCCTCGGGCCAGAGGATGGTTCCGTCGTGGAACTGGATCAGATCCCGGCACATCTTGTAGCGCGTCTCGCCGCCTTTCATGGACTTGAAGGCCAGCCCCTTGACGTAGAGGGTTTTACACATGGCCGCCGTCTCTTCCTCGGTCTTTCCGATATCTTTGGCCAGTTCCGCCGGGCTGCCCGGCATCTTCATCAGGAGGTCGGCCTCCTCGAGGCTCGCGATCATTTCAAACAACTGGGGAATCAGTTTGGAGCCGGACAGGAAGATCTTGTCGGTCATCTGTTCGTAGATGGTTTTTTCCATGGTGTTCTCCCTTTTTTAACGATTGCCTGTTCAAATCAGTTGATGGATTGCAGGGCATTCCAAGCCACGGAAGCCCGATGGTTTTATATTTCGGATCATTTTCGGGTTTCTCAACGATCCCGAAGGCGTCAACGCTCCCTCGCAGGTCGGCTTGAGGTACGAAAGCCGACACATGGCCCCATCCTTATCATGCGGCTCACACCCATGGGACACACCGTCGCCGCATTATTTTGGACATCGCCGTAAAGCGGTCGTCCGATTATTCCAAGGATCGGGTCATTTGTCGGGTTTGAAGAACCCGACCTACGATTTCATTGTTGCCCATTCACGCATTTCGGCCAACACCAGGGCTGATATTTATCCTTCACCTTGCTGTGCAACCATTCGACGTTGGGCGTTGGACGTTCGATGTTGATGTTCTTGTAAAAAGTCGAATCGCATAACATTTTGTAATAAT
>CAZWTY010000121.1:0-8642 GCA_964637565.1 uncultured Desulforapulum sp.
ATTTATTAGAATATAAAATTATCGAGGGTTTGGAGTTTATTGTGCGGAATGTGCGCTTTAATTTCAAAGATATTATTGAAATAGTCATTTAATTTTCTTGGGTCAGATACTATCCAGTCATCTGTCCTATGAGCAAGTAAGACATTATCTTTAATTTCATCCCAGTTTTGTTCAAGGGCTTCAGTACCAGAAAAAACCGTATTTTTAGCTACTTCTTCTTTAATAGTATGAAATTCATTATCAGGTATTGAATATAAAGGCACATCAATATGAATTTGACTATTAACAATAACACGCGAGCATGTTGCTTTGCTTATGTCCACAGATTGCCATTTTTCTTTTTCAACAATCTCTTTTAATAGGCTATCAACAATATTAAAAAACTTATCTGCTTCAATTGATGGATTTTTTGTGCTCTCAATATATGATAACGGAAGATAACAACCGATATCATGGTCTATTTGTTGGGGAGGATTTTTACACGGTTTGTTTCTTGTTTTATATACATAAGAACCTTGTGAAAGAAAGCGAGGTGATATTTCTTTAGCAAATGAGGATTTTGTGTGATGTTGTATGCCCGTTCGAAGGTGTTCCCGAATTAATATTTTAGCATTCTGTATAATTTTTTTTTGTTCTTTTGTTAGCTCCAAATTTCCAATTAACCCATTTTCATTACTTGAAAAAAGTGGTGAAAGGTTTCTCATGATAAGCTCCCATTGAGTTGACACGGCTCAATTTTTTCGATGTTATGATTGTTGAACCTATGAAATTCTTCTTTTCCAAAAAATTCTTGTGTTGAAATGTTGGCGCACTGAGTTAACAATTTCCTTGAATTATCGGATATTTGGTCTAAGCCTATTGATCTAATTTGTGATTCTGTGGGAGTTTGGTCAATGGAATAGTATCTATCTTCTAATAAAAATTTTAGTATTTGTTCTGTTGATTGAGTTTGGCATGAAAATATTAATTCAATTAATTTTGTTTTCCACTGCCATAACCCTGAATTTAAATCTGATTCGCCAAGGCATGAAGCGCATTTCCCAGATAATGTTCCGATGTGAAGCTGATATATTTTCTCACGTTTAATTTTTAAAAATTTTTCAGCTTCAATACATGCATATAGCCCAGGGTGATTTGCCACTAAACCACCATCAACAAAATCTCCATAACTTGTACTGTATATTGGAAAATAAGTAGGAGCCGCGCTTGTTTCTAGTGCAACATCAACTAATTTTTTATCACAATCAGTTTTAAAGTTTCCATGGTGGGGTGTTTTAATAACTTGAGGTCCGCCTTTTGTAAAATTTATTGTTGGAATAATGATTTTATGTTTTAAATCCCCCACTTTTTTATCACCAAATTTTTCTATTAACGCCTCTTTTAAGCCCCTATTTGAATATTTTGATCTATATATTCCCCAAAATGATAAGTGGGGCTTAAATATTTTTTTACCGAGATCATAAAAAAGACTCACAATCTCTTTGGCTGGTATTTCTAAAGCTAATGCAATAGCTAAAATACCGCCGATAGACGTTCCGGAGATTAGGTCAAACTTTCTCGCTACTGGACAATTGAACTTTTTCTCTATTTCTTCGAGAACCTTTGCTGAATAAAGACCTTTATAACCACCACCCGATAAAGCCAATATGTGAAATTCATCCCCCATGCATTCTCCAATTTGTTGCCCAATTTACATTTTTTATTGAATCTTCGCTCACGGATGCATACAGTGTTTGCATGCCAACATGTTGTGTGATTATAAAATACATTCCAACATGTTGATGCGTATTCCTTGAAATTTTAATCATCAAATGAAATAAATCAATAGAAGATAAACAAAATAATTAATAATTCATAAATATGGCAATTGTTTTAAAAAAGTAAAAATTATCTATGGACACAACTTTACTGGATTAATGATGGGAGTATGTCAATTTTGTGTATTCACAATTAAAACAGCATAATTTGGATGAATATTCAAAATGTGGTTATTGTGGTATAATTGATTATAATAATAAATTAATCTCATATGAAAAAAACCATAGCCGTCATCAACCAAAAAGGAGGAGTCGGCAAAACAACGATATCCATCAACTTGAGCGGAGGCCTTGCCATCACCGGCAACAAACGGGTCCTTCTCATCGACCTCGACCCCCAGGCCAACACCACCCTCAATTTCGGGATCATTCCGGAAGAAATCCCTTTCGGCATTCACGACGTTCTCATGGACAGAGTGAAGGCTGAGAAAGCCATCATCAAAACTAAAATCGACAACCTGGATCTCATCCCCACAAACAGCCATCTCGACCGGGCCGAACAGTTGCTTTTGCAGGCGACTTACCGGGAAGAACGCCTGAAACGAGCCATTCGGGATCTGGATTACGATTACATCGTCATTGATTGCAGGCCGACACTGAGCACCCTCACCCTGAACGCCATGGTGGTGGCGGACCTGATCCTTGTGCCGATCATCATGGACCGTTATTCCCTTTACGGATTCAATGATCTTTTGAATTCCCTCCATTCCATCAAAGCAGTTGATCCAAATTTTTCACTGGATAATTCCCTGCGCATCTTACTAAACGCCATCGACTTACGGGAAAAAATCGTTCCGGAACTGGTGATTAAAGACCTGGAAGACGTCCGGCATCTGATCTTGAACACCCGGATACGAAAAAACTCCGACTTCAAAAAGACCCAGTACACCGACATTCCCCTTCTCGCCATGGAAACAAAACCCACCAAATCCGTGGAGGATTACATCAGCTTAACCCATGAAATTATAAATCTATGATCAAACTCAATCCACACACCCAATCCCATTCGAAAATCAACGCAAACCAGGGCATCACCAAGAATCCCCTGTTTGACAGGGATCATATCGAAGACGGCGAATTCAGAACCCTTCCGGTTGAAGACATCTCCCCTGATCCGAATCAGCCGAGAAAGGTTTTTGATCCGGAAGCCTTGCAGGATCTGGCCGACTCCATCAAAGAACACGGGGTGTTACAACCCATCATCGTGAGAAAGGGCGAAAACAGCCGATTCATCATCATTTCCGGCGAACGGCGCTACCGGGCGGCGAAACTTGCCGGGCTTGCCGAAATCTCAACCGTCATCCGCACCAACGTCAAACCGGCGGAAATCGCCATCATTGAAAACCTCCAGAGAGAAAATCTCCTTCCCTTCGAGGAGGCCGAAGCCTTTGAACGGATGATCCGGGAATACGGATACACACAGGCCCAACTTGCCAAAATCATCGGGAAAAAACAAAACACCGTTTCACAGATATTGAGCTTAAACAGGCTTCCTGCGGGGATAAAAGAAAAATATCCGCGCGCGGATATTTCTAAAAGAACCCTCATCGAAATCGCCCGGCAGGACTCCCCGGAAAAAATGGAAGAGTTGTTTTTGAAGGCTATGAACCGGGAACTGATCAGCGACGACATCCGAAACCTCAAAAAGAACGACACAAGAAAGAAAGCCGACTCCCCTGCCATCCATACAACCCGCATCATCAAAACCCTGATCAAGGCCCTTCTCAAAACCAGGAAAACCGGCATCACCCTCGAAGAAAAAGACCTCATCAAAAAAGAGCTGAAAACCCTCAAGGACTGCATGATCGACCTGAACTATTGAGCTTTTACGAAACAGCCCGATTTCACGAAATCCTCAAAATATGGTATCCTGTGAATAAGTTACAATCATCACTGCGAAACATAAAATCTAATTGAGACCTACGGTTTATTCGCAGTGAGCCGTATCTTCGCCAATTAGATTTTTTGTTTATCTGTGATTTTAAAGAAATCCCCATGGATCACATCGATTTATCGGAACAACTGAATAAGCTGAAGGATATTTTAAGGCTTCCGAGAGAAATGCGCTGGATGGAAAACGGGTTCACCATCGTCCCCAATTCCATCATCAACGCCAACATTTCCAAAGAATCAAAGCTTCTCTATATCGTTCTGCTGATGTTCGCCTTTCAGAAAGGCAACTGTTTTCCCAGTGTCAAAACACTGGGAACCATTCTTTCTGCAAACGAGAGAACCATCCGCCGAAACCTCAAGAAACTCAAAGAGGAAAAGCTGATCAAAGTGGAAAACCGGAACGGCAAATCCTCTGTCTACACCTTGCTGGAATATATCCCCAGGTAAAGACCGTGGACACAAATGTCCGAATGACCCCGGACACCAATGTCCGCACTACCCCGGACACGGATGCCCGGACTGGTGCGGGCATGGATGTCCTATGAATAAGATAAAGAAAAGAACAAAAATAAATAAAAAGGGATTCAGATCAAGAAGTTAAAAAATAATAAAAATACGGCCACCCGAAAAAAAGCCCCAGAATCGATTCTAAGGGCTTTTGTTTTCAAAACGGTACAAGAGTCGGAATGAAGGCGAACGCCTTCAAGAACGGGCAAATTTCAAGAAATTCGATGGTACAGGAAAAAGGCACAGACCCTTAAAACGGGTATCTGGTCAAAATCAAGATAACATACTATAATTTCAATTAGATACCATATATCACAACCAAGACCCTTAACTGTGGATACCATGGTATCCCCGTCCTTTTCCCGAACCGGGAAACGCGCTTTTACGCTAACGCTTCAGATAAACGGGCGGCCCAACTTGTCGCCGCACTTCGTGCGACCCCGCCCTTTTGCCTATTATATGTTGCTTATGTAAAAGGACGGGGTCGCACGAGCCTCATTTTTATAACCGTTCTGCCGCGCCCTTGGGGGCTTGCATAACGGATAAAAATGGGTCGCCGACAAGTTGGGCAAAGCGTTTCTAAACCACTTGGCTATCGCCAAAGCGTTTCGAAAGAAACGTGTTAGAGAAAAAATATGGAAAACCAGACCCTCATCAAACGAAAAAAACGGTTCGTCCGGGACGAAGCCGTCCAGATCCAGATCACACCACGGGATACGGCCATCCTCAAACTGATCTACAAACACCGGCTCATGACCTCGGAACAGATCATCGCCCTTTCCGGCAACAAACGGAAAAGCATCCTGAAACGCCTGCACCTGATGTTTCACGCCGGATTCCTGGACCGTCCCAAATCCCAGCTTACCGCCTTCGGCAACAATGCCCCCATGATCTACGCCCTTGGAAACAGGGGAGCTGCGGTCATCGCCAGGGAAAGGGGAGACCCTTCCATCATGAAAATCAACTGGACCGAGAAAAACAGAAACTGCAAACACCTGTTTCTCGCTCATACCGTGATGGTTTCTGAAATCCTCACCACGGTTCAACTGGCCTGCCGGAAAGTCAGGGGACTAACCTACATCGACGCCGACCACATCATCAACAACCGCCAGATTCCCGCCCCGGACCGGGCCGACCCCTTAAGCTGGAAAGTGGAAGGAACAAGCCCCCGGAAATTCCGGTTCACCATCATCCCGGACGGCGCTTTCGGTCTCCGGCTCACCGAAAACGGCACATCCAGCACCTTCTATTATTTCATCGAAGCGGACCGAGGAACCATGCCCGTGGTCCGTCACAACCTATTCCGGACTTCGATTTACAAGAAAATGGTCGGATACTCCGCATCCATGAACGACAAGCTGTTCGGCCAGAATTTCGGGTTCAAGAAAGTGTTTGTCCTGTTTGTCACCTCGTCGGAAGAACGGATCGGCAACATGGTGAAGCTGAACAAGTCCATCCACCCCCAGGGGAAAGGGTATCGCTTGTTCAAGTTCATCGACAGCCGAAACATCCATCCCGTGTATCCTGAAAACCTTTTGGGGTTGTCATGGCAGAACGGCCAGGGGGAGACGGTGAACATCATCGGATGAAAGCCACGGCTTTGACGGCAACGCTCGTTTTTCATATAATATAAGGTAGCCATGCCAATCCAGGCCCTTGCCGGGGACACTTACCGCTGATGCCTCTTCAAGCAACGGGGGTGTCAGTATGTCCAATCCGGGGAGTGGCTTTGCTGGGGATCATTGTGAGCAAAGTCAGTTTACAGGCTTTTTTTCATCCCCCAAAAAAGTGTGTAATTGGATGCCGGTTCAAAGGTTGTCATGGGAAAATGAAAAGAAAGAAGACACCGCCGTTGTGGGGTGTCTTTTTTTAGTTCAGAACAGGCTTTTGAACTGCTCCGGGTTAAGGTGATGGGGTTTTCTCGCCAAGGGGCCGATATCCACCGCCTTGACGAACAAGTGTTTGCCGAGTCGTAAAAGGCAATCGTCCGTGCATTTCCGTCCGTTTTCGTCGCCGTCGAACAGAAGGATCACACCGCCGGGCCGGTCGAAGTGGCCGACGATCAGGTTTTCCTGATGTTCGGAAAGGTGACTGCCCATCAAGGCCACGGTGTTGGAATACCCGGCCTGATGCGCTTTCCACACGGAAAGGAACGATTCCACCAGAATCAGAATCCGGACGTTCCGGGGCTGACGGTTCAGGTTGTACACCACCCTGGATTTGTTGAATTCCGGCGGTTGTTTGTATTTCCCCTCATCGTCGGCTTGTTCTTGGGTGACGGCCCGCCCGCAGTACGCCACAAGGTTTTCCTTTTCATCATGAACGGGAATCACGATCCGGTCTTTCATCATTCCTTTTTGGCAGAAACCCAGCCCGAAATGATCGACGGTAGCGGGGGCGATTCCCCGTTCCGTAAAAAAGGCGTGATCCGTGATAAGGTTCTTCAGTTCAAAGCTTAAGGGCTTGTTGCCGTCTTGGGCTTCGATTCTTACGGGTTTTGAAATGACCGCCGTTTCTGGCTTACGGCCTTCCGCCCCCGTAAGAAACCATTTGGTCAGGATCAGCCCCGCCTTGCGGATGCTTGGGGATTTTTTGTTTCCGAATTCCATCATGGCCACAAAGTCCAGGATGTTGCCCCCTTCCTTGCAGTTGCCGAAACAGTTCCAGAGATTCCGTTCAAGGTTCACGGAAAACTGCCGGGGGTTTGATCCCTTGTGAATCGGACAGCAGGAAACAAGGTTGTTGCCGGAGGGTTTCAGATCATCGAAAATGCCATAGTGACGAAGGACCATTTCAAGGCTGACCTGTTTCCGGACGTCCTTGAAATCCACCCAGTTTTTCTTTTTCGCCATCGTTACCACCTTCCGTTTTGAGCCTTGGCAATTTTATCGACTTCGGCGGCGGTCCGGGGTTTCCAGAACAGATCCCGGTCGATTTCGATGCTGCCATAGCGGATACCCTGAAGTTCTGAAAGGGCGAAATAACCCCATTCGGCATTCTGATAATCTTCATTCAGGATCACGAATCCCCAGAAGATTTTATCTTCCGGGTCGTATTCGGCCACATACCAGTCTGTTCCGAAGATGAAAAAGTGCATGTGAATGATCTTGTCTTTGACGGGGGTTTTTTCCGTTTCGTAGAGCTTGGGCAGTTTTTCGAGGATGTCCCACGAGGGTTCGTTCCACATGATGCAGTTCTCCTGTTTGTTTGGTGTTGATGTGTGATTTTTAATGCTGGTGAATGGTGAAGAGTGGAAAAAAGATGGGGATTAATAGCCGCACTGGGAACAGACGATGGTGAATTCCTTGCCGTTTCGGATGAGGATGTCGTTACCGAGAAAAAAGCCGAAGGTCACATGGTGGCCGCAATCCAGCGTGAATTTTTTCTCCTTGAGCTGATTCAGAAACGCTTTCAGCTCGTCCACAGGCCCGTACTTCTCCTTTTGTTGGGATGTCATAAAACCGGATTCCTTTCGTTGTTGGGGTTTTGTTAAGGGTTTATCAGGTGGGTGGTTTTATTTTTGGGGAAATTGGGGAATGTGTCAAGGGGGAGGCAAGATGGAGTGTATCAAGCTGTTTTTATGATCAAATTTTGATGAACTCTTAACAAGTCAAAATTTAAAATATTATAGCACTATAACTTATTTATTTCATTGAATGTGAATAATGAAAAACAACCTTGTAGGATTTTTTTACGATGGTATCAATTTTGACATCATCAAAAAGAAGGTGATCAAGAATCGTGTGGTCATTAGCTCTATCTCCAATATGACATTAATGGCGTGTTTTAAAAAGAATATCGATATTATTCTGACCAAGAGCCGGGTTCTATGAAGATAAATTTAGCAGCGAATAGGAAAAAGGAGTTGGGCTGCACTTCTCAACTCCTTTCATTTTATTACCAAAGTTTTCATCCAATTAAAAAAATAATGGCTCTTTCCTATTGTTTCAATAGGAAAAATTGTCAATTCCCACCCATCCTTGAACTGATCCGTAGGCACCATACGTAATATCTGTTATCACTCCATTTTCAATAACAAGGCCAAAAAAGTTTGAAATATTCGTCGTTACATCCAAAATATATGAGTTTGACCTCGAATCTCCGTTTTGATCTATCCATTCCACATTAACGGCGATTTGGTTTCCTTGCCACAAACTAAATATGTCTGCTCCGACTTTTGATGGCGCTGAATTAAATAAAGCGTGAATCACAGTACCACCGTAATTGGCAACAAGAATTTGGCTGGTTGCACTTGGTATTAAAGGATAGCTTTCTGGCCCATAAATTCTCATTGTATCACGTTCTTGCCTGCCGATAGGCGAATTAAAAGTTACGGAATCAATGGTTACATAATCCCAGTATTGGTATGCGTGACCTGTCCTGTCAATAGTGGACACACGCATCACAAGCGGCCGCGGTCTTAAG
>CAZWTY010000122.1:0-8417 GCA_964637565.1 uncultured Desulforapulum sp.
ATGGCCGATCAAATCAGTAAATGTTACTTTTGAAGAGTGGGGAATGTATGTTCGATGATTCGTCGCCGGTTAGAATCGGAATGAGGCCGGAAGCGGAGATATCCATTCAAGACCACGTCCGGAATGAATGTGCCCGTCACCCCTGGAAACAAATTCAAGGAGCTAACCCATGAAAGAAAAATCGGTTGAACGAAGACCGCTGACCGGCCAGCAGGCAAAGCATGGAACCCTGTGGCTGTTACTCACCATCCTGCTGTCCGTCCTTCTGATCCTTCCCTCCTGCGGCGGCAGTGGCGCCAAGCCGGCCGATCCCGATGTCCGGGTGTCCCTTAAGGCCAGCGAAAAAAATGGCGAGGCAAGCATCGCCATCGCAGAGGATGCCCTGAACCGGGAGTTCCTCTTTCAGGGCAACAGCGTGATTCTGGATCAGGCCGGTTACTTCCAGGGACTTAAAAGCCGCATTGTGACCTTTCAGCGTAAAGGCCAACGTTTGTTTCTTCTGGAATCTCCCAAGGGGCACACCGTGACACCGGACAGCCCTTTTGCCTTGATTCTTGCCGAATTTCCCATACTGAGCGAAGAAGAGGGCTGGATCACTTTTGATTTTAATGCCGGTATGTCAAACATTTTCATGACCGCAGAAATGCATAGTTCGGATTACGATGGAGAAGACTATCAACCCTCGTTTATAACGGCTCAGGTCCGGCACAGTTTTCTTAAAGGTGCGCATGTCAAGCACCTGAACCGCCTGACTGTAGAGCAGGCCGCCCAGGTGGAGGGTGAAAACGGCAGCCTGATCCATGCGGAAGTGCACTACTACATCTCTCCCTACAAGCCGGATCCTGAGTTCGAGCCTACGCCTTCCCCCGGTTTTTCCCACGCCGGGTATTTCGAGGTGATGCCCCAGCTGAAGCAAGGCGGTGAAACGGAGGTGTTCGCCATGAAGTGGAACATCCGCAAAGGCCCCATCACCTATTCCATGTCCGCCAACACACCGGAAGAGTTCCGTGAGGTCATCAGGAACGGGGTGCTTTACTGGAATGCGGCCCTGGGCCGGGAGATTTTTGCCGTGGATGTGGCCCCTGAAGGTGTCAGCGCCCCGGATATGGACCGGAATATCATCCAGTGGCTTGATTTTGACACGGCGGGATTCGCCTATGCGGACATGCAGGCGGACCCGCGAACCGGCGAGATCCTCCACAGCCAGATTTTTCTGTCCAGCATGTGGGCCATCAAAGGCCGTGAGGATGCCTGGCGGTTTGTGTACCAGAATAAAGACGCAGAAAACCGGTATCCCAGCCCGGACGTCCACCTTGACAATTTTCACAATCCCCATCTCTGCACCATCAAACCCCGGGACAGAATGCTTGAAAGCTTGACCCATCTTCTGTCAAAGGCAGCCACGGACGACATGTTCTTAAGGGCGGCCAAGGCGGAGATGCAGGAAACCATCACCCATGAGGTGGGGCATACCATGGGGCTTCGCCACAATTTCGCGGGAAATCTTCAGGCGGAACTCCATGGCCATGACAGGGAAGAACTGTATCAGCTTTTTCTGGATAAAGGCCCGTATCATTCCGTGATTCCCACCAGCAGCATCATGGACTACAACCTGCATTACGAATCGGCCCTGAACGCCCGGCGTTACAATGAAGAGGGCATCGCTCTCCCCCATGACATCAGCGCCATCCGCCATCTTTATCTGGATGAACCCCTGGATGAAGACTTAACCTTCTGCACGGATACGGACCTGGGTTCCATGGTGGATTGCCAGACCTATGTCCACGGGAAATCTCCCATTGCCTACGGATCCAGGGAGCTGTACCAAAGATTGCAGCCCGAAGCCCTTGCAAAGGCTCTTTATATCAAGATGGTGCTGGAGATACTTGACGGAACGCCCGTGGAAGACCTTTACCTTGAACCGGGGAGTCTGGCGGCTTCCATTCTTTCACTCAAAATGAAATTCCTTCTCCCCTTCACTCAAAACGCTTTTTATGCCCGCGCCCTGAAAAACCGCTATGCGGACCCCAACAGTGTCAGTCCGGCACAGAAGCGAAAGGTGACCCTTCCCCTTGTGGAAGCGGATCTGGAAGACTGGCTGACGGGCAACCCCTACCAGCTCGAGTCCCTGGAAGAGATGTTCATGGTCGTCGATCCTTCCTGGGAAGGGCAATGGAAAGAGGCGTTCAACAGGATTCTCGATGATCCTCAGTTCTACACCCTCAAAACACCTGAAAACGGGGACCGGCTTCTTTCAGAAGAAGAAAGACAGAAGCTTCGGGATCTGGGGGAAGCTTTCTTTTCAGAGCTTGTTTCCGAGCTGGTCTCAGCGGATGTGGCTCTTCTTTCCGGATTGCCGACCATTGATATCGTGGACAACCCGTCAGGCGAGGGCCTGCTTGCCGCCTTTGAGAAAACAAGCCGCACCTATCTGATGGAACGTACCGGAACCTTCCTCAACGCGTCGGTCGGCGGAGTCCCCTTTGCCCTGCCTGTGTTTCGCTACGACTGGCAGGTTCGGAAGGACGCCGGGAATCTGCTGAATGGCCGTGTTGTCCCTTCGGCGCTTTGGTGGGGTTTGAAGGAGTCTGAAACAATAAAATCAGAATTATTGGGTATCCTTGGGGGTGCCGTGGCCCCTGCTGAATTCGGCAGTTCCGAACTTTATGATCAGTTTATGGATTCTGAAAAACCGGCCTTCCAGTGGTACCTGGAAAACTGCAAGCTGACTGAGTGCAGATAGTGAACCATGTCGATGCGTTCGTGCCCGATCATCATGGGCATGTTGACAAAGGGAGAACCGTTCGTCCGAAGGCCAAAGCGCAGTTGTTTGGGGGCCAAGAGAAAGTTTCTGCAGGAAACGCCTTGCCTTTGACTCTGGCCAATGGATCGGGTATTCTGACTCAAAAGAAACCCTTGAAAACAACCTGTTGCGGTTTATCGACGCGATATTCGCCTTTGGATCGGAGAACACCATGCAGACCCTGACCAGATCCCAGAAAGCCCGGAATTCCGTGCGGACCATCAAGACCACCATCGACGCCCTGGCCCTGAGGGGGTACTACAAACCTTCGGGGCAGTCAGGCCAGACCCTGGCCGACGCCCTCCGGCTTTTGAGTCCTGAAATCTACGGCACCATGAACGATCCCCGGATCATCGAACTCAAAGGGCTGGAATACGTCATCGACCGGCTCCCGAGGGGTATCGAGAACTGCAACCGGATCATCCTGACGGCCCGGGAGGAGTTCGAGAACACGGCCTTCGAGCTGATCGTTCCGCCCAAGAGGAAACGGGCCTGTTACCTGATCAGCGAAAAGGAGATCTGTTTTGTGATTACCCGGGGCTTCAGCGAGATCTACGACCTCCTCACCCACGTGACCTTCATGAACAACGAGGCGGAAAAAATCTACCACCAGATGAAAGACAGGAACGGGGAGACGACCCGGGAATGGAAACGGCTGGAGGAAACGGTGAACGGCGGACAGGAGCTTGTTGGAGACGCTCTGGACAAAGCCCTGTGGAACCTCAGCATCATCCTCGGAAGGACCATGCACGAAACCAAGGAAAGCTACGATTACCTGGAGCGATACGCCAAAGGCGAGAAAAAACACGTGCTGCTGAATATCATCCACAGCCTTGGAAAGAGGGTGGAAGAAGAGGTCGGCTCCAGGGAAAACGAACTCCAGATCACCTTCACCCCGTCCCTCCAGGATATCCTGGGTAACCAGAGCTACAGCCGCAGATGGGCGGACGACATCAAGAAGAAACTCAACGCCCTGGGGCTCCAGAGTCGGCCCCTTCACATCATCAGCGCCAACATGCACAGCGTCCTCAACCTGATTTACGGCTACGGTGCATTGTACGGGCTTTCCCGGGCCAGGGCGGACATGGACGTCTACGATTTCGTGACGAAAACGAAAAACGAGGCGGACACCATCAAGGCCTACGCCGAAGTCCGGGGATTCTACGACCTGCCCGACCGGTCCGGCACCCATATCGACTGCCAGATTATCGACACAGCCAAAATCAAGGGGATTCCCTTCCATCCGGACCTGAAGATTTCCACCGAGTGCCCCACAGACGAGGCACCGGTGATTTTTGTCATGGATTACGCCTTTGGAACCCAGGCCTTCGAGGCCATGGACGAGCTTCTCGATCCGTTCAAGGACAAGGAATCCTCGAGCCGCTACGACATCCGGTCCATTTCCGTCATGGGCAAGGCCGGGATCCTGAACGGAAAAAAAGGGGACATCATGCTGGCCACGTCCCATGTGTTCGAGGGCACTTCGGACAACTACATTTTCGACAGCGACATCGGCCGGGAGGATTTCACGACGGACATTCCGGTCTATGTGGGACCGGTGGTCACGGTGGTGGGGACAAGCCTCCAGAACCGGGACCTTCTCCGGCGTTTCCAGGCGTCCAGCTGGAAGGCCATCGGTCTTGAAATGGAAGGGGGCCATTACCAGAAAGCCATCAGCGCCGCCATGATCCGGGGGCACATCCGAAAGGATGTGAAACTGAGATACGCCTATTACGCCTCGGACAACCCGCTGGTGAGCGGCCAGACCCTGGCCTCGGGCAGCATGGGCGAAGAAGGGATCAAGCCAACCTACATGATCACCAAGGTGATTCTGGAGAAGATTCTCTGCTGAAACGAACGGAACCGATCACGGCTCGATGATATTAAACCGGCAATAAAAAAGATTAAATCATTGGAAAGGGAGCGGTTTAGGTGTTTAGCGGTTTAGGGTTATTCGACGAATGGGCTTTGAATTTATAATTCGTCAAAAAAAATATAAATAAACAATAGGTTATGAGAATAATCTTTTCAAAACCTAAACACCTAAACCACTAAAAAGCTAAATCCCTGGGTTGCCATCTCCCTTGTTTGTGCAAACACGTTTTTAAAGGGTTTTTATTGCCGCATTAACAAAAAGGAGGAACATGAAACTGATCAGCCTCGTGGGCAGCCCCCACGGTGAAAAGGGAAGCACGGCGAAACTGATGCGGGAGGTCCTGAAAGGGGCCGAATCCCTGGGAGCAACAAACGAAACCATCGTCCTCAAGGGCGACACGGTATCACCCTGCCGGGGTTGCGATGTCTGTCATATCAAGGGCTTCTGTGTCCAGAAGGACAGCTTCAACGCCATGGCGGCCAAAATTCTCGAAGCCGACGGGGTGATTCTCGGCAGCCCGAACTACATCTTTACCGTCAGCGCCCAGCTCAAGGCGTTCATGGACCGATGCTGCGGCATTGTCCACTGCCAGGGTTTCATGGGGCGCTACGGGGTGTCGGTGGTGACCTCCGGCGGCGGAGACGAGGAACCCATTGCGGAGTTCATGAACCATTATATGATCACCACGGGCATCGTTCCTGTGGGGTCGGTGTGGGCCACCATGGGGGCCATCGAAGGCGATGATTTCCCCGAAGACATCCGGCAGAAGGCGTTTGACCTGGGGCGTCATCTGGTGGAAAGCTGGTCGGCGAAGGTCGTGGCGCCGGACGTCCGGGAAAAGCTGGACGGTTTCCATGAAAGGATGAAGCAGCTGATGGTGTGGAGAAAGAATGAGTGGCCTTTTGAATACGACTACTGGGTCAAACATTACGGTCTTGGCGCCTGAGATTCTTTCGGATCGACCCCGGGCTTTTACGGATGGCCAAAAGTCCCGTCTGAAATCAACGTGTTGACATTTGACAGCCGTTTGCATATAAAAAAATTCTTTTAACTTCTTGTGAAGCTGTTTCAATTTGTAACGTGCTTCGTGATGACCATGCCGAACCAGCGATTCCTCCGGAGCGGACCCGGCCGATGCCACGGTTCAGTCCGTTTGTCGGATTTGACGTGTTTGGAGCGGTGTTCGGCGGAATATGAATGAAAGTCTGTTCGTAGTGAACAGTGTTCGGTAATGTGCGGTCCAAGGCTGGGTTCTTGTTTGGAATCGTCAGGCGTTGTGACAGGATATGAAACATTTTGACCAAATAAGGCAGGGGAGACATGGCAGAAGAAAAACAACCGGTTGTATTTAAGGATCCTGACAAGCTGATAGACTTTGTCATTGAAAAAGTCGGGAAGAATATCACGTTTGGCACCCAGCTCGGACTTGGAAAACCCAACAACATCATGAACGCCCTTTACCGCAGGGCCAAACAGGATCCCAGCATCAATCTCAAAATCATCACGGCCCTTTCCCTGGAACCGCCCACATGGTCCAGCGATCTGGAGCGCCGGATGCTCGAACCGATCCGTGAACGTCTCTGGAGCGGGTACGTGGAACTGGAATACGCCGCAGACGCGCGGAAACAGACCCTGCCTCCCAACGTGGTAGTCAGCGAGTTCTTCTACAAAGCCGGCGCGTTCATGAACAACGCCCACATGCAGCAGAACTACATCAGCACCAACTACACCATGGCCGCCCGGGATGTGGTGGATAACGGCATGAACGTGGCCGGTGCCCTTCTCGGACAACAGGTCATCGACGGCAAGTTGAAGTACAGCATGGGCTGCAACGGCGACACGGCCATGGACGCCATCGACCTGATGAAAGCGAGGGAGCAGAAAGACGGCAAACCCACCCTGACCCTGGGTGAGATCAACAGCAACCTGCCGTTCATGTACGGTGACGCGGTGGGCGATCCTTCCATCGTTGACGCGGTCCTGGAGAATCCTGAAATCGAAAGCCGGCTGTTCAACGTGCCCCGTGAGCCTGTGGTCACCGCCGACTACATGATCGGCCTGAACGCCAGCACCCTGCTCAAGGATGACGGAACACTCCAGGTGGGTATCGGCTCTCTGGGTGACGCCGTGGCCTACGGCCTGATCTGCCGTCACCACCATAACGACGATTACAAAGGGGTGGTGGAACGGGCCGGACTTCTCGAGACCGACAAGGCCCTGATCGATGAATGGGGCGGACTCGACCCCTTCGACAAAGGCCTCTACGGTTCCACGGAAATGTTCGTGGACGGCTTTCTCCAGCTTTACAAAAACGGCATCATGAAACGCCGTTGTTACGATAACATCCACATCCAGCGTCTTGTCCACGACGAAGTGATCAAGGACGGTGTGGTGACCCCGTCGGCCCTGGTCGCCCTGATCAAGAACAAGTCCATCCACCGGAAGATGAAACAGCGTGAATTCGACATGCTGGTGGAATTCGGTGTTTTCAGAGCAGGCCTTGTCTACGACAACGGTTTTATCGTGGACGGCGACAAACGCTACTCCGTGGATTTCAACAGCGCCGACAACATCAAGGCCGTGGCCCAGAACTGCATGGGTGACAAGCTGAAACACGGCTACTGGATTCACGCCGGTTTCTACGTGGGCCCCCAGGATTTCTACGAAAGCGTCCGGGCCATGTCCGACGAAGAACGCCGGATGATCAACATGACCAGCGTCCTGAACGTCAACCAGCTTTACGCCAACAACAAGTACATCGATCAGGATCTCAAGATCCTCCACCGGAAGAACGGCCGTTTCATCAACGCCGGTCTCATGGCGACCCTGACCGGTGCGGTTGTTTCCGACGCCCTTGAAAACGGCAAAGTGGTCAGCGGCGTGGGCGGTCAGTACAACTTCGTGGCCCATTCCCAGATCCTTGACGACGGCCGGGGCATCCTGATGATCCGCAGCACCCGCGGCGAAGGCAAAAACGCCGTTTCGAACATCGTGTTCAACTACGGCCACACCACCGTACCCCGCCATCTCCGGGACATCATCGTGACCGAATACGGTATCGCCGATATCCGTGCCCGCAGCGACAAGGAAATCGCCATGAGGATGATCAACATCGCCGACTCAAGGTTCCAGGAAGGACTCCTGGCCAAGGCCAAGGCGGCGGGCAAGGTTCCCTCGTCCTACACGATTCCCGACCGGTTCCGGAACAACAACCCGGAAAAACTTGAAAAAATCCTCGCTCCTGCAAGGGCCAAGGGTCTTTTCCCGGCCTTCCCCTTCGGGACGGACTTCACCCCCGATGAAATCGTTCTCGGCAAAGCCCTGAGAACCTTCAAGGCCGTGGCGGAAGAAAGCAAGTTCGCCGTGATCAAGGCCCTGGCCTCCTCCTGGTTCTCACCGGCTCCGGACAGCGCGAAAAAATACCTGGAGCGCATGAGACTGGACAAACCCGAGAACAACAAGGAAAAACTCATGCAGAAAGTCGTGGTGAACGCCCTGAAAATGACCGGCGCGATCTAAGACAGAAGCCTGAATCGTTTTAAAGAGAAAGCCCGTTATGCCGGAAGGTATGACGGGCTTTTTTTGTCTGGAGGATGAGAGCGGGGGTGAGACGGGGAGGGGGGGAACATCGAACATCGAACATGGAACATCGAATTATGAATGGGGCACAGCGGGAGGTGATGCGGGGGGGATGGGTGGATTTGTGGGTTGGAGGGGGGCGATATTTTTTAACGTTGA
>CAZWTY010000123.1:0-8358 GCA_964637565.1 uncultured Desulforapulum sp.
CGCAGTGACGAGGGATGAAGCGTAACGCAGAGATCGGACTTTTTACGAAGCTGTCGATGTTCAACGTTCATCGTTTCAAAAGTCCCCACACCGGGCTCTTCACCGTGCCATAAACCTCCCGCGCAAAGTGAACCATACCTTCGAACCCGGCCAGGGGAATTTTCCGCTCGTGGTTGTGGTCGCAGAACCCCACGCCCATCTTGTAGGCCACCGGGCGTTCCTTGACACCGCCGATAAAAAGGTCGGCTTTTTTGTCCACGATGTATTTCGAAAGTTCCAGGGGGTTGGCATCGTCCAAAATCACCGTGCCGTCGTCACACATGTCTTTCAAAATGTCGTAGTCTTCCTTGCTGCCGGTCTGGGACCCGGCTAAGATCGTGGTCATGCCCAAGGATTTCAGGGCCTTGATCAGGGAAAACGCTTTGAAGGCCCCGCCCACGTAGATGGCCGCCCGTTTTCCGGCGAGATAGGCCCGGTATCGCTTGATTTCCGGGTGAATGGCCGAGACTTCATCGTGGACCAGGGCCTTGGTCTTTTCCATGATGTCCGGACGGTCGCTGAAATGGGCCGCCACATCGTAAAGGGCCCGGGCGGTGTCTTCGATGCCGAAGTAAGAGACGCGAATGTAAGGGATGCCATATTTTTCCTCCATCATTTTAGCGAGATAGGTCATGGAACCGGAGCACTGCACCACGTTGAGGCTGGCTCCATGGGCTTTTCGGATCTTGTCCACCCGGCTGTCGCCGGTCATGACGGACACCACCTCCACGCCCATTTTTTTGTAGTAATTCTCGATGATCCAGGATTCTCCGCCGATGTTGAACTCACCCAATATATTGATGCTGGTCTTTCCGATATCCGCGATGTCCCCGGTGCCGATGAGGGTTCCCAGGGCGTCACAGGCCGCTTTGTACCCGTCTTTTTTCGTGCCTTTGAACCCTTCGGAATGGACCGGAATCACGGGGATTCCTTTTTCAGCGGCCACTTTCTTGCACACCGCCGCCACGTCGTCGCCGATGATGCCCACGATGCAGGTGGCGTAAACAAAGGCCGCTTTCGGTTCGTACCGGTCGATAAGTTCCATAAGGGACCGGTAAAGCCGCGTTTCCCCGCCGAAGATCACCTCCCTTTCCCGGAGGTCCGTGGAGAAACTTTTCCGGTGGAGTTCCGGCCCCGAGGACAGGGAGCCCCGGATGTCCCAGGTGTACGCCGCGCAGCCGATGGGGCCGTGAACCAGATGAAGGGCGTCGGCCACCGGATAGAGCACCACCCGTGATCCGCAGAACACACAGGCTCTCTGGCTCACCGACCCTGCCGCGCTTTTCGTGTCGCAGGTCATGTCGAAAGGTTGTTCGCCTTTCAAGTAGATTTGCTTTTCCCGTTCTTTGAGGGGTGAAAATGTGCTCATGGTGCGCCTCTTTATGTTTAATGTTTGTAGATCACCGCTTGTTTTTGAACATCGAATATGGATCGGGTCATTTGTCGGCTTTCGTGCCTCAAGCCGACCTACGATGGGTTTTCGGTTTCGCCCGTTTTCAACTCCGCCCGCCGCTGAGCCCCCCATTCGATGTTGGATGTTGGGTGTTCAGTGTTCGATGTTCATCTTTTTCAAGCCTCCGGCATCCAAGCCGGAGGCTCCAACGCTTCATCACAGCACCAGTTCGAAGCTTTCCTCTTTAGCATCCCGGTCGATCCGGTCCAGAAGGAGATCCAGAATCTTTTCCAGAAGCCGGATTCCGCCTTTGTATCCCACGGTGGGGAAGTACGAGTGCCCCACCCGGTCGAGAATCGGAAACCCGTGGCGCAGGAAGGGGATGTCCTCGTCTCTTGCGATGTATTTCCCGTAGGTGTTGCCGATCAAAAGATCCACGGGTTCGTTCTTGATCCACTGGTGGAGGAGGAACATGTCCCCAGTTTCCTTCACGTTCACCGTGTAGGGAAGATCCGCCGTGAGATCCTTGATCGTCTTTTCAAATTTTTTCCCCGGCGTTCCGGTGACGATGTGAACCGGTTTCATGTCCAGGTCGAGAAGAAACCGGGTCAAAGCCACCAGCTGGTCCGGATCACCGAAAAGGGCCACTTTTTTGCCGTAAAAATACTGGTGCATGTCGCTGATCAAATCCACCATCTGGCCCCGTTCATACGTGATGGAGTCAGGCACCGGCACACCGGCCACCTGGCGCAGGGTGTCGATGAACGCGTCCGTTGCCGAAAGCCCGATGGGCAGGTCAAGGATCTCGCAGGGCACCTTGCACTTGGTGTCCAGGGTCTTGGCGGCCAGGGCTGACGCCGTGTCGCCCAAGGCCAGGGTTCCCGCGCTGTCGCCGGTGGCTTTCAGCTGGGGCACGGTGACGCCGCCTTCGGGGTACATGCTGAAGTGGCCGGTCAAAGGACCGTTCAGCACGCCGGAGGTGTCGGGAAACATGATGAAGGATATGCCCATGGCCGTGACCAGGCGCTTGATCTCCTCCATGTCCGAGGGTTCCACAAAACCCGGAATAATGTTGAAGACGTTCTTCTTTTCGCCGGTCTTTTCCGCGAAATAATCCACCATACCCTTGCACATGTTGGCGAATCCCGTCACATGTGACCCCACGTAGCTGGGGGTGTTGCAGTGGATCACGTATTTCCCCTCAGGCACCTTGCCGTCGTCCCTGGCTTTCCGCCCTATCTGGGTGATGTCGTCCCCGATTGTCTCGGAAAGGCAGGTGGTGTGAACGGCGATGATGTCCGGTTCGTAGATGGTGAAGATGTTGTCGATGGCCTGGATCAGGTTGGCCTGACCGCCAAACACCGACGACCCTTCGGTAAACGAACTGGTGGTGGCCATGGCCGGTTCCTTGTAATGCCGGGTGAGGGCGCTGCGGTGATACGAGCAGCAACCCTGGGACCCGTGGCTGTGGGGCATGCAGGCATGGATGCCCAGAGCCGCGTACATGGCTCCCACCGGCTGGCAGGTTTTCGCCGGGTTGATCACCAGCGCCGACCGTTCCTTGATTTCTTTGGGTGTATGTCTGAGTAGCATGGTGGATACTCCTTATATTATAACGGTTTGGCTTCTTGTTTTTCAGGCCTCCGGCGGCCCTGCCGGGGCGTCAAACGTTTGAAAAGTTTGACAAACAGATTTTTTTTACTTTGGGTTCGTGGGGGTTTCACCCAAACCCGTTTGGCCGGATTTTTAAAATCCGGTCCCCCGGAAGGGCCGCCGGAGGCATGTTTTTTCTATTCCCAGACATAATGCCCGGAAAGTTCAGGATTCTTCTGCCAGGGCGCCTTCAGGTAGGTTTTCACCCTGCTGTTCACCATCCGGTCGATTTCCTTGTAGAAGTTCACGGCCCCCCGGAAACCGGCGTAAGGTCCGCCCGAGTCGTAGCTGTGAAGCTGCTTCATGGGCACGCCGCTTTTCTGGACCACGAATTTCTCCTTGATCCCCGCGCAGACGATGTCCGGTTCGTAGAACTCGATCAGCCGTTCCGTCTCGTAATGACTGATGTCGTCGATGACCAGACTGTTCGCCTCCATCTCGGGCATCATGCCCTTGTAATCCTTGAAGGTGTAACCCTGGTCTGCCAGGGCCTTCATCTGCTCGTCGGTCTTCCGGGGTTTGTACCGTTTCGGGTCCTGTTCCACCTCAAGCTCCTCGATGTTCCGGCTGTCCGCGTCGATCTTGATGTTGGGCAGCACTTTCCGGCCTTCGTAGTCGTCCCGGTGGGCGAACTCGTACCCGGCGGACAGGGTTTTCATGCCCATTTCATTGAACAGCTCCTGGTAGTGATGGGCCCGTGATCCGCCCACGAACATCATGGCGGTTTTTCCTTCACACCGGCTTCTGACATCCAACATGACCTTTTCCACGTCCGGCATTTCCCGGGCGATCACCTCTTCCACCCTGTCCTTCAGTTTTTGCTCGCCGAAATAGTCGGCGATTTTTCGAAGGCTTTTCGCCGTGGATTTGGCCCCGATGAAATTGATCTTGATCCAGGGAATCCCGAATTTCGTTTCCATCATTTCCGCCACATAGTTGATGGACCGGTGGCACATGACGGTGTTCAAATCCGCCGTGTGGCAGTTGGCGAACTGGCCGTAGGTGGAGTTGCCGCTGAAGGTGGACACCACCTGGATGCCGCATTCTTCCAGAATCCGGTCGATCTCGAAGCCGTCGCCGCCGATGTTGTACTCGCCCAGAAGGTTGATCTTGTATTCCCCTTCTTTCACCGTGTCGTCCTCGCCCACCACGTGTTTGAAAATTCCGTTGTTGGCGATGTGGTGGCCCGCGCTCTGGCTCACGCCTTTGTAACCCTCGCAGGAAAAGGCGAACACGTTGATGCCGAGCTTTTCCTTCATCTCCCTCGCCACCTGGTGGATGTCGTCGCCGATAAGCCCCACGGGGCAGGTGGCGAAAATGCTGATGGCTTTCGGGTGGAACAGGTCATAGGCTTCCTGGACCGCCTGCCGGAGTTTCCCTTCGCCGCCGAACACGATGTCCGAATCCTGCATGTCCGTGGAAAAACAATAGGTCATGAAGTTTTCGTCGTTGTCATCAACCGGCCGTGTCTGGTTCCGCCGGGTGAGCCAGGCGTAGAAGCTGCACCCGATGGGGCCGTGGACGATGTTCACCAGATCCCTGGTGGGTCCCAGGATAACGCCCTTGCAACCGGCGTAGGTGCAGCCGCGCTGGGTGAGAATGCCGGGGACGGTTCGTGTGTTCGCGCCGATTTCAGGGACGGCGTCGCCTTCGTCTATTTTATTGATGATGATCTGTTTCGCACGCTTCCGAGCCACCTTGGTGGGATATTTCTTCAGAATATCCTGTTTCAGCTCTTCGATGCTCTCTCTGCTGTATGTGATGTTTTCCGCCGTTGATTCCATGGTTTTATCCTTTTCGCTCATCATGGGTTTTCATATTCAGCCCTTACGTTTTGCGCTGAAGGGACTGTAGATTTTGGCCTGAGACAAGGCCGCAGGAATTTTTAAACCGGAGGCGTAGCGGAGCTACGTTGAGGATTTAAAAATTCCGAGAACGCCGTATCAGGTCAAAATATGCAGTTCCCTTACCTGGTTAAGCGCCGTCGAGAGTAACCTGCCCCGACTCACCGGTCCTGATCCGGATGGAATCGGAGACCGGCAGGACAAAGATCTTCCCGTCTCCGGATTTCCCGGTCTTGTTGACCTTGATCAGGATTTCCACGGCTTTCTTCACCATCTTGTCGGGCACGATGATGCTGACCATGCGTTTCGGAATCAGTTTTCCGCCAAGTCCCAGCTGGGTGGCCGCTTCCTCGTAGCCCTTTTCCGCGCCCTCGAGCAGGGCCAGGTTCACCAGCCCCTTGCCCCGGCCCAGACAAGCCACGCCGTGCATGGAAACAATTCCCGCTTCGGCCAGGGCGTCCTTGGTCTTGCCCATCATGTTCATCCGTATGACCGCCATGACTTCTTTCATAGTTTCACCTCTTCCACGGCGCCTCCGGCCATTTCCTTGATGCCCGAGCTGATGGTGTACACTTCGGCCACCGGGTTGATGAAAATCTTACCGTCGCCGAAAGCCCCTTTGTCGCCGGTCCTTGCGGCTTTCATCACCGTTTCCACCACGTAGTCCCTGTCCGAATCCTTGACCACCATGAGAAGCATCTCCTTGGGAATCTCGTCGTAGGTGATCTGGCCGATTTTGATGCCCCGCTGCTTGCCACGTCCCACCACGGGAAAACGGGTGACCGCCGGGAAACCCGCATCCATGAGCGCGGAAAGAACGTTGTCCACTTTTTCTGGTCTGACGATAGATCGAATCATGATCATGTTTTTTTCCTCCGGTTTGTATTTACCATTATTAATTGATTCAAATGTTGCCTGACCGTTCCCGCTCTGCCGTCATCGTAGGTCTCCATCCTTCCCTCGACAGCCCTCGACTGACAAGAAAGGCCTTTTGAGCGGTTACCCCGTCGTTTTCCCAATCATCCCGCCAGCCCGTAATCGATGAGCAGCTTTTCCAGGTTCTCGATGGGCAGGGGTTTGGGAATCACCAGCATCTCGTTCTCCTGGATCTTCTTCGCCAGGGTCCTGTATTCGTCAGCCTGGGGGTTCGCGGGTTCGTAATCGATCACCGTTTTCCGGTTGATCTCGGCCCTCTGAACCACGTTGTCCCTGGGGACGAAATGGATCATCTGGGTGCCGAGCTGGGCGGCGAGTTCGGAAATCATCTCCAGTTCGTTGTCCACCTTGCGGCTGTTGCAGATCAGTCCACCGAGACGCACGCCGCCCGCTTCGGCGAATTTCACAATGCCCTTGCAGATGTTGTTGGCCGCGTACATGGCCATCATCTCGCCGGATACGACGATGTAGATCTCCTGGGCCTTGCCCTCACGGATCGGCATGGCGAAGCCGCCGCACACCACGTCACCCAGAACATCGTAGAACACGTAGTCCAGTTTTTCGTCTTCGGCATAAGCCCCCAGCTGCTCAAGAAGGTTGATGCTGGTGATGATTCCCCGGCCCGCGCAGCCCACGCCGGGTTCCGGCCCGCCCGATTCCGTACACAGGGTTCCGCCGAAACCCACTTTACGGACGTCCGAGAGTTCCACGTCCTCCCCTTCCTCCCGCAAGGTATCGAGCACCGTGTTCTGCACAAGACCTCCCAGGAGAAGACGGGTGGAGTCGGCCTTGGGGTCGCATCCCACCACCATGACCTTGTTGCCCATCTCCGCCAGGCCTGCCACCGTGTTCTGGGTTGTGGTTGATTTGCCGATACCGCCTTTGCCGTAAATCGCTATTTTTCTCATGACCGTTTCCTTTCATCGTTGAGGTTGAATGAGCTATGCCCTTGCCCTCCTGAACTGCAACCCATATGCCATTTCCCTGAGAGTAAACATCGTTTCGAGCCATACCATTGATATTAATACGAAATATAATCAGAAACGTTCAATGATTTACTTGCACCCTTCACATTAACACTACATTTATGGATTCATAACATTTATTATATACATTCTTGTCCTTTTATTTTCATTTATTTCATATTTGTATTCAACAAGCCAAAACACCTCCCCAAGCCAAAGAAACTCTTTATTGAAAGCCCTGTTTCTGCCATGATGGCCGTCTGAATCGGCGATAATGATCCATTTGACTTCGCCATTGTTCTTTGGACGGCCCAAACAACTCGCGATTGTCATTCCGGGCGGCCATGGTTATTTCAGCAGGCCTTGAGTTTCCGGACATTTTGGGAATGTGAGGTGCCCGCCATGCAAGCCGACCCGGAATCCACGCCGGTATCTGCTCCAAATCCTGAAAACCCATACCCCGTCTCTCATGCGGGCATGGATTCCGGATCTCCGCTTTGCTCCGTCCGGAATGACAGGTTGGGGGCCGGGAAACGGGTCAAGCATTACTTTCATATATAAGGATGAACCAACGCGGTGTGGTTTCGGTATGGTTGATCGAGTTTCCAAAAGACCTGAACAACCAAACCACTTAAAGCCGGCACCCTTATTTTTTCAGACCTTTTAAGGAACCCAGACCATGAACAGCCCCCACGTCACACCTCACAGAGCCCTGGTCCACCGGTCGGACCGGGAAAAACTCCACGGCCACCAGGGCGTTGTCCTCTGGCTTACCGGCCTCTCGGCTTCAGGAAAATCCACCCTGTCCCACCGGGTGGAAAAACGGCTGTACGACCTGAACTGCTCCACCTATGTGTTCGACGGGGACAATGTACGCCACGGGCTTTGCGGGGATCTTGGATTTTCTGACAAAGACAGGGCGGAAAACATCCGGCGTATCGGCGAGATGGTGAGCCTGTTCGTGGACGCCGGCATCATCGCCCTCACCGCTTTCATCTCGCCTTTCCGGGCGGACAGGGACCGTGTGCGGGCCATGGTGGGCCAGGACCGGTTCGTGGAGATTTTCGTGGACTGCCCCTTATCGGTCTGCATCGAAAGGGACCCCAAGGGGATTTACGCCAGGGCGCTGAAAGGAGAGATCAAGGATTTCACGGGGATTTCTTCACCCTACGAACCACCCGAACACCCCGACATCGTGATCCGGTCTGACCAGGAATCCTTCGACCATGCCACAGACCGGGTTCTGGGCTTTTTGAAGCAAAATAGAATGATTACGGACGTGGGTTCTTATTAATGCGGCAATAATATACCTTTATAAACGTGTTTGTACAAACATGGGAGATGGCAACTCAGGGTTTTAGCTTTTTTGTGGTTTAGGTGTTTAGGTTTTTCAAAGATTCTTCTCAGAACACCCGCTCGAAAGCCGTGGCCTTGATGGCGGCCACCACCTGTTTCCCATGTTCGATGTCCAGTTCCCCGGCGGCCTCGGGAACGATCTGGCACACGAGTTTCTCTCCGGAACAGTCCA
>CAZWTY010000124.1:0-8301 GCA_964637565.1 uncultured Desulforapulum sp.
GACGAGGGATGAAGCGCAACGCAGAAATCGGACTTTTTACGAAGCCATCAACATTGAATGGTGAATGGGGATGTTGCGGGGTGGAGTGCGTGTCATGGAAGAGACGGTGGTGCGGTTTGAATGGTCTAACGTCCAACGCTGATGAACTCGTAAAAAGTCATCAATGGATGGCAAAGTACAAAAGTTCGAGTTCAAGGCGTCGCGAATCCCGAGGAATGAGGCGTACTTAGGGTACGCCGCAGTGACGAGGGATGAAGCGCAACGCAGAAATCGGACTTTTTACGAAGCCATCAACGCTCATCGTCCAACGTCGAATGGTGGCGCAGCGGCTGAGCGGCGGACCCTCGTAGGTCGGCTTCTCGGAACGAAAGCCGACAAATGCCCCCATCCTTTGAACAATCGGGCGTTTGTGCTGTCGCGCTGACCTCAGAGTCTCACGTCCGGGCTTTGGTCCGGGAACGAGAGAACGCCCGTTTGCGGAACGGGTGTTGACGGGAACGCCGAGTTGCACTCGGCTCAGGTTGCCGGGTTCAACCCGGCGTTCCCGGGCTCCGATTCCGCCTCGGCAGGATCATCACAGCTCAGTCCACCGGAACAAAACCGCGGCCTGTCCCCGGTAAATGCCATCCGCATCAATCAGGTTCCAGACCACGGCGTCTTCCACACGAAACCGCTTACCGGTGGACGATACCCTCACCCCGCGATAGTCGTCGATATAACCGTAGTGGGTCACCCTCTCCATCAACCGGTCCCGTTCTTCCTGGACGCCCGGTTCCGCCGAAAGCCTGGACGGGAGCCGGGTGAATTCGTCCCATGACATTTCGAAACGCGCCAGAGCCGTTTGATTCGCGTAGTTGAAGATCGGGTCAGCGTCCGTGTTGTGGGACACCACACAGAACGGCGCTTCGAAAAGCTGGCGGTAACGGTCTGGGGCGCAGAGGGCCGGGTCCACCAGATGCCGGCCGGTCAGCCGGAACAGACTCGAAAGAATCAGTTCCGCGTGGGTTCCAAGGTAATCGTTGTCCGGGCGGGGTGGGTCGATGGTTTTCACGGGTGTCACGCCTCCTTCAGATTTTTCGACAAGGATGTACCTGCCGTCATGGTTCATGTCAAGTCCGGATGTCGCCTGAATTCCCGGCGAAGCCATGATCATCACTATCGGTATCGCTATCGGGTTCGATGCCCATATCGTTTCGATAGCGATCCCGATACCGATAGCGATCCCGATACCGATAGCGATCCCGATACCGATAGCGATGGATGGTAAAGTCGAACGAACACACCTGCGGTCACCCTGTAAAACGCGTGTTGACAACATACCAATTCCATGAAACGGTTTTGTTCAGGCACTCTATGACATTGAAATGTGATGGTCTCGTAAAAAGTCAAGTTTCAGACGGCTTCGGAAAAAGTTCGAGGTCAAGGCTTGCGAATCCCGAGGAATGAGGCGTACATAGGGTACGCCGCAGTGACGAGGGATGAAGCGTAACGCTTAAGATCGGACTTTTTCCGAAGCCGTCAAATGTGTACCCAACGGCTGCCGCTCATGGCATTCGGGGTATCCTCACAAAGGACGGCGTGTCGGGAAAACGGACGGGAAAACCGGGATCACCATACAGCACGAAAGGGGAAACGAACATGACACGGCGGGTTCTGATGGGAATGGCTATCCTTGTTCTGGTCTTATGCTCTGGGGCATGGGCGGCCGAACCGCCGGAAAACCCCATGCTCCGGATCGAAACGGGGATGCATACGGCGGTGATCCGAAGGATCAGCGTGGATGCGGCCAACACGATGCTCACCACAGCGTCCGATGACAAGACTGTCCGGCTCTGGGACGCCCGCACCGGCCGGGCGATCCGGGCGATCCGGCCTCCGGCGGGCCTGAGCCATGAAGGGAAGATGTTCGCCGTGGCCCTTTCGCCGGACGGGAAGATTGTGGCGGCGGGAGGTTTTACCCAGTTTGCCGGAGAAGAAGGCGGTTTAGCGCCCGAGGGTTTGGCCATCTACCTTTTTGACACCGGCACGGGACGCCTGGTCCGGGCCATCACCGGCCTTCCCAATGTGATCAATCACCTGATTTTTTCACCGGACGGCCAACGTCTCGCCGCCTGCCTGGGAGCTGGTAAAGGTGTCCGCCTCTACCACACGGCAGACGGGTCGCCGGCCGGGGAAGACCAGGATTACGGTTTGGACAGTTACGGCGCGTCTTTCGACCCTTCCGGCGATCTGGTGACCACATGTTATGACGGTTACATCCGTCGATACGACAGCCGTTTCACCCTGGCCAACAAAGTCAGGGCCCCCGGAGGAAAAGAACCCTACGGCGTCGCTTTCAGCCCGGACGGCCGCCATGTGGCCGTGGGGTTTAACGACAGCACGGCGGTGAACGTCCTTTCCGGAGGCGATCTCTCCCTGGCCTGTGAACCGGATACCGGAGGTGCGGACAACGGCGATTTATGCCGTGTCGCCTGGTCCGCTGACGGAAAGACTCTTTATGCCGGAGGAATGTATGCGTCAGGCAGCCGGCGTCCCATCCGGATCTGGGCCGATGGCGGTAAGGGCGGGTACACCGACGTGCCCGTTGTGAACAATACCCTGATGGACTTGAAGACCCGGAAAGACGGCGGGCTTTTTTTCGGAAGCTATGACCCTGCCTTCGGGGCGTTGGACAGCCGGGGCACCCCCCTGTTCAGCCGGAAACCCCACATCGCGGATTACCGGGACATGGATTCGGGATTCCAGGTGTCCGCCGACGGACAGGTGATCCGTTTCGGGTATGAACCCTGGGGCAAATCCCCGGCGGTGTTCTCCCTTTCAGACCGGAGCCTCAGCCTGAACCAAGGTGCATCGTCCACCCCAACCCTGGCCCCGCCCCGGACAGAAGCAACCGGACTGACCGTCACGGACTGGAGAAACTCGAACCTTCCCAAACTGAACGGCCGTACCCTGGAACTTGAACCTTATGAACGGTCACGCTGTTTCGCCATCGCTCCGGACAGCCGTTCGTTCATTTTGGGATCGGATTGGGCTGTTCGTCTTTTCAACCCCGAAGGCAGGGAAATCTGGAAGGTTCCATCACCTGACGTGGTCTGGGCCTTAAACATCAGCGGCGACGGCCGTTACGCCCTGGCCGCTTTGGGTGACGGAACCATCCGCTGGTACGGCATGGCCGACGGCCGGGAGATCCTGGCCTTTTTCCCCCACAACGACCAAAAACGATGGGTACTCTGGACCCCGGAAGGGTTTTTCGACGCCTCCGAGGGCGGGGCCGAACTGATCGGCTACCACCTGAACCAGGGCAAAGACAGGGAAGCCGCCTTCGTGTCCGTGGATAAGCTCTACGACGCCTTTTACCGACCCGATCTGGTCATGGCCAAATTCCGGGGAGAAGACATCGCCGAGGCCTCCAAAGCCGTGGACGTGAACCGCCTCCTCACCGTGAAAACCCTGCCGCCGGTGGTCCGTTTCACCACGGCGTCCGGCGGGAGCGGCAGCCGTGACGCGGTTATCGAAGGGGAGATCTGCGACCAGGGCGGCGGAGTGGGGGACGTGACCCTTTCCTTGAACGGCATGCCCGTGGTGCTGGACAAGGGAGGACGGGCCCTTAAAAAACTCGGGAGCGGCAAGACTGTTGTCTGTTTTCGTTTCACCCACACCCTCACCCTGTCCGACGGGAACAACACCATCGGCCTTACGGCGAAAAACAAGGACAACACCATCGACTCCAACCGGGCCGAGATCGCCCTGGCCTTCAGTTCCGGCCACAAGGAACGGCCCGATCTTTACATTCTGGCCGTGGCGGTGAACCAGTACCGGGACGGCGACCTCCGGCTGAAATACCCCATTTCCGATGCCGATGACCTTATTTCAAGCCTTCGTTCCGGCGGAAAGCGCCTTTTCGGCAACGTGGCCGTGAAAACCGTGTATGACGCCGATGCCACCAAAGCCGGGCTGGAAGCGGCGTTCCGGGAGCTGGGGGCGAAGACGAAACGGGATGACGTGTTCGTGCTGTTCATCGCCGGTCACGGCATCACCTGGGACAAGGACGGCAACTACTACTTCCTTCCCGTGGATTTCCGATACACCGGCGATACGGCGGTGAAAACCCAGGGCGTGTCCAAGGACGACCTCATGGGCTACCTCACGAACATCCAGGCCATGAAATCCCTGGTGATGCTGGATACCTGCAACAGCGGCTCCTTTGCCGAAGCAGCAAGCGCCCGGAGCATCGCCGAAAAGACCGCCCTGAGCCGCCTGAGCCGGGCCGTGGGCCGGTCCATCATCGCGGCTTCCAGCCGGGACCAGTCGGCCCTTGAAGGTTACGAAGGCCACGGGGTGTTTACCTGGACGTTGCTCCAGGCCCTGTCCGGCAAGGCCAGGGACCCTGAAGGCAAGATCACCGTGAACGGCCTGGCCACCTACATCGAGGAAACCCTTCCCCAAATCACGTACAAGAAATGGGGCTACGAGCAGATCCCCCAGAAAAGCCTGACAGGCATGGATTTTCCGCTGGTTCTGCCGTGAGAGGTTGGGCTCTGTGCCCGAAATGACAGGGTGGGGGCTTTGGGAAGAATTGCCAGGTCAAATCAAACCGAAACCAAATCCCCGTACATCAGGGTCAGGGCGTAGGTTTCATCGAAGATTTCCGAATGGATGCGGACTCCGGACACTTCCTTGCCGTGGTGAAGCAGGCGGCCGTCCAGGATTTCCACTTTTTTCAGGCCCTCGGCAAATCCCATGCGGATGTATTTCAGGTACGCCTCTTTCATGGTCCAGGCCAGGTAGTGGGCCTCGTCGCTCCGGCCCTGGAGCTGCCGGATTTCCCGTTCGGAAAAAGCCACCCGGACGATGCTCTGCATCCGGCCCGTCTCGATCTGCTCGAGGTCCAGGGCCACACGGCCGTTCGGCTCTCCCAGGGCGCAGGCCGCGTAATCCCCGGAATGGGAGATGGACACAGGGAGGCCGGGGAAATCGGGGAGGTATGGCGCCCCGCCCGGTTCGGCGGCAATGCGGATGTCATGCTCGGGGCCAAGGCCCCGTTTGTTTGCCAGGATTTTCACCGCCGCTTTTCCGGCCATCCATTCCACCTGTTTTTTCAGGGCTTTGAAGCTGTTGATCCGGTGGAAATCCCCGGCGGGGAAAAAACGGGAAAGGGGGCCCGTCTCTGACAGGACCCGTTGCCGCTGTCGCCGGAACGCTGAAAGGTCGAGGTCCGGGATGTGGGCTGCGGCAAACGAGGGGATATGGACGAAGCACAGGTCGATGCCCTGCTCAAATCGCCGGATGTGATAAAAATCGTTCATTCGTCCAGGATTTCACGGATCTTGTGGGAGATGGCGGTGATGTCGAAGGGTTTCTGGATGAACCCGTCGCAGCCACGGTTCAGGATGTCCATGGCCTGGCCGTCGATGCTGTAGCCGCTGGAAAGAAGGACCTTCACGTTGGGGTCTATGGCCTTGAGCCGGTCGTAGACCTCGCCGCCGCCCATTTCCGGCATGATCATGTCCAGGATCACCAGGCGGATCGCACCCCTGTTCCGCTCGTAGATGTCAAGGGCCTCCTGCCCGCTTCCGGCCGTGAGAGGCTTGTAACCCATGAGGGTGAGGATGTCCGATCCCAGGCCCGTGAGGGCCGGATCGTCATCGACGAACAGGATGGTCTCCAGCCCCTTGATCATCTGGGGGACCTTTTTTTCCTTCATGGGCACCGATTCCCGGGCCAGGGGAAAGTACAGGAAAAACGTGCTGCCCCTTCCCAGTTCCGACGTGGCGTTGATGTAGCCTCCGTGGGCCTTGACAATGCCGTAGGTGGAGGCGAGTCCCAGGCCTGTGCCCCGGCTCACGTCCTTGGTGGTGAAAAAAGGTTCGAAGATGTGGGGCAGGATGCGCTCGTCCATGCCCGTGCCGGTGTCTTCCACAATCAGGCAGACATACTCTCCGGCCTTGGGTTCGTAGCGCTCCCCGCCGATGCTTTCATGGTTCGCCACCGAAGTCCGGAAGAAAAGATCCCCGCCAAACGGCATGGCGTCCGCCGCGTTGACGCAGAGGTTCATCAGGACCTGTTCGATCTGGCCCTGGTCGGCGATGATGCCGGGAAGGTTATCCATCAGCTTGAAATGGATCCTGATTTCCTTCCGGGTCATGGCGAAGGTGTCCACGGTTTCACGGACAAGGTGGTTCAGGTCCACGGGCCGGACCTCGTATTTGCCTTCCCGGGCGTAGCCGATCAGCTGGCTGGTCAGACGTGAACCGCTGCTCACCTGCTTGTCGATGTTCTGGAGCATCTTGTAATGGCTGTGGTCCGGGGGAAGATCGAAGAGCATCAGTTCGGTGTAGCCCCGGATGGCCATGAGGAGGTTGTTGAAGTTGTGGGCGATGCCGCCGGCCAGGGTACCGATGGACTCCATTTTCATGGCGTACTGGAGCTGGGCCTCCATCCGTTTCTTTTCCTCTTCGGCCTTTTTCCGTTCCGAAATATCCCGGACAAGCCCCCTGAACCCCACCCGTCGGGATTTGCGGCTCCGGATCAGGGACACGCTCAGCTCGGCGAAGAACTCCTCGCCGTTTTTCCGGATCAGCGGGCATTCGAAGGCTTTGACCCGTTCCCCGGTCCGGTAGACGTGGTTGAACGACCTGAAGACGGCTCTCAGGGTCTCTTTGCCCATGTATTGCCTGTTGTTGACGTGGAGAAGTTCTTCTTCCGAATAGCCGAGTATCCGGCAGAGGGCGCTGTTGAAGAAGGTGAGGTTTCCTTTGAGGTCCACCTCGTAGTATCCTTCGATGATGCTGTCCAGGATGTCCCGGTGCTTGGCCTCGCTTTCGTAAAGGGCCTCTTCGTTCATTTTCCGCTCGATGGCCAGGGCCACGTGCTCGGAGACGGTCATCATGATGGCCACGTCATCCACCTCGAGGCGGGGTGGATCGGTATAATCCTGGACCACCATCAGGCCGATGACCTTGTCCCGGACAAACAGGGGGATACCGATCCAGGTCGTGGCCTCCACATCGGGGTGGAGATCCTCCCGGTTCAGGAACAGGGGACGGCCGGACCGCAGGACATCCAGGACAGGCTGTCTGTGTTTTGGATTTCCGATGTTCCGGAGGGTTTCGAACTCTTTTTTTTCATCGAAACAGTAGGGGAAGTAGAGCTGGTCTTTTTTTTCGTCCACAAGGCCAATGGCGAAATTTTCCACATGGACAACCGGTTTGAGGGCTTCGTGGATGGTTCTGTAGAAGTCGTTGAGGTTGGCGGCGGCGCTGACGGCCCGGGCGATGGTCAAGAGGACGGAGGAGATGTCCACGGTTTTTCTCAGGTGGGCGCATTCTGTCTCGAGCTTACGGATTCGCTCGGCCGTTTCAGACGTTGAAGGTTCGTTCGCCATAATCGATTCCCCGGAGGGTCCTTCGATAAGCCACAAGGTGCGTTAGAGTGGTTGTCAAAATCTGTTTTAAATGGATAATCGTTGAATGTTGAACATCCGACGATCGACACGCCAATATCACATGAAAGATAACTCCTTAAATTGTAAGGTACATACCGGAAAAGACCGTAAGAGTCAAAACAAGGTTTGCACCCATGGCAATTATTCGATGACGGCTTATCTTATCATGCATTCCCGCACATGGGAATCGGCACGATGCTTGATTTCCTGAAGCTCTTTTTCTTCAAGGGCCCGGGTGGTGTGGTTGAAAAACGCGGGATCCAGGGTCCGGCCCGGCTTGAAAGACTGGAGAACGAAGCGTTTCGCTCCCTGGATGCATGACAGCATCTCGTCCACGGCCTGGGGGGGCGTGAAGGGCAGAAGGCAGGTGGTCCTGAACTCGTAATCCAGGGAGGAGTTCATCAGGATGGAGATGCTGGAAAGAAGGGTGGCCGGGTCGTCTTTGTCCCAGAGGTCCGGAGCGTATCGTGACGGGGCGGTTTTCAGGTCCATGGCCACGTAGTCCAGGAGATTTTCGGCGACAAGCACCCGAAGCACCTGGGGGCGGCTGCCGTTGGTGTCCAGTTTGACCCGGAATCCCATGGCTTTCACCTTGCGCAGGAAGTCCGCAAGGCCTTTCTGGAGGGTGGGTTCGCCCCCCGAAACCACTACGGCGTCCAGCAGCCCTTTGCGTTTTTCCAGAAAAGACAGGACGTGGTTAGCCTCGATCATTTCGCTCCGGCTCCGGGTCATGGGAACCAGGTCCGGGTTGTGGCAATAGGGACAGTGGAAATTGCAGCCCTGGGTGAACACCACGCAGCTGACCATGCCGGGGTAGTCGATCAGGGATGTCTTGATAAGTCCGCCGATGTTCATGG
>CAZWTY010000125.1:0-8275 GCA_964637565.1 uncultured Desulforapulum sp.
CGAAAACGTCGGTGCCATCTTCCTGCTCGATAAAACCATAGCCTTTTTTGTCGCTAAACCATTTTACTGTTCCTTCTGCCAAACCCACTCCTCCTTGTGTAACAATGACTTTGTTTATCCCGTCGCCGGGCACTGCCTTGACATTTTGACATTGGAATACACGAAGCCGTCCTCACGACGTACGAACATCGTTTCCAATGGCCAAATGGTGTGTTCAAAAAAGTATTAGCGGTCTTGGTAACCAGCGGAGATCACTTGGATCAAGACATAGTCCTCAAGGCATTAGCACGTGTGTTTGATAATTCCTTACTAAGGCACTATGGAAAATCAGTATACCATCGATATTTAAAAAGCAAGAAAAAATTTTCGTAATCAGAAAATCAGCGGGAATTTTCGAAGAAATTATCGTAACATTCTATTTTTAAATAAAATATAATTATGGCCGATAAAACGTTAAAAAACAAAACACTGGGGATGGCCCCCGGGATATTCGTAATGAAGGATTTCAAGAAAGAGTCGCGGACGGTGGGGAACGCCGGGCCCAGCCTGGCGTTCCCCCAAAGGATGGTATCGCGGAGTATCACGAATCGGCGATCACCCGGGCTAAAGCGGATTCCACGTAAGTCCTGATCTCGCCAAGGCGTTTTTCGCTCATGGCCTCGAAGCGCAGAACAAGGGCCGGCTGGGTGTTGGAGGCCCGGACAAGCCCCCATCCGTCATCGAAAAGGACACGCACCCCGTCGATGTCGATCACCTCGTGCAGGGCCTTGAAATGTTCAGTGATTTTTGCAACCACCTGGAATTTCACCTCGTCGGGGCAGTCCACCCGGATTTCCGGGGTGTTAAATGTCGCGGGAACATCCGCGAGAAGCTGACTCATGGTCTTCCCTGTGTTTGCAATGATTTCCAGGAGGCGCAGCGTCGCGTAAAGGGCGTCATCGTAACCCAGGTACCTGTCCGCGAAAAAGATGTGGCCGCTCATCTCTCCGGCCAGGGCCGCCTTTTCCTCTTTCATCTTCTTCTTGATCAGGGAGTGGCCCGTTTTCCACATCAGGGCGCGGCCTCCGTGTTTCCGGATGTCGTCGTACATGGTCTTGGAGCATTTCACTTCGGAGATAAACGTGGCGCCGGGTTTTCGTGAGAGGATCTCCCGGGCGAACACGATCATCAGCTGGTCGCCGTAGACGATGCGGCCGTTTTCGTCCACCACGCCGATTCTGTCTCCGTCGCCGTCGTAACCGATGCCCGCATCGAGCTTCTTCTCTTTCACCAGGGCGATCAGATCGGCAAGGTTCGCCGCCACTGTGGGGTCGGCCTCATGGTTGGGAAAGGTGCCGTCCATGTCGCAGTAAAGATCGTGAACCGTGCAGCCCAGGTGCTTCAACACGGGGACGGCCACCGGTCCCGCCGTGCCGTTGCCCGCGTCCACGCCAATGGCCAGGGGTTTGGCGATGCAGATGTTTTCATAAAGATAGGTTTTGTAGGGTGTCACGGCATCGGCCTGTTCAAGGTTTCCACGGCCGGATCTGAACTTTCCGGCTTCGATCATCCGGTAAAGGGTCCTGATGTCTTCGCCGTGGATGGAGTCCGTTCCGCTGCACATCTTGAAACCGTTGTACTCGGGAGGGTTGTGACTGGCCGTGACCATCACGCCGCCTTCCTTGGCGAAATGCTGAATGGAAAAATACAGGACGGGCGTGGGGCAGACCCCGATATCCACCACGTCACAACCGGTGGACAGAAGCCCTTCGATCAGTTTTTCCGCGTAACGGTCCGAGGTGATCCGGCAGTCCCTTCCCACCACCAGTTTCGACCGGCCCTGATCGAGGAGAAAGGTGCCCAGCGCCTTTCCGATCTGTGTCACATCGTTTTCGTCCAGCTCTTTTCCGGCGATTCCCCGGATGTCGTATTCCCTGAATATCTTTGCGTCCATTCCTGTCTCCCTGGGTTAGCTTTTCCCGTCGTCGTTATAGAATCACGGAACCTGTTTTGACTGTACTGTAGCCGCCAAGAGCTTCGACCCGGTTTTTGAACTCCCGGCTGTTGATGGTGTCGCACAGGACCTGGATATTTCTGGACTGATAATACATCCCGCCGATGACAAGGTCATACTGTTCCGTGACCACGGGAATGAAATCCAGGTCAAGGGCTTTGGCGGCGGCGTAGATGCCCAGTCCCACATCGGCGGCGCCTGAAAGAACGGCGGCGGCCACAGACATGTGTGTATACTCTTCAAGGTCGTAGCCGTCAATGGCTTTGCCGTCGAGATTCAGTTCCTTCAGCCTGAAATCCAGGAGAATCCGTGTTCCCGAACCTTTCTGCCGGTTGATGAAACGGATGTCGTCCCGAACCAGGTCCCCGATGTCCCGGATCCCTTTGGGATTGCCTTTGGGAACGATCAGACCCTGATCTCTCATGACGAGGTTCACCACCTTCACCGGCGTGTCCGGCAGGTGTTTTTTGATGTAGGACAGATTGTACGAGCCGTCTTCCTCGTCCAGCAGATGGGAACCGGCCAGATGGCAGAATCCCTTTTTAAGAGCCATCAGACCGCCGAGGCTGCCCACATGACTGGACGACACGGTGATGCCTCCGTGGTCCCTGCCGGTCCTGATCTGGTCGGCCAGCACATCCAGGGTGTTGTCGTGGCTGCCCACGATCACCACCGTGTTCTCGATCAGGGGAAGGGGTTTGAGGATCTCGGCCCGCACCGTGTCATGGCTTCGGATCCCTTCCACGTGCCCGGGAATCCGGATGATGCCGTGGGCCTGGGTCAGCGAGGTGATGGAACCGGCTCCTCCGGCAAGGGGTGTGGCCACCATGCGGTCGCCCACCTTGCCGATTTTCACCCGGACGAATTCCTCAAGGCCCAGTTTGGAGTTGATGTTCCGGGTGGGGATCACATCGATGGCCTGGCGCCCGATCAGGGGCACGCCCAGCATCTGGTATATCAGAGGACGTACGAACTGTTCGAAGGCCATGATGGCGGACACGGGGTACCCGGGAATGCCGAACACGGGTTTGCCGTTGACCCGCCCGAAAAGCAAGGGTTTGCCGGGCATCATGGTCACCCCGTGAACCAGAACCTCGCCTTTCTCCTCGATGGCGGCCCGGGCGTAATCCTCCGATCCCGCGGAAGACCCCCCCACCATAAGAAGGATGTCGTAACGGTCGTCCCGGCTGGCCCGGTCCAGAGCGTCGCAGATCAGAGCATGATCGTCCACCAGGATCGGGTGGCGCTCGGCGGTAGCCCCGCATTCCGAAGCCAGGCCTTTGAGGACATAGGCGTTGGAATCCAGGGTTTTTCCCGGTTCCAGGCTTTTGGCTTCCACATCCCTGAAATTCACCAGTTCCGATCCGGTGGGCAGAATGAGCAGGGAGGGTTTTTTCAGCACGGAGACGTTGAAAACACCGCCTGAAATCATCGCGCCCACGCAGTACGGTGTCACCCGGTGGCCGTGGGGAAACAGAAGCTCGGTGGCCACGATGTCCTCGCCCATTTTCCGGACATACTGGAAGGGGAAAGCCGGGGCCTCGATGGTGACCGTGCCGTCAGAGTTGTCAAACACCTGCTCGATCATGATCACCGCGTTGGTGCCTTTTGGCAGGACATGCCCGGTGTTCACGGCAAAGGCTGTCCGGCCCATCTCAAGGGTCACGGGCTTTGTCTCGCTGGCCCCGAAGGTCTGCTCCGCATCCACGGCGATTCCGTCCATAGCCGCGGCGTGAAAGGCGGGCGAGGAGATGTTCGCCACCACGGCCTCGGCAAGAATCCGGCCTGCCGCCTGGTCCACATCCACGGTTTCCCTTTTTTCCATGACATCGGGAAACGCCGCAAGCAGAGTCCCTAAGGCCTCATCCATGGATTTCATTTCAAGATAGACATTGCGTTTCATGACCATGCTGTTTTCCTTTTTCGAGGGGTTATCCAGTTAGGTTGGGTACACCGATTTTTATCCGCGCGGCGGGACCATCACCAGGACCCGGCTGCCTTTTTCCAGGCCTTCGGTGTTCAGGGGAATGCGGATCAGGCCGTCTGCGAGAACCATGGTGTTGATGGCCCCGGATTTTCCCAGGACGGGAACGGCGGTCCAATCGCTTCCATCAAATGTCAGCCTGACCCGGACGTACTCTTCCCTGCCCTGGGCCGAGGCCACGTTCCGGGAAAGAATCGCGGGAATCCGGATGAAATCGTCGTCGGCACGCGCTCCGGAAAGGGCTCTGACAAAAGGTTTCACCACACGGTCGTAGACCACCATGGCTGAAACCACATGGCCCGGGAGGCCCCAGACGGCCTTTCCGCCCACCGATGCCAGAATGGTGGGTTTGCCCGGACTGATGGGGATCCCGTGGACAAGTATTTTTGAATCGCCAAACGACGAGAGGATGCTGGTGGTGTAATCCCGGGCGCCCACGGAACTGCCCCCGGAAATCAGCACCATGTCCGATTCTGCAAGGGCTTTTTCACACACGGCGTACAGGGCGTTTTCATCGTCCCCCACAATCCCGAAAGAAAGGGGGACGGCCCCGGATTCCATGACGAGGCCCCGAAGGGTATGGGTGTTCATGTCCCGGATATGTCCTGGAGGCGGCTCCTGGGCCACGGGTACGATTTCATCGCCTGTACTCACGATGGCGACCACAGGTTTCCTGAACACAGGAACATCGCTGTGGCCGAAGGCGGCCAGAAGCCCCACATCCTGGGGACGGAGGATCGTTCCCCGTTCAAGGAGAAGGACGCCCGAGGCAAAATCCTCCCCCTTTTCGATGATGTTCTGGCCTGGCGCCACACTCTTGTATATTTCAAGGGAGCTGTCATCCACCATTTCGGTGAATTCGACCATCACCACACTGTCCGTGCCAGAGGGCAGCATGCCCCCGGTGGAAATTTTGACCGTTTCCCCCGGACCCACCCGGATTGTGGGATGTTCGCCCATGGCCACCGCACCTTTCACTTGGAGAAAGGCCGGGCTGGATGCCGAAGCTCCGAACGTGGAAGATGCTGCCACGGCGAATCCGTCCATGGTGGACCGGCTGAAATCGGGAAGATCCCGGTCCGCGAAAACATCCGTGGCCAGAACCCTTCCGTGACAACTTTCAATCTCCACGATTTCCACGGAGGTGACGCCGAACAGGTTTTTCAGCGCAAGAACCTGGTCGAGCGGCGTGACTTTGAAGAAATCTTTCATATCAGACCCCATGAAGGTTTTTTGCCCCGTGCCCTTAAAAGTCCTGTTTCCGACGGACAAAGATGCTGGCCCGCCTCAGAGCCACCGATGACAAATCCCTTGATACCCATTGAAAATTTTTATATCTATCACCTAAACAATCATTTGTGCAACACCCTTCATTGACTGGAGCGCAACAAAGGAAAACCATGAAAAACACAAGTTATCGACTGATTATCTCCTGTTTTGTGATCTTCGCCCTGGCCCTCTGCCCGGAAAGCAGCCTGGCCGCGAAAAAGAAAAAAACCAAAAGCAAACGCAAACCCGCCGCCACAAGCCAGGCCAAGGCCGAAGACAACTCCCCCGTGTCCCAGATCCTGAAGAAAATCGAAAACCGGTACGACTCCGTGTCTTTTACAGCCGATTTTTACCAGGAATCCCCCCTGCCCGAAATTCAGGTCACGGAAACGGCCCGGGGCCGGGTGTTTTTCAAAAAACCGGGGAAATTCCGCTGGGAATACGAAAAGCCCGAAGTTCTCCACTACATTTCCGACGGGGAAACCCTCTGGATCCACAGCCCTTCGGACAACAACGTCTGGATCGGAAAATCCAAGGAGTTTTTCGGCAAAGGCAGCGGGGCCAATGTGCTGACCGACGTGAAACAGATCAGGACCCAGTTCGCGGTGAGCATCACGGATTCCAGCGATGAAAACACCACACGGCTGAAACTGGTGCCGAAAAACAAGGGCATGGGCTTCACGGACATCTTTCTCACCGTGGACAACGGAACCCACGACATCCTGAAAATCGTCTCGTTCAACATGAACGGGGAAGAAACCCGGATCCAGTTCAAGCACCTCCAGTTCAAGCCCTTTTCCGACGAGGCGACCTTTTCGTTCAAGGTCCCGAAGACGGCCAATGTCATTCCCCTTGACCAGAAGATGTAAGGAAAGACCATGAAACAGACGATCAGAGACCTTCTCAAAAAACGGAAAGCCATTCTTCTGGCCCACAACTACCAGCCCGGAGAAATCCAGGATGTGGCCGATCTGACAGGGGACTCCCTGGAACTCAGCATCCGGGCGTCAAAAACGGATGCCGAGGTCATCGTGTTCTGCGGCGTGCATTTTATGGCCGAAACAGCCTGTATCCTGTGCCCCGACAAAACCGTGCTCCTGCCACGCACCGACGCGGGCTGCCCCATGGCGGACATGATCACCGCCGAATCCCTGAAACAAAGGCTGACCGAGCTCCCCCCCATGCCGGTGGTGACCTACGTGAACAGCTCGGCGGCGGTCAAGGCCCTTTCCACGATCTGCTGCACCTCGGCCAACGTGGTCAAGGTGGCCAACAGCGTGGATCACCACGAGATGCTCATGACGCCCGACCGGAACCTGGCCCTGTACGCGGCGGATCGTACCGACAAGACCATCCACATCTGGGACGGGTGCTGTCCCTACCACAACGCCGTGAAACCCGAAGATGTGACGGCCGCCCGGAAAGCCCACCCCGACGCCCTGTTCATGGCCCATCCCGAATGTCCCCCGGATGTTCTGGCCATGGCCGACGTGATTCACAGCACATCGGGCATGATCCGTTTCGCCATGGAGTCTGACGCGCGCTCGTTCATCGTGGGCACAGAAACTGGTCTTCTCCACGGTCTGGCCAAGGCCTGTCCGGACAAGCGGTTCTACCCGGTGTCCCTGAAACTGGAATGCGCCGAGATGAAAAAAATCACCCTGGAAGATATCGTCAGGTCCCTGGAGAACCTGGACGGCCGGGTTACCGTTCCGGAAGACATCCGGCGCGCGGCCCTGTCTTCGGTTCAGCGGATGATCGATCTGGCGTAAAAGGTTGGCACGACCTGACAGACTCGTACTCATATTTAACCGGCAATTAAAAAGCTTAAATTTTTAGGCAAGTGAGCGGTTTAGACGTTTAGCGGTTTAGGGTTATGCATTGAATGGGCCTTGAATTTATAATAAACCATAGATTATGAGAAGAATCTTTGAAAGACCTAAACCACTAAAAAGCTAAACCCCTGATTTGCCATCTTCCTTGTTTGAGCAAACACGGTTTAAAGGTATTGTATTGCCGGATTAATAAAAAGGAGGCTTTATGTCCGATCCGCGAAAGACCGTTCTCATCACCGGATGCTCCACGGGCATCGGAAGGGCCCTGGCCCTTGAGTTCCATCGGCATGGCCTCCGTGTTTTCGCCACGGCGAGAAACCCTGAATCATTGAAGGACCTGGCCGCCATGGGCATGGAAACCCTGGCTCTGGACGTTAACTCGTCCCCGGACATCGAATCCGCCGTCAAAGCGGTCGACAACCTGGCCGGGGGACTGGACATCCTGGTGAACAACGCCGGGTTCATCGCCATGGGGCCTTTTGCGGAAATCCCCCTGGACAGGGTGAGGCTCCAGTTCGAAACCAACGTGGTGGCCGTGCTTGCCATGACTCAGGCCTTCGTTCCAGCCATGATCCGAAAAGGCGGCGGCCGCATCGTGAACATCGGAAGCGTCTCGGGAGTGCTCGCCACCCCTTTTGCCGGTGCTTACTGCGCCAGCAAGAGCGCTGTCCACGCCCTTTCCGATGTGCTGCGGGCCGAGCTTTCCCCGTTTAACATTTCCGTGATCACGGTCCAGCCCGGTGGCATCGAATCCGAGCTGGGGAACACGGCCCACAAAGGGATTCCCGAGTTCAAAGGCGGCGAATCTCTCTACTCAGCCATCGCCTCGGCCATCGAGGACCGGGCCCTGGCTTCCCAGAACAAGGCCACGCCAGTCAAGGAATTCGCAGGGAATCTGGTTCCAAGGCTCCTGGAAGAAAAACCCGCTCCCGTGATACGCCTGGGCCACCAGAGCTTCCTCCTGCCCCTGATCCGTTACGCCCTGCCCACATCGTGGAGGGACCGGCTGCTCCGGAAAAAATTCAGCCTGGATCTTCTGAACGAACCGGGAAGAGCCCAGGGCTATCGCATGTAAAATTGGCAAGGATATGAACTATCGGCCGAACGTCTTCGAAGGGGGGGGGGAACACCTGCCCCTCCGGGTCTGCGGAGTTACCCCGGGTTCCCGCCATTGTCATTCCGGGCGGCGCTGTT
>CAZWTY010000126.1:0-8133 GCA_964637565.1 uncultured Desulforapulum sp.
GTACCAGCGGGTGATGGTGGCGGTGCTGTGCGGGCGCACCTCGATTCCAGCCTGGGTTTACGAAGGTAGAGAACTCCAATGTGAAGGGGTACGTATCGATAGCTGGCCGGGCGGTTTTTAACGCGGGATTCCTGGAAGAAATTATCGGGGAAAGACCACTTTTTGCCTTGCACCTGTCATTACACCTGTTATATTATTCGACGTTATTTTAAATTGGGCGAACTTTGTTCGTCTGTCATAGATGAACCCGCGACCAAGTGGCGAAGGTAAAACTCATGGCAACAAGCCCCGAAAATTTTTCAGATACGGTGAAAGAAGTCCGCAGGCAATTAGGGATCAGCCAGGAGGAGCTTGCTCGTGAACTTGGGGTTAGTTTCGCCACCATCAACCGATGGGAAAACGCTAAAACTGTTCCCTTCAAGCTCGCACGAGCTCAATTTGAGACGTTCTGCGCCAAGATGACAAGACAAGGGAAGCTAAAGCTGCCCGAAAATAATGAGGAGTGATATTCGATGAGCACGAACACCGGAGCCAATCTCGGGTTTGAGGACAAGCTGTGGAATGCGGCCGACAAGCTGCGCGGCACCATGGATGCGGCGGAATACAAGCATGTCGTGCTCGGGCTCATCTTTCTGAAATACATCTCTGATTCGTTCCTCGAAAAGTATGCGGAGCTTCAGGCCGAGGAATATGCCGACCCTGAAGATCGCGACGAATACAACGCCGCCAACGTGTTTTGGGTGCCGATCGAGGCCCGCTGGACCACCCTGCAGGGACGTGCCAAAGATCCGAAAATCGGACAGCTCATCGATGAAGCCATGGCGGCTATCGAGCGCGACAACACCTCGCTGAAAGGTGTCCTCCCCAAGGATTATGCCCGCCCGGCCCTCGACAAGTCCCGCCTTGGGGAGCTGATTGATCTCATTGCCACGATAGGCCTTGGCGACAGGGAGAGCCGCAAGCAAGACATTCTCGGCCGCGTCTACGAATACTTTCTGGCGCAATTTGCCGAAAAGGAAGGCAAGGGCGGCGGTGAGTTCTACACCCCCCAATGTGTGGTCAAGCTGCTGGTCGAGATGATCGAGCCCTTCAAGGGCCGTGTCTATGACCCCTGCTGCGGGTCGGGCGGCATGTTCGTGCAGGCCGTTCGTTTTGTCGAGGCGCACGCCAACGGTAATGGCAATGGAACCCAGGCTCGCCGGGAGATTGCCGTTTACGGTCAGGAAATGAATTACACCACCTGGCGTCTGGCGATCATGAACATGGCCATTCGCGGTATCGATGCCGATATCCGCTGGAATGAAAAAGGGTCGTTCCTGCAGGATGCCCATAAGGATTTGAAAGCCGACTTCATCCTCGCCAATCCCCCGTTCAATGATGAGGACTGGGGCTTTTCCAAGGTTAAGGAGGATGCCCGCTGGGCTTTTGGCACCCCTCCGGCTGGTGGCCCGCGCAAGCAAAAGGATGGTTCCGTCGTTCATGTGGACGGTGGCAACGCCAACTACGCCTGGATTCAACACTTCGTGCATCACCTCGCGCCGGATGGCATCGCCGGTTTTGTGTTGGCCAACGGTTCCATGTCCACCAACACCTCCGGTGAGGGCGATATCCGCAAGTCACTGATCGAAGCCGATATGGTGGATTGTATGATTGCCCTGCCCGGGCAGCTCTTCTACACCACCCAAATCCCGGTCTGCCTCTGGTTTCTGACCCGCTCCAAGAAAGCTGACGCCAAACGGGGCTTCCGCAGCCGCGCAGGTGAAACCCTGTTTATCGACGCCCGCAAGCTGGGCACGCTGATAGACCGCACCCATCGGGAATTGTCCGACGAGGAGATCGCCGAAATCGGCCGTACATATCATGCTTGGCGCGGCGAGAAAAAAGACGGCACCTACGAAGACAAGGCCGGTTTCTGCAAGTCAGCCACTCTCGAAGACATCCGCTCCCATCATCATGTATTGACCCCCGGTCGCTATGTTGGTGCAGAAGCCATCGAAGATGACGGCATCGCCTTTGAAGAAAAGATGGCGGAACTTTCTGACCGACTTTACCAGCAGATGCGCGAGTCGGTCGAGCTGGATTCCGTAATCCGTCGCAACTTGGAGGTGCTGGGTTATGGGGAATGACAAGCTGATTTTTGCTGACTGTGCGGAAGAAATTCGAAAGACAATCCGACCTGAAGATGCGAGCGGCACTAAATATATTGGCTTAGAGCATATTGAGCAAGGCTCATTGCATTTAAACGGATATGGCGTCGCCGAAGATGTATCAAGCGCAAAAGCAATATTCTCAAAAGGAGATATTCTATTTGGGAAACTCCGTCCTTATTTCAGAAAAGTAGTTCGTGCGCCTTTTGACGGCGTTTGCTCGACAGATATATGGGTCGTTCGTGCTAGGGATGGAATCAATCAGGGCTTTCTTTACTATTGGATGGCATCTTTTGATTTCGTTAATTTCTCAATGCAGGGTTCTGAAGGCACCAAAATGCCGCGAGCTAAATGGGAACATGTCGGTAGACATGAGATTCCTTTTTTTGACGAAACGGAACAACGCACCATCGCTCACATTCTCGGATCACTGGACGACAAAATCGAATTGAATCGGCGGATGAATGAAACGTTGGAGGCAATGGCCCAGGCACTGTTCAAGAGCTGGTTTATCGATTTCGATCCGGTCATAGACAACGCTCTGGCCGCAGGCCACCCCATCCCCGAAGAACTGCAAGCTCGCGCCGCGCTTCGCGAGTCCCTCGGCGACGCCCGTAAACCTCTGCCGGACGACATCTGCAACCTTTTCCCCAATGAGTTTGAATTTACCGAAGGAATGGGCTGGATTCCGAAGGGTTGGGAGGCAAGAAGCGTTTCGGACCTCCTCAGCATCAACCCTACAGTTAAGATTAAAAAGGGCTCTATTGCTCCCTATGCCGACATGGCGTCTTTGCCAACTGAAGGTTTTACAGTCGGTGAAATCATCAAAAAGCCCCACAATGGTGGCGCAAAGTTTCAGAATGGAGATGTACTTCTCGCCCGCATCACCCCTTGTCTTGAGAATGGAAAGACAGCAGTTGTTGATTTCCTAGACGGAGACCAGGTCGGATTTGGTTCGACCGAGTTCATCGTTCTTCGTGGTAAAGCCGAAGTTCAAACTTCATTCGTTGCCTGTCTTGCCCGAAACCCATCTTTTCGTCAGCACTGTATCGCCAGCATGGTTGGCTCATCCGGTCGCCAGCGGGTTCAGAATGCTTGCTTCGACAATTATTACATCACCCGGCCAAGAGAGACGAAGATTCTTATCGCATTCAATGGTCTGACTGAACCAGCTTTCCGCAAGATCACTCACAACGCCCAGCTCAACCGCGATCTATCAAAAACTCGCGAAACGCTAATACCAAAATTTCTCTCCGGGGAACTTCGTTTGCAGCTCGAAGAAATGGAGGTGGCGATATGATTTCCTCCTGCGCCACAATTGAGTTTGAGGACAACCATGCCTGCGTATCTTGGCGTGGCCAGTCATTCTCTCTTAGTGAGGACTTTACATCATTTCTCCAGACAGAAGTTCGTTCGCGTCTTGATGATGAGGAAGGAACGGAAGATTTTCGGAGTCATCTTCGCGGCTTGGCTCTCACCGGAATGGGGAAGGAAAGTCTTGAAGCTGTGCTGGCAGCGGAAGCCCCTGAAGAGCGAGACTGGGCTGCCGGGGAAGCGCTTGCTGAGGCTTATCTGATTGAAACGAAGGGCGTCATTTTTCCGTGGAACATGGAACGCGACAAACGAAATCCCTTTGGCTCACTGCCGGGGGCCGACCTTGTTGGTTTTGTGGCGGAAAGTGCTGGCTATCGTTTAGCGCTAGGAGAAGTAAAGACGTCCTCAGAAGAGGCTTACCCGCCGCAAGTGATGTCCGGTCGGTCAGGACACATGGGCCACCAAATTGACAAGCTCGCCCAGGACTTGACGACGATTTGCCAGCTTATCAAATGGCTACATCCACGGACTAAAGGTGGACCGTATCAGGAGGCATTTGACTGTTCCTGCATCAGCTATTTCAATACAGGGAGAAAGTCCTTAGTTCTTTTCGGTGTCCTGATTCGTGACACGCAACCGAATGAACGCGATCTTTCTGCCCGGGGAAAAGCGTTGAGGCGTAAACTTGCCTCCCCGACTCAATGTGATCTGGTCGCACTCTACCTTCCCTGGAAGACGGATCAGCTTGTTCCTTCAATCCGGCAAGGAGGTGACTCATGAGCCACTGGTTGCTAGATGGGATTGAAGAACGCCGCCGTGCCGCGTTGAAGGCCTCAGACAAGGCGCAGGTCTACCGTGAGCTGCTTTCGACGGACGCCGAGTTGGATCTCAACTTGATCCTCGATGTGGCCAACGCCCTAGAGCTGGCTTCCCTTGACCTTATCCTCGAGCGATTTGAAGAAAATGAAGAAAAGGAAAAACTACTTCGCGCTGCGGCATGTGATGCCTTTCAGCTTTTCAAGACGCTTTTTGTTGCGGGAAGCCCTCTAGATCAAGGCAAAACGCTGCTGCGTGCCTCATGCCTTGCCATCCTAGGTGATCGAGGTTCCGACGCTGCACGCTGGCTCCGGGCATTGGAAGACACAGGGGATTGGCCCGATCTTCCGATAAACTCAGAAAACTGGGGCGAACGAACTTGGGCGACACTCATCGACGTGTGGCTCCGTTTGATCCGCAAGCGAGGATGGTCTGACCGCGATCTTGTGCTCGAACGGATCGCGAATCTGCGCAGCAGCCAGATGGAGTTCGAGAAGAACTACCTCGATGGGGTGCCTACTCATTCGGCCAAAGCTACCGCTTTGGAACTCATCGGACTTTACCATCTCGCAAAGGCTGCCGACATTCTAGCCCAATTCATTACCGAAGGGGTTGTGGATGGCAACCACCAGGTTCAACAACTCCTCGACACCCATTTTGACCGAGCTCAGGCTGCTTGTGAACCGGCCCGCCTAATTGAGCTGGAACCCACGACGCGATTGCTTGCGGCCGCTTCTGCTCAACTCGTCAATAATTCGATTTGGACGGTGACCCGGGCGGTAAACTCACGTGTGACGCAATTTGTTCGGACACTGGTTTCTCGTGGCCGAGGGAACAAGGCAATTTTCGACGTCCTGCCGCCCCAGCGCCGAACCCTCGCAGAGAAGGGACTCCTAGGGTCGAGTCGCCGCGCCGTAGTTGTAAGCCTGCCGACATCCAGCGGCAAAACCCTAATTGCTCAGTTTCGAATCCTTCAAGCCCTGAACCAGTTTGACGACCAGGGCAGCGAAGGATGGGTGGCTTACTTGGCCCCTACTCGGGCATTAGTGAACCAGGTGACACGACAATTACGCAGGGATTTCCAGCCGTTAGGCGTAGTTGTAGAGCGGGTTAGCCCTGCTCTCGAGGTAGACGGGATTGAGATGGAACTGCTGACGGAGACCGCGCCAGACGCAAAGTTCCGAGTCCTAGTGACAACACCGGAAAAACTTGACTTGATGCTCCGCCAAGGTTGGGAAAGCAAGATCGGCAGACCGCTGACGCTGGTAATTGTGGACGAGGCGCACAACCTTCAAAGCCCGCGTAGAGGGCTCAATCTGGAACTTCTCCTTGCTACGATCAATAATGAATGCGAATACGCACAATTCCTGCTTCTCACGCCCTTCATCTCGAATGCTCGTGAGGTTGCCAGGTGGTTGGGTGGCCAAAATTCGGATGATATTAGCCTTTCTTTGGACTGGCAACCAAATGACCGCGCGATTGGGATAGTGCAAGCCATCCAAGGAGAACCCTTGAATGGTCGCAGTTACGACTACTCTCTGGAGTTTGAAACCCTTCACACGACGCGAAAAACAATCGCCTTGGATGAGCGTGTGCCGTTCCCGAAGGCTGGTGAAATTGCTTCGACGTTTTCCAAGGCGAACAGTCAGGGCTCAATCGCAGCGGTTGCAGCTCAATATTTGAAACTTCGAGGACCAGTAATTCTTATGCACGCAAGACCGGATTGGGTATGGTCGTTGGCAGATCAGCTCAAGATTGCCGGGAACAAGAGGTCTTCGATTCATGCAGACATTGAGCTTGTTCAGAATTATTTGGCGCTCGAAATGGGTGAAGGTTTTCCACTCATCGAGCTTCTGTCGTATGGCATCGGTATTCACCATTCGGGACTTCCCGAGGAAGTAAGGATGCTGATTGAGTGGCTCTTTGAGGATTCGCATCTGGATTTCCTAGTTGCAACAACTACTATTGCGCAAGGGATTAACTTTCCGGTGAGCGGTGTTGTAATGGCCTCGCATCAGTATTTTTCTTCCGATCGCCCACCTGAAGACATGCCGCCAGAGGATTTCTGGAACATCGCAGGACGCGCAGGAAGAATTTCTCAAGGTCAACTTGGAATTGTAGCATTAGCTGCTGACAACACAGATAAAGCGAGCGCGTTACGAACCTATATCAATAAGAACACGGGAGATCTTAATTCGGCTCTTATTCAGATGGCAATCGATGCAGCCACAAGTTTGGATGACCTTGGAAGAATTGTGTACAGCAAGCCGGAATGGTCCTGTTTTCTGCAGTATCTTTCCCATACGTACCGGCAAATGGGAGAACCCGCTACATTTCTTCAACAGATTGAGCAGGTTTTAAGAGGAACGTTTGGATTCGAAAAACTGAGACTGCGCAACAGTCACATTGCACGTCAGCTTCTAATTGGCATCGAAAACTACGCACAGTTCCTTCAGGAACCTGGACGCCCGATTAAGCTGGTCGATAGTACCGGCTTCTCGGTCAATAGCATCATCACGATTCTGTCAAATAAAGGGTCTATTGATCATAATTCATGGGATTCTGAGACGCTTTTTGAGAATAGAGACCAAACACTTCGCGACATGATGGGAGTCTTACTGCTCGTTCCAGAGCTTAGGGATAACTTGGAAGCAGCAACCGGAGGGGCTGGCAAAGATGGCAATAAGCTTGCGGAAATCGTTAAAGACTGGGTCGGCGGCAAATCGTTACCTGAAATTGCGGCCATCCATTTCCAGCGAGACGGTGATACTCCAGTTACCGCGATTACCCGATGCGGCCAGAATCTGTTTGGAAAATTGACACAAACCGCCTCTTGGGGACTCGGAGCGCTACTTTCAATTACCGCCTCGACTCTTCCAGATGACGAATTCAAGAGACTCAGTAATCTTCCTTCTCGTGTTTTTTATGGAGTCAACTCTGATGAGGCCATAGCGATGAGGCTGTTGGGCATCCCAAGAACAGCCGCTGCGCCTTTGGCGTCCCATTGTGGCAAGACCATTAACCAGCCACTGCCGAAGCTCAGAGAAACTTTGGTTAATCTGACCGAGGCAGATTGGAAAACTGCCGTTGGTCAAAATGGTTTAGTCTATCGCCGAGTTTGGCGAATCCTGGAAGGTGTTGATGACGCATGAATATATTGAATGAAAGTGTTCTTGAGAATGTTTGCTTGGAATGGCTGGCCGAACTGGGATGGATGGTGCTGCACGGCCCGGACCTGGCTCCCGGCATGCCGGGGCAGGAGCGCGAGGATTACAGACAGATATTCCTTCTAGATCGCTTGCGTAATGCATTGACCGCAATCAACCCCGATGTTCCGTCTGTGGGGATTGAAGAGGCGCTGCGCCGAATACTCGCCGTTAGCGGGCCAGATATCGTAAGCAACAATCGCACGTTTCATCGGCTGCTTACCGACGGCGTGGACGTTGAAGTGCCGTCCCTCGATGGCTATGGCGGTTCCCGACATCTCAAGGTCTGGCTGCTGGATCTGGAAGAGATCGACAACAACGACTGGGTGGCGTTGAACCAGTACACCGTTATCGAGGACAACAAGAACCGGCGTGCCGACGTGGTGGTCTTCGTCACCGACGTGACCGGACTGCAAGCCCGGCTCCGCAACGCAGAACGACGACGCGCCCTGGCCGAGACGCTCGGCGAGGCCCCGAAGGCCAGCTCGCTCGTGCATCCCGAGGATGTGGTCTTGCTCGAACGCGTCCCCAAGGACGTGCCCTGCATCTTGGTGGTGAACAAGGTGGATCTGCTGCGCAGCAAGAGGCAGCTTCTGTCGCTCCTCGAAGCCCTCGGCGCGCTGCGGTCCTTCGAAGAGATCGTCCCCGTC
>CAZWTY010000127.1:0-8071 GCA_964637565.1 uncultured Desulforapulum sp.
TCAAGACCCTGGGTGAAATCATCGCCTATGTGGGCGAGAGCCTCGCCTCCGTTCCTGCCCCCTCAGCATCAGCCGGTCCCGCTGTGGACATCCAGCACCTCACCGCCGCCATGCTTTCGGTGGTCAGCGAACTCACCGGCTACCCCGAGGACATGATCGGTCTCGACATGGACATCGAGGCGGACCTGGGCATCGACAGCATCAAACGGGTGGAGATCATGAGCGCCTTCGAGGAAAGGGTTCCCGGCCTGCCCTCCCTGTCCCCCGAAGATATGGCGGTCCTCAAGACCCTGGGCGACATCGTGGCCCATGTGGGACGGTCTTTGGCCGCCCCTGCCGCGGCTGCGGCAACGGCCGCGCCCCAGGCTTTGGCAAAACCCGTCAAAACCCTGGACATGGATCTGGTCACCCGGACCATGAGATCCGTGGTCAGCCGCCTCACCGGCTATCCCGAGGACCTGGTGGCCCTGGACATGGACATCGAGGCGGACCTGGGCATCGACAGCATCAAGCGGGTCGAGATCATGAGCGAATTCGAAACCCTGGTTCCCGATCTTCCCGCCTTTGATCCCGATGTGATGGTGACCCTCAAAACCCTCCAGCAGATCCTGGACTACGTGGACTCCCTCCAGAAAGGAACGGCCCAGGCCGCCCCGGCCTCCGCCCCAACTGTTTCTGCCGAGCAGGGAACCGATGACCTGGAAGGCCCGGTGGACACCTCCGTGGTGAACCGCCAGATCGTGAGACTGGAAAAACGTCCGCTGGTCAGCCAGAGAGTGGTGGCTGTTCCGGCCAAGCGGAAAGTCTACGTCACCGATGACAAGAACGGCCTTTCCGCGGCCATTGCGGGGGAACTGAAAGCCCGGAAGATTCCCGTCGCCATCATCCAGCTCGACGACAATCCCCAGGACGCCGCAGGCCTCGTCATCGTTCCCGAACTCAAGAAAAAGGGAGCTCTTGCGAGCCTCGCGGGATTCAAGAAAAAAGAGTCGGACCTCTGGGACAGGAACCACGAGGAATTCCTGAAAAAAGCCTTTGACCTGGCCCACCGGACCGGCAAGTCCCTGATGGAATCGGCGGATCAGGGCGGCGCCTTCTTCGCCACGATTTCACGTCTTGACGGGACCTTCGGCTTTGGCGGAGGCAAACTCCAGGCCCCCGTGCTCGGCGGCCTTTCCGGCCTTGCCAAGACAGCGGACCTGGAGTGGGACAAAGTGAGCTGCAAGGCCATCGACGTGGACCTCTCCGCCAAGGTCAACACCCAACTGGCCCGGCGTGTGGTGGACGAACTCCTTAGCCGGGGGGCCGTGGAAGTGGGGCTCACCGACCAGGACCGTGTGGTCCTCCACCTTGAAAAAGCCCCGGTGGAACAGGGAAGCCTGGACCTTAGCCCCAGGGACGTGGTGATCGTGTCAGGCGGGGCCAAAGGTGTCACGGCCGCCGCGGCCATCGCTCTCGCCCGGAACGCCAGTCCCACCATCATTCTCATGGGACGCAGCGATGAACCCGGCCCGGAACCGGCCTGGTTGAAGCCCCTGAAAGACGAAGGTGCAATCAAGAAAGGGATTCTCGAAAACCTGTTCAAGGGCCAGAAAGTCACCCCGGCCCAGGTGGAAAAAGAGCTGAAAACCATCCTGGGCAACCGGGAAATCACCCGGACCCTGGCCCTTTTGAAAAAAGCCGGGTCCAACGCCGCCTATTTCCCGGCGGATGTCCGTGACCTGGCCAGTGTCAGCCGTGTGATCGAAGAGGTGAAAGCCGCCTTCGGCCCCATCAAGGGCCTGATCCACGGGGCCGGCGTCCTCGAAGACCGTTTCATCGTGGACCAGACCCTGGATCAGTTCAACAAAGTCTACAACACCAAGGTCAACGGCCTTGAGAACCTTTTGAAAGCCATTCCCGAAGACGAGATGCGCTACCTGGTGCTTTTCTCCTCGGTGAGCGCCCGGGTGGGCAACACCGGCCAGGTGGCCTACGCCATGGCCAACGAGGTGCTGAACAAGGTGGGACGGGCCTACGCGGAACAGAACAAGTCCTGCCGGGTGGTCTCCATCAACTGGGGCCCCTGGGACGGGGGCATGGTCACCGACAGCCTGAAAAAGGAATTCGCCAAAAAGCATGTGGAACTGATCCCCGTCCGGGAAGGGGCGGAATGCATGGTCCGTGAAATGGCCGCCCCCTTGACCAGCCCCATCGAGGTGGTGCTGGGCGGAACCTTTCCCACCAGCATGGACGAGCTGGCGGACATGAAACAGGCGGCCGCCGCACATCCCGGCCCCGCCCCATCCGCCCACCTTGGCCTGTCCTTCACCAAAGAGGTGGATGCGGATCTCTACCCGGTGCTCAAGAGCCACGTGATCAAGGAGAAACCCGTGGTCCCCTTCGCCCTGATGACCGAGTGGTTCGGCCACGGCGCCCTTCACAAGAATCCCGGGTTCCTGCTCCACGGACTGGACGGCATGCGGGTGTTCAAAGGCATCAAGATCGAGGGAAAAACCAGGACCATCCGCCTGATGAGCGGAAAACCCGCCCGAAAGGAAGGGGGTCTCTACACCCTGGACCTGGAGATCCGGAACGGAAGCCTGGACCGTGAAGTGGTCCATTCCAAAGCCAGTGCCGTCCTCGCGGAACGTCTGCCCGAACCTCCGGCTTTCGCCATTCCGGCCGAAATTCTCGCCGGGACCTACAGCCGGGATATCCGGCAGGCCTACGAGCAGGTGCTTTTCCACGGACCGGACCTCCACGGCATCCAGGCCGTGAAAGGCTGCACCGAAAAAGGCATGGTGGCCGAGGTGGCGTCCGCCCCCCCGCCCTCGGCCTGGATCGCCGATCCCTTGCGGACCAACTGGGTGGCCGATCCCCTGGCCATTGACAGCGCCTACCAGATGGCCATTCTCTGGTGCTACGAGCAGAAAGGCGTGGTGAGCCTCCCCAGCTACGCCGCGTCCTACCGCCAGTACAGCCGGGAATTCCCCCACGACGGCCTGACCGTGGTCATGGAGGTGAAAGGCCTGACAGAGCACAAGATGACCTCGGATTTCACCTTCCTCGATAAAAAGAACAACGTGGTGGCCACCATCACAGGTTACGAGGCGGTGATGGACGAGTCCCTCCTGGGATCGTTCGGAAAGGAAGATCCCAAAGAAAAAGAATCTGGCGTCCTTTTCGACCGGAAGAAACTCCTGGCCTACGCCGTGGGCAACCCCTCGGAAGCCTTTGGAGAAAAATACAAGGTGTTCGACAAAGACAGGATCATCGCCCGTCTTCCAGGGCCTCCCTACTTTTTCATGGATGCGGTGACCCGGGCGGACCACAAGGCCTGGGACCTGAAAGCCGGGGGCTGGATCGAAGCCGAGTACCAGGTTCCGGCCGACGAATGGTATTTCCGGGCCAACCGCTCGGACAACATGCCGTTCTGTGTGCTTCTGGAAATCGCCCTCCAGCCCTGCGGCTGGCTGGCCGCCTACGCCGGATCGGCCTTACGAAACGAGAAACAGCTGAAGTTCCGGAACCTGGGCGGAAAAGCCGTCTTATATAAGGAAGTGACACGGGGATTCGGCACGCTCACCATGCGGACCCGGATGACCAAGGTGTCCGAGGCGGCCGGCATGATCATCGAGGATTTCGACCTGGAGATCCTCCATGACGGCGACATGATCTACAAAGGTGTGACCAACTTCGGGTTCTTCACCAACGAGACCATGGAACAGCAGGTGGGCATCCGGCATCCTGAAACCATCATCTACGCCCCTTCGGACGATGAACTGGCCCGGGCAAAACGGGTGGATTTCACACCGGAAGCGCCTCTAAACCCAACCGACACGGACGCCGATCCGTTCAAACCCGCGTCCCTGCCCTCCAAGGCGCTTCTCATGGTGGACGGGGTGGAATGCTACATCAAAGATGGCGGGCCCTCTGGCCTGGGCTACGTGAAAGGCTACAAGAACGTGGACCCTGACGAATGGTTCTTCAAGGCCCATTTTTACCAGGACCCGGTCTGCCCCGGCTCCCTTGGCATCGAGTCGTTCATCCAGCTGATGAAGTTCGCGGCCCTGGACCGGTTCGGAAACCTTGCCGACACCCACCGCATCGACTTTGTCACAGGTTCCGAGCACCAGTGGCTGTACCGCGGCCAGGTGATCCCACGGAACAAGAAAGTCGAGGTCACGGCCCTCGTCACCTCGGTCACCGAAGGCGAAACACCGACCCTCTTCGCCGACGGCTACCTGACCGTGGACGGTATCCTGATCTACCAGATGAAGAACTTCGGGATTCGCCTCTCACCCATGGCCCCGTCGTAAGGGTTCAGTTCCGGAAGCCTTCGCGGACACGTCGAGGTCCCGAAGGTTTCCGGATCATTCGTATTTCAGGGTTCTTTGACTGGAACTGACGTTATTTTCGTGGCATTTTTGATTAGTTTTTTATCGAAGGTCACAAAGGCGTCGCAAGATGAAGATTGAACCAGATGAAGAGCGTCGGCAAAATCAAGGCCTTTTCTATGCCATGTCAATGCCTGATGGACAGTTTCCTGGGATTCGACCAACACTTGGGGTAACCCGAATAGTCTTTCGAAGGCCTCGGTTATGTCCAGTGACTTAAACCCATAGGCATATCGCAAAACCCATTCGGTCTCCAATATCACGGTGGTGGTGAGGACAATGTTTTCCCGCTCGAATATTCTTTTAGCTTTAGCAAACTGTTCAGGATCGTCGCCTGCAAGAAAGCGAACCACCACATTTGTGTCAAGAGCTATCATTTTTGTCGTTCCATGGCTCCTTTCCTGATCGCATCCTCCATATCCTCCTGGGATATTGGTCTGCCCGAATATTTGCTTTTGAGCATACCTGCGACCTGAGATACCTCGGTGGCTTGAAAAACGGGGACGGGTTTCAACAGCAACCCCTCGCCCGTATCGACAACTGTCAATTCCTGTCCTGCATGCAAATGATAACGGGTTCTTAACGATTTCGGTATAATGACCTGCCCTTTGCTCGTCAATTTCGTTGTATGCACAGCCAACCTCCCTTTTTTTTACAAAGAGTACCAGCTTTGAACGGATAATTCAAACCGATGTTCGACCGTTTTATGCCTGTGCCTCACCGATCAGATCGTAAAACTCCTGTTCGCTGAGCACCCGGGCGCCTGTTTTTTTCGCCTTTTCGATTTTCACGGCTCCGACGTTTTCGCCGCAGACGAGGAGGTCGGTCTTGCCGGTAACCGAGGTCTGGACGTTGGCCCCCAGGCTCCGGGCCAGGGCCTGCATGTCCTCCCGGCTGCCGTGCGCCATTTTCCCGGTAAACACGATGCCCTTGCCGGCAATGGGACTTTCGACAGCGGCCATGTCAGATGAAAGGGGCGTGCGCTCCAGGGTAAATCCCAGTTCCAGCATATGGGAGAGGGTCGACCGGATCTGTGTCAGATGGGTGACGATGGCGGAACTGGTGATGTCGCCAAAACCGTGGATCGCCTTCACCTCGTCTTCGGTCATGTGGGCCAGCGCTTCCAGGGGAACGTGGGCCAGAAGTTTCCGGCTGTCGCCCTTGCCCAGGTTGGGAATGCCGAAAGCCGAGAGAAACCGCCAGTCTTCCACAGATTTGCTGCGGCTCACCCCAAGGGCCTCGAACAGGTTTTTCGACTGAACCGGTCCGAATCCCAGGTTCACGAAATCCTCTTCGGTCATGGCGTAGACTTTTTCCAGGCTGTCGTAGCCCTTGTCCACCATCTTTTTTACGGTCTTGATGCCGAACCAGTCGGCGTTGCCCAGGCTTTTGAACCAGTGGACGAGACGCTGCTCCATCTGGGCCGGGCATAAGGGGTTGGTGCATTTCAGGAAATCGTTCTGCCAGGAAAGTGCCGTCGCACAGGCCGGACAGGTTTCGGGAAGTTCCACGAGATCAGAGGGTTTGATCACTTCCACCAGCTTGGGAATCACTTCGCCGCTTCGGATGATCTCGATATCCGCGCCTTTCCCGATGCCGCTTTTCTTCACCAGCCCGGCGTTGTGGGCCGTGACACGGCGGATGGTGGCCCCGGAGAGTTTCACAGGGGAGACTTCCATCACCGGCGTCACGTTGCCGGTGCGTCCCACCTGCCACACCACGTTTTCCACGGTGGTCACCGCCGTTTCCCCACGTGTCTTGATGGCGATCTGCCAGCGGTAATGGTGGACCGTGGCCCCCATGTGCTGCCGGATTTCGTCGCCCAGCACTTCACAAACAAGACCGTCCACGGGATAGTCGATGTCTGTGAGAAGGTCTGCCTGGATGGTTTCCAGGTTTTTCAGAAGCTCGTCGCCGGTGCCGGTCCAGGCAGGCATGGACGAGTAAGGTACGAAATGCACCGCCTGGTCGGCCAAAGCTTTTTCCGCGTAGTCGTTCAGCACGTCCGAGGACACGATGCCCACCACCATGTTCCGAGGGTGCTCGAACACCTCCGCCAGGTTGTCCTCGAAATAGGATTTGCTCATCACGATCTCGCCCAGACCCTGGCCCCTTCCCCCCACGGGAACCACGCCTTTTTTGAATGCGCTGGTGATCTCGTATCCCACCGCGCCGTTGCCACGGGTGGCGAACACCATGCCGTCATCCCGGCCGGCCAGACCGTCCAGTTTGGCCGTGATCCGGAAGGTCACCTCCGTTTCCCCGATCTCTTCCGCCGCCTTCAGGACACGCTGGACATAGCGCTCCACATCGGCTTTTCCATAGGCTTTTTCCGTGGACAGCATGGGCACGGGATGGCGGACTTCCGTTTTTCCCGCGAAGGATTCGGGTTCCACCATCTGGAGATAGGGATTCTCCGGGTCCAGGCTTTTCAGCTTCTCCACCAGACTGTCGTAGACATCGTCGGAAACAAGGGGGTTTCCGGCCCTGTAAGCCTCGTTGTAACGGTGAAGGGTCTCCACCAGTTCCGTAAGATCATGTTCCATGGTCTGTCCTTTCCATGTTATCCAGAAAACGTTTCACCAGGGCCGCCATGTTTTTCCGGCCTGCCTTGAAGCGGCTGTCCTTGAAACCCGGCTTCCAGGCTGATCCGCTCACATCGTCGGACACAAGCTGAAGGCTTGAAAGTGAGGCGCCCCGGAACCTGGCCACCGCCAGGAGGGCCGACAGCTCCATTTCCACGATCCGGGCTCCCCGGTCGCGGAAAAGATTGATTTTCTCGGATGTCTCCCGGTACAGGGCGTCGGTGGTCCACACATCGGCCGTTTTTACGGGAAAGGATAGCTCCGTCATGGCCTGTGACAGGCTGGCGTTCAGCAGGCTCGAAGTTTCAAGGCGGGTGAATGAATCGCTGACCCCGTAATGACGTGACGTGCCCTCGTCGGCGTAGGCCCCCGACGCAAGCACCAGGTCTCCCACCGCCGGGTCTCCGGTAAGGGCGCCGCACCATCCGGCAAATAAAACCTTCCGCACGCCCCGGACGATCAGGTTTTCAAGAAGGATCGCCGCATGGGGTGCGCCGATAAAGGGTCCCGCCAGAAAAAAACCGCGATTCCCCTCCCCCGTCCTGTACAGGCGGGCGGAAAAGAAATCGCGGCAGTCGTCCTTTTGAATGCCCAGATCCTGGGCAAAACAGACAAGATCGGTCAGGGTGGCGGCCATGACGGCGGTTTGAGGGCCATGTTTCGCCCGTTCCCCGCACACAGGCCGGATCAGCGCGTCATCCATGGCCTCCGCCCTCTCCTTGCATCCTAACCCATGGGGTCCAGGTGTTTTTCAAGCACTTCCTTCATCTCGTCGATGTGGTCGTAAAGAAAGGCCAGATCTTCCACGGTGAGACGGCCGGCTTTGGCAGGCGCCCGTTCGGTTCCGTCTTTCTTCATCAGGATCCGGGGTCCGATCTGGAGTTTCGGTTCGCCCCCGTCATAGGAATGAATGGCGAAAATCAGCCCTGTTTCCTCACATTTCCACCGTTTGATGACTTTATCCTTATCAGGGTCAAAACCCGCCATGGTGTCCTCCTGTATCGTTTTTATCGTTTAAGGTTCATTAAGTTTATAATGCCCGTGCCTCCGGCGGCCCTTCCGGGGGACCAGATTTTAAAAAGCTGGGCAAATGGGCTTGGAGTCGGC
>CAZWTY010000128.1:0-7920 GCA_964637565.1 uncultured Desulforapulum sp.
CGCAGTGACGAGGGATGAAGCGTAACGCAGAGATCGGACTTTTTACGAAGCTGTCAACTCTGAAAATGGAGGGTTTATGGGCAAACCGATTCATAAGATTACGACACGACGAATGAGAAAAGAGGATATTCCTGGGGTGATTGAATGCAGCCGTGCGGCCTATCATGATTATCATCCGGAATTTCTGATGACGGAAAGGCATTACGAAATGCAGCTCAGTGCGTTTCCGGAAGGCCAGTTTGTGGCGATCTGCCAGAACAGGGTGGTGGGTTATGCCCATGCCATCATCGTGAACATCGATGATGAATTCTGGTACACCATCGATGAAATCACAGGCGCTGGGACGTTCAGCACACACAACCCCGACGGGGACACCCTCTACGGGGCCGATATCGCGGTTCATCCCGATTTCCAGAGGCGCGGAGTCTCCGGGCTTCTCTACGTCAGGCGCAAGGCGCTGTTGAAACGACTCAACCTCAAGAGGATGATCGCATACGGCCGGATTCCGGGTTACAAAAAGCACGCGGGGAAAATGACCGCAGAGCAGTATGTCGAGAAAGTGATGGCTGGCGTGTTGAGGGATTCGGCATTGAACGCCCATCTGAAAGCAGGGTACCGGGTCAGGAAAGTCCAGCTCGATATCTCGTCGGACCGGTCGAGCCTGAATTATTCGACGTACCTTGAAATGCTGAACCCCGATTTCAATATCGCGAAACGGAAAATCGCTTCAGCCATCGTTCCCAAACGTCACACAAGGCGTATCCGTTTGTGTGCGGCCCAGTACATGATGAGGCAGATTTCATCCTGGGAGGACATGGAGAAAAAGGTCGAATTTTTCGTGAGTTCCGCCGATTCCTACAACTGCCACTTCCTTCTTTTCCCGGAAAATTTCACCTTCGAACTTTTTAGTTTCATGAAGGGGATGAGCTACAAGGAAATGGTGCTTCAACTGGCCCATGACAGCGAACGCTATGTTGACATGTTCAGAAAATTCGCACAGAAATACAATCTCTACATTATCGGCGGTTCCCATCCCATTTTGCGGGACGGCCTGATATACAACACGGCCCACCTGTTCACCCCCACAGGGGCTGTCTATACCCAGGACAAGCTGCACATCACCCCGGCCGAACGAACCGGTGGAGATATCCAGCCCGGCATGGGGATCCGGATTTTCGATACACCGCTTGCAAGGATCGCCATCCAGGTCTGCTACGATATCGAGTTTCCTGAAGTTTCCCGCCTTCTCACCCTGGCCGGCGTCGAGGTCATCTTCGTGCCATTTTCAACGGAAGAAAAAAAGGGGTATTACAGGGTCCGGCATTGCGCCCAGGCACGGGCCGTGGAAAATTTCGTGTATGTGGCCATCACCGGAACCATCGGGAATGTGAGCACCGAGGTGGGGGCCATTGTCAATTATGGACAGGCGGCAATTCTGACACCGAGTGATTTCCCTTTTCCGGAGAAAGGCATTGTGGGGGAGGCGGATGCCAATATTGAGTCGGTGCTTGTTTCGGAGCTGGCGCTTTCTTCTCTGGCCCAGCAGAGGCACGTGGCCACGGTAAGACCCCTTCACGATCTCAGGCCGGACCTTTACGAGCTCAAGGCCTTTCAGAATATTGAAATCATATTTGTCGAATGAGCTTTCTAAAGCCTCAACAAATCATAGGCAAAAGACAACCATTTGGTGATCTGGTAGGATTTCCTGGGAATTCTGACAAACAGCCGGGCCAGGCGCAAGGGGGTGTAAAATCTCAGGTAGGCGATTTTCTGGAGCCGGCCCACCTTGTATCCCGTGGCTTTTTCGTAGAACGAGGTTGCGGCCTGGTAGCTGGAGAGCAGATCCTTGTCCGTCACGTCCAGGTACTGTTTCGCCATGGTGAAAAGTTCGGTGTTCTCGAAGGGGACCACCACGAAAAAACTGGCCATGCTGAGTTCCGAGTCAAGGGCCGTGCGGATGGTCCGCTTCATTTCATCCACCGTTTCACCGGGGAAACCCAGCATGAAGAACCCCCGGGTGATCAGGCCAAGACGGCCGGCAAAGGCGATGTTTCTCATGACCTTGCCGATATCCAGGTTTTTTCGGATCACCCGCTGAAGGCGGGGCGAGCCGGTTTCGATGGCCAGGGTCAGCATGTAGGCCCCGGCCTGTTTCAGCAGGAGGATGTCCTCCTCTTCGAGCACGTCGCCCCGGAGGCCATTGGGAAAGGCGAGGCGCAGCGTCATGCCGCTGGAGATGATCATCTTTAAAATCCGGTGCATCCTGGGCCTGTCCAGGTTGAACACGTCGTCGATGATATGGAACTCCCGGACCCCGAAACGCTGGTAAAGGTAGCGGATCTCCGCGACGAAATGTTCCGGGCTTCGTTTCCTCAGCTTTTTTCCGAACATGCTGTGGCAGTAAACGCAGCGGTAGGGGCAGGCCCTGGAGCTCACCACTGAGGCGTGCTTGGGTTCCGCTAAAATCCCGTTGAACTGGAGACGGTTTCCCCAGTAATCGTTGAAATCGATAAGGGAGTAATCGGGCATGGGGATGGTGTCCAGGTCTTCGATGAAATCCTCTTTTTCCGTGACCGTCACCGCATCCCCGTTCCGGAAGGCCAGGCCCCGGACTGATTTTAAATCCCCGCCAGATGCAAAGGTTTTCACAAAGTTCAGGAAACTCAGCTCACCTTCTCCCAGCACAGCGTAATCCAAGGAATTTTCAAGGAGCACGCTGTCCACGTTGGATGTGGCATAGGGGCCGCCCACCACCAGCAGGGCGCCGGGGGCGTGGTCCCGGATCACATCCGTGTTGTCGGCCAGGAAACGGTGCTCGAAGGCCAGGGTGCTGATGCCCACGATATCCGGTTTGAACACCTGGAGTTTTTGTTTCAGGGCGTTTTGTTTGTTTCGGAGAATGCGCAGGTCGATCAGGGCGATGTCCACCTGGTTCCCCAGGTGTTTTTTCAGGTAGCCCGACAGGTAAAGAACGCCCAGGGGCACGTCAAAGGCCTGGTTGGGAGCGTAGGCGTAGGGCTTCACGAAAAGGATGCGTGTCGGTCTTGTCATGGCGTCGTGGTCTCCGGTTTGATCGCCCGTGTTTCCATCATGTCCGTATGGCCCCGTTTCATGAAGACCAGGGCCGGAAAACCGCAAAGGGCCACTAAAACCGGGTTCTGGACGCCGAACAGGGAGTTGACGAACGAGGGATACCCCTTTTTCTTCAGCAGGTTCTGGACAGACCAGGCAATGGGCCCCGGTCTGAAACAGGGTTTGATGGATTCCACCGTAAAACCTTCGTGTTCGAGCAGATTGGTCATGGTCCTGAAGGTGAAATGGCTGAGATGGCGGGGCAGGTGGTAGCCCCACCACGCCTCACCGAAGGTTTTCCGGATCGGGGCGTCCATGTCCGGGTTTTCCGTGATGAACATCCCCCCGGGCCGGAGGATGCGGAACACCTCGGCCACGGTTTCACGAAGGTCTGGCACATGTTCCAGCACATGGGACATGTACACCAGGTCGAAGCCGTCCGAATCGTAGCCCGCATCGGCCAGGGTCGAGGTTTTCACGTCAAGGCCCCTTCCCCGGGCCTGTCCGGCCATGTCCGGACTGGGTTCGCAGCCTTTGACATCCCAGGTTGTGTTGGCCTTCAGAAAGGACAGGAAGTAGCCGTAGGAGCAGCCCACGTCCAGGAACCGTCCGGGAGCGCCGTCTGGTTTCAGCCGTTCGAACACGGGTTTCAGTTCTTTGTACCGGGACCGGCACAGGTAGGTTTCCCGGATTGTGTCGGCCAGCCCGGCGCGGCCGTAACACACGTAGTTGTCCTGGTAAAAATGACGGAAAAGGTCGTCCAGGCCGAGTCTCGGCGAGGTGTAGGCCAGATCGCAGGCCTTGCACCGGACCACGGTGAACAGAAGGTTGTGTCCTGTTTCGAAGTCCGGGGCCGTGATCACGTGGCTGCGGTCTGACGCGCCGCAGGCCGGGCAGTCGACCTCTTCGAGGCGGACCAGGGGATTCTGGCTGTCTGCTGTGTGGGACAAGGTCATTTTCAAATCGTTCCGGTCAGTTTCAGGTTTGGAAGATAAGCCGGGGAGCGAGACAGGGTCAGGGGCTGGGCACGATGCCACGGCCTGGTTCTGAATCCGTCCACCTGGTTTGTTTCGATCGAATGCCTGTGTTTTCAGCACGGTTCCAAACGCTTTAAAAAAAACCGGCTGCCTGGAAAAATCAAGGGTTTTGTCGATGATCCGGCCGATAAACTCCCGGTTCTCGGCGGCCAGGCAGTGGTCATGCCAGGTGTTGAACACAGGGAAGGAGAGGCCGCGGCGGTGAATGTCCACCAGGCTTTCCTCTTTCACGTTGCCAAAGGACACGTGGATATAGGGGCAGGCCAGAACGTCTCCGTAGGCACAGAGGTAGATTTTTTCTTTCATGGCCGGACAGCCGCAAGGCCCGAAATTCGAGTCGAATTCGGTGCGGAAAAAAGGGAAACGCCGGGTGAGGTCCTGGAGAATCCGCCGTTCGTCGCCGAACCAGAGCAGGTCTTTCCGGTGTTTGAAGCGTCCCACGGGAACCGGGAGGTTGCCGTAGACGATATGGCCCATCTTTCCCAGATTTTCAATCCAGACGGGCAGATCGGGGGATCGGATCAGGTGCCGGTCCATGGTGATGTTCACCGAGGTCTGGAGTCCGACCTGCCGTGCCTGGTCCAGGACGGCCAGGGTTTTGTCGTAATACCCGTCGAAGTGGCGGAAACGGTCCTGGGTCGCCCGGTCCGGGTATTCCAGGCTGGCCCCGAAAAAGTCGAGTCCTGCTTTTTTCAGGGATTGGAGGCGTTCGACGGTGGCCAGGGTGGCGTTGCTCTGGAGGTAGATCACGTTTTCCCGGGGATTGAACAGGCCGATGATCTCTTCCAGATCCTCGCGCAGAAGGATTTCCCCGCCGGTGAAATGGATGACGGTGATGCCCAGTTTCCGGCAGTCCCGGGCCACGTTTTTTAAGTCGGCCAGATCCATTTCCCGTTCATCCGCCCGGAAGAGGGGGGCGGTGAAACAGTGGTCACAGGCCAGGTTGCAGTCGAAGGTCAGGGCGATGTCGATCTGGCGGGGCGTGACTTTTCCGAAAACCCTGGATTCCGCCAGTTTCGTCAAGTACCTGAGGAACACCCGGGGTTTGTTCATTCTGGCCAGATAGGTGGCGTTGGCGAGGTTTTTAAGGACAAAGGACTTTATGTCGTCTGGATTCATGGTCATGGCCCCTCGTTCTTTTGGATGATGAAACCTGTTTTAAGAAGCCCTCCGAGAAGCCGCAAGTAAAGGGCCTTACGCGGGATTTTCAAAAAATACCGGACAAGGCGCAACGGGGTGAAAAACCTGACATAGGCTAAAAGGATGTGCCGTCTCAGGCTGATGCCCGTCTCGTCGGTGTAAAACGTGTTCGGGGCGAAATAGGACGGGTCGGGGTTCGCGAGGCGCAACCTGCCCCTGGGGCTTGTGGATTTTCTGGCCAGGTCATAAAGTTCCGTGCCTTTGAAGGGCACCACGGAAAAGATCGACAGGGTGGTCAGGGGCAGACGGCAGGCCAGTCTCAGGGTATTTTTGATCTCGTCTTCCGTTTCCGTGGGAAATCCGATCATGAAAAAACCCCGGGTGATCAGGCCGATGCGGCTGGCGAAATCGATGGCCCGGACAGCCTTGGCAAGATCCAGGTTTTTCCGGATCAGTTTCTGGAGCCTGGGCGAGGCCGTCTCGATGGCAAAGGTGATCATGTAGGCCCCGGCTTCTTTAAGTTTCAGGATCATCTCGTCGTCCAGCATGTCGGACCGGATGGCGTTGGGAAAACTCAGGCGGATGTTGAGGCCCCGCCGGATGATCAGGTCACAGATTTTCATCATCCGTTCCCGGTCGATGTTGAAGATGTCGTCGTAGATCTGGATTTCGTCCACACCGTGGCGCCGGACCAGGGTTTCGATTTCATCGACCACGTTTTCAGGACTTCTGAGCCGGACCTTTTTGCCGAACATGCTGTGACAGTATGTGCAGTGAAACGGACAGCCCCTGGAGGTCACCATGGGCATGTACCTTTTCCCGGAGAGAACGGCGTTGATCTGGATGAGGTTGGAGTAACGGCCGATGTCGATCAGGCTCCAGTCCGGGAAAGGGAAACTGTCCAGATCGGGCGCAAGGGGGCTGAGACCGGGGACCGGCAGGAGGCCGTCCTGTTTTCTCAGGCCCACGCCGGGCGCGCCTAAGCTTTCTTCGGGGAAACGCCCGGCAAGGTACGACACCAGGTCGCAGACGCTGTTTTCCCCTTCGCCCCGGACAATGGAGTCCACGTGGACAAGGTCCCTGAAATCTTCGGGACAGTGGGTGGGGTAGGGGCCGCCGCAGCTCACATGGGCCCGGGGCGATGTGCGTTTCACCACCGCGGTCAACCGTTCGAGCACAGGATAGTCTCCGGTCAGGCTCATGAACCCCACCAGATCCGGGTCAAAAATTCGGACAAGGTTTTCCAGGCTTTCCCCTTTTCGTTTTTCCAGCCTGAGATCGAGAAGACGGACCGTGATTCCGGGAAATGTTTCTTTCAACGCGGCGGACAGATACAGAAAACCCATGGGCGGCGAGGCTTCAAGGGTCGAACCCCAGGGCCAGTAAGGCTTGACGAACAACACCTTCATACGTTCCGGGTCGATGTTCCGGACCTTGGTTCCGTTCCTGTTCTGATCGCAGTTTATGACATTTCCCCTGTTCATCGAAGGACCTTTTCCCCGGCCGGTAGTTTCATGATGTCTTCCGTGGCTGGACCGACAGGGCCGGAACCCTCAAAGGGATGTCGCTGCGCTGGTAGGACCGGCAGCGGTGGCACACGTCCGGAAGCCGCCCCTTGCTGAAATCTTTCAGAAGGGTTTTCATGGCAGGTCCGTGGACGATGGCGTCCAGAAAATCGATCGTGATGTTGCCCGCCACGATGGGGCGGTAACCGGCTGAAACACAGCAGGGTGTCACGTCTCCGTTTGTCAGGATGCCCAGGCTGCCGCGCCAGGGTTCGATACACCGTCCCCGGGTCCGGATTCCGTTGTAACGGATCATGGGGGACAGCTTGATATGTTCCACCAGGCCCCAGTACTGGCTTTCCAGGGTTTTGATGGCGTTCACGTTGTCCTGGTGCACCACCACCGACAGCTTCACCTCCATGGAAGGGGGTTTTACGGCGAGAAACTCACGGATTTTCGACTGGATGGCTTCGAGTTTCACCCCCCGGTGTTTCAGGGAGTTTTCCGGATCGGGTTCCACGGAGATCACCAGCACATCCAGGCCTGAGCTGGCGATACGGTCTCGTACGGGACCTGTAAGCAGGGTGCCGTTGGTGTAGAGCACGGTCCTCAACCCTTTGTCACGGGCACAGGCGATCATGGTGTGGATGTCGGGGTGGAGCAGGGGTTCGCCGATCAGGGCGAAGGCGATGGATTCCACCGACGCCGGGGCCTGGTCCACGATTTTCCTGAACAGGTCAAGGGGCATGAACCGGGGCCGTCGGCTTTTGTGTTCGAAGTAGCGGGTGATGCTGTGCCAGCAGTACGAGCAGCTGAGGTTGCATCCGAAAACAGGTTCCACCACAAGAGAGAGGGTCCGGAACACATCGGGCCGTCCTGCCAGATAATAAAAGACGTTCATGGCCTGGAAAAGATAGGTCTCCGGCCGGTTCATCTTTTCGTAAAGCCAGTCAGCGTGACGCCTGTCCCGGTAAAAAAGGACGGAGGCCACTGTGCAGGCCGTTCTCAGGAAACGCTGAACCAGGGGAGGCTGGTGGTCGGGCGTGCGGTGTTTCGAGGGCATGGAAAAATCCCGGGTCGTTATAAATTCAAGTGATGACAGGGTAAAACGATAAAAAGGGGTATAATGAATTTTACGTTCGTGTCAAGGGTAAATCCGGGAGTCT
>CAZWTY010000129.1:0-7804 GCA_964637565.1 uncultured Desulforapulum sp.
TATTTGACGCTCAATTCCTACTAAAAACTTAGATATTTTATTGCCGGGTTAATATTTCATGGTTTAAATATAAACAAGGCCGGTGAAGCTGTCAAGATGAGATAATTTGTATAAATAAAACAGCAGGATAAAGATAGGGTGATTTTTTTCGGAAGGCGGCGTCTTTTTTGTGTCACTTGATTTTTTCGTGAATCATGTCCCATCTGTCTTTGGACAAGGCCTGGGCCTGGGCCACTTGTTCGGCTGTCATCCGGCTTTTCAGGTGGTTCAGGTTGATCGAGGACGCCTTGTGGCCGAATGCGTTGGCAAGGTTGAACCAGGCGTAGCTTTCAACATAATCGACGATGACACCCTGGCCTTTGTAGTAGAGGATTCCGAGGTTGTGCTGGGCTTTCGCATCCCCGTTTTCCGCCGCCTTCAGATACCACTGGGCGGCTTTGTGGTAATCCTGATGGAGTCCCTGGCCTTTGTAGTACATCATGGCCAGGTTGTGCTGGGCTTTGGGGTCCCCGTTCTCAGCGGATTTTTGGAACCACCGTGCGGCTTGGAAATAGTCAACCTCTACGCCTTTTCCATTGTACAGAAGGTTGCCGATGTTTGTCTGGGCCGCTGTTTTTCCGTTTTCGGCGGCTCTTAGATACCATTTGAGGGCCAGTTGGTAATTTTTTTCAAGCCCCTGGCCATAATAATACAGGTTCCCCAGATTGTACTGGGCATCGGCATGCCCGTGCTCGGCCGCCACCATGAACCACTGGGCGGCTTTGTGTAAATCCTGTGGCACACCTTCACCATGATAGTACATGAAGGCCAAGTTGTTTTGGGCTTCCGTGTCTCCTTTTTCGGCCAGTTTGAAAAAGATGCTCCAGGCTTCAGCGTAATCGCCGGCTTTGAAAACTTCCATGCCCTTATGGAGGGCTGCGTATGTGGACGCACCTGTCATGCCCATATTGAGAAGATTCAGTATAAATTTTTTCATAAGGCACCTCCATGGCACAGCATTGTTCTAAAAAAGGAAACATGCGTTTTTAAGCATGTTTAGAAAACAATTTTTTATCACAAGCCCTAACGTATGGAAAGATAAAAGTTTCCGGGCTTGATTGTTAAAGACAGGTGTGAGGGAAACGGAGGAATCGCCCCTTTTGAAGCCTTCTGGCGCGTGATGCCCGCTGGGAACGAGATCTCATCAGTAATGGGGCGGCTTTTCGTTAGCTTGAGTTGGGGCGGCCATCATGTCCCCAATGTCGGCAAGTCTTCCTTTCAGAAGCTCCACGGTTCTTTTCAACTCATCCATGGTTTTCTGCTGTTGGAATACAACCTCGTTGAGCTCCGAGATCATGTGTTCCTGATACGCGATTTTTGTTTCGATGTCCACCAGTCGCTGGTCGTCCATAGGGGGGCCTTTCGTACGTTAAGGGTGCGTTTTTTTCTGCCTGAGCCTGAACCGTTTGTGCAGTTCGAACCATGTGATGCTGGAAATTCCAATGGCGGCACAGACAGCGGCTTCGGATAGCCGGATCCGGTCGAAACGAAACAGATTGAGAAGGATCGGGACATTCAAGACCAGCCACAGGAAGAATACCGCGCCACCAATCACCCATTTGACATAGGGGTTCGGGGTGAAAAGAATATGGAAGATATTTCTTGACCAGGACCGGTTGGAAAGGATGGTGGCGATATTGGCCGCGATCATACAGGTGAAGGTCAGGGAGCGGACGGCCCGTTCGGTGTAGCCCAGGTGTATCCCCATGCCGTAGACTGAGAAGACGGCGGCAAGGATGAACAGGCCCTGGGTGCAGCTCATCCAGATTTTTGAAGCGCCGAAGAACGGTTCGTCGATGGGTTTTGGAGGCCTCATCATGACATTTTTTTCTTCCTGCTCCGCTTCGAAAATGATCGAACAGGCCGGGTCGATGATCATTTCCAGGAAGACCACATGGACAGGCCAGAGCATGAGGGGGAGGTCTTTGAAAAAAACCGGGATCAGCGCAAGGCCGGTAATCGGGACATGGATGGCGAAGGTGTATCCCAGGGCTTTTCTGAGGTTGTCGAAGATCCGTCTTCCCATGCGGACGGCTGAGACGATTGAGGAAAAATTATCATCCATAAGAATCAGGTGGGAGGCTTCCCGGGCCACGTCCGTTCCTTTTTCACCCATGGCGATGCCGATGTCCGCGGCTTTGAGAGCCGGAGCGTCGTTGACCCCGTCCCCGGTCATGGCGACGATTTCACTGTTTTTTCTCAAGGCATTGACGATTTTCAGCTTCTGCTCGGGCACAACCCGGGCGAAAACCGTCACGTCGTTTATTTTCTCGCTCAGTTCTTCATCGGTCATGGCCTGGAGGTCCTGACCCGTGATCATGTGCTCGGGATTCCTGAGTCCGATGTCCCTGCCGATGTTGATGGCTGTCACCGGGTAGTCTCCCGTGATCATGATGATTCTTATACCCGCTTTGTAACACTCGCTGACGGCCCGGGGCACGCAGGGCCGTATCGGGTCCTTGAGTCCGATCAGGCCGACAAACGTGAAGTGGAAAACATTCTGGAATTCCGGGAGCTCCCCCTGATGGTTCTCCACCCTGGCCACACCCAGGACCCTCAACCCACGGGCGGCGAAGTCTTCTGTTATGTCGGCGATTTCTTTTTGTTTTTCTTTGGAAAGCCGGCAGAGGAGCGCGATGTCTTCAGGAGCTCCTTTGGCGGCAACCATGTTGCGGTTGGTTTCTTTATGGAAAACAACGCGTGACATGACAAAAAAGTCCCTGGTCAGGGGGTATTCCCTGACAATATCCCATTTTGAGCACTCGGCAGCGTTTTTTTCAAGAGTCCGATTTCCAAGATCGTGAATGGCTTTTTCCATGGGATCGAAGGGGTTGGTCTGGCTTGCCAGGAGACCGCATTCCACAAGGGGATGAAACGATTCCGGGCAGGGTTCCCCATCTTCTATATCGACGACCTCATGGCCGTTGAACAAACGGCTGACCGTCATCCGGTTGATGGTCAGGGTTCCTGTCTTGTCCGTGCACAGAACCGTGGCGGAACCCAGTGTCTCGACCGCTGTGGGTTTTCTCGTCAGGACGTTGTTTTTTGACATCCTGAATGTTCCAATCGCCAGGAAAACGGTGAGGATGACGGGGAATTCTTCGGGGAGAATGGACATGGCCAGGGTGATCCCGGCCAGGAACCCGTTGAGAACGTTACCGCGTGTCATGGTAAACACGAGAACGAGAAATGCACAGAGGGCGATTCCGATGATCGTCAGTCTCGCCACGAGTTTGCCCATTTCCTTTTTTAAACGGGTGGGTTCTTCTGTGACGGATTCGAGGGCCTTGCCGATTTTCCCGATCTCCGTGTTGGGCCCTGTGGCTGTGACGACAACAAACGCACGGCCCTGAACGATCATGGACCCTGAAAAGACAAAAGGAAGATTGTCGCCACCGGGGCTGCATGGAGGCGAGTTTTCGGTCCATTCTGTTTTTTTCACCGGAGCCGACTCGCCCGTGAGAAGGGATTCGTCAACCCAGAGGTTCAGGCATTGGAGGACAAAGGCGTCTGCGGGAACACGGTCGCCTTCATGGACTATGAAAAGATCTCCCGGAACGAGTTCTCTGCCGGGAATACGTTTTTCCATGCCGCTTCGGATGACCAGAGCCCGTGGACTTGCCAGGTCTTTTAAGGCCTTAAGGGCGTTTTCCGTTTTCTTTTCCTGATGGAACTCGATGCCCATGATGATAAAAACGAAACCCAGGAGCAGGAAGCCTTCCTGAACATCGCCAAGGATAAGATAAAGGGTGGCCGAGACAACCAAAAGGAGAAACATGGGTTCCGTGACAACGCCTATGGCAATGGCCAGGACACTGCTGGACCCTGTGGATGGAAGCTCGTTGTAGCCGGCTGTTTCCAGTCTGGCGCAAGCTTCCTCATCCGTCAATCCCTGATAGTCGTGGGCTTTGCAATTTGCCGTCATGGTCGTCCCCTTCAGAATCATTGGACAGTTCATTTATGCAAATACCATCTGGGGCCAGGAAAATCAATAAATCGTCCTTGGACATATCATGCCCGTTCGCGTCATAGAGGGCAGAGAGAAAGGAGGGGCGGCGCCGATGGCCCGGCCGGGCGATTGGAAAAAAAAGAAGGAGCGGCTTTTTCAAGCCGCTCCCTGGGAACGAATCGAATGGGATGTGGGGACATCTTTCTACCGGAATCCTAAGGGGTCTCCGGCTTCGATTGAAGCACGCAACGCCATTGGGGTGCTCTTTCGAGGATGGCTCCTGGTGCATGATCTTATATCTATTATCGGCTTGGCGTATCAGGACTTTAATTTTCCGTTTTATTTTTCCGTTTTATGATCCGTTCAGACCTTTGTTTTCCGGACGTCATGACGGAGACCATATTTTTAAATGGAACAGGATTTAAGGCCTTTACTCCAAAAGGCTTTATGGTATGATTCTTCAATTTCGATGCCGAGAAATACAATTCAAAAGCGGGTTTAAATCATGAAAGTCAACTCCATTATCAACCGGTACGTTTTCAAGGAACTGATTCCTCCGTTTCTGATCAATCTGTTTTTTCTGTCACTGATTTTCCTCCTGGCCCAGATCCTTGAAATCACCAATCTCGTGGTGAACTACAAAGTCAGCCTTTTGTCTGTTTTCATGCTCGTTCTTTATTCCATGCCTGATTTTCTCAAATTCACCATCCCCATGTCCGTGATGATGGCCGTTCTTCTGACCTATCTTCGGATGGCCAGCGACAAGGAAATCATTGCGATCAAGGCCGGTGGATGCAGTATCTACCATCTGCTGTTTCCCACGTTTCTTTTTTGCCTGATCGGTTTTGCACTGACATTTGGATTGAGTGTGTACGGTCTTTCCTGGAGCAAGGAATCCTACAAGCGGATTGTTTCCGATATCGCCACCCAGGGGGTGGATGCGGCCATCAAGGAACGGGTGTTCAACGACGCCATCAAGGATATCGTCTTTTATGTCAACAAGGTGGATATCAAAGAGAAGATGCTCTACGACGTGTTCATCGAAGACACCCGGGGCGGTAAAACCAGAAGCACCGTCATTGCCCCCAAAGGGAAGCGGTATATCAGCCAGGAAGGCAGCAGCGAGTTTATCATGAGGCTGTACAACGGGACGATTTTCAGGGTGAACACAGAGCAGAAGACGGTCAATACCATCAAGTTCGACACCTATGACGTGGTGATTCCCATTGAAAGCGCCCAGATCAAGACCAAGACACCGGGTAAAGGCCGGGATGAGATGAGCATCGAGGACCTGAAAGCGTTCATCGCTGACAAAACCAACAGCGAAGAACAGAGAAACGCGGCCATGATGGAACTCCAGGAAAAATTCTCCATACCCGTGGCCTGTTTCACCCTGGGACTTCTGGCCATGGGCCTGGGTCTCAAATCTGCTTTTTCAAAAACCACCTCGGGGCTTGGGCTCGGCCTGGCCTGTTTTCTCGTTTATTACGCCCTGATGGGCTTTGGATGGTCCAGCGGGAAATCCGGGCTTGTTCCGCCGGAACTCGGCATGTGGCTGCCCAACATCGCCATGGGGGTTATGGGCCTTTTCATTTTTGTCAGGGTCGCCGATGAAAAACCGGTGGGTTTCGAGTTTGTGGGGGATTACATCAGGACGTTCATTCACAGTGTGAAAGAGAGGAAAAAGCGCCCTTCGGCGTGATTTTGCCATGATCCCGGATTTGAAAAAAAATGTCGAAGCGGTGATGAAGGACAGAACCGGTGCGCCGGGAAAGGGCCTGGATGTCCTGCTTCGAGGTGCGGCGAAACTGTACGGTGGGGTGGTGGACCTGAGAAGCCGGCTTTATGACCGGGGAGCACTCAAAACATCCACGCTTCCCTGCAAGGTGGTTTCCATCGGCAACATCACGGTGGGTGGAACAGGGAAAACGCCCATGACGATTTTTCTCGCGGACAGCCTGAAACGAAAACATATCAAGCCTGTGATTCTGAGTCGTGGATACGGAGGAACCGCAACGGATTCCGGAGGAATGGTGACAGATGGGCAGACTCTTGCCATGGATTCCGTCTGTTCAGGGGACGAGCCTTTCCTGATGGCCAGCCTCCTTGAAGGTGTTCCGGTCTTTGTGGGGAAAAGAAGAATGGAATCGGCGATGGAAGCCTGCTTACGCTTTCATCCGGATGTGTTTATCCTTGACGACGGATTCCAGCACAGGGCGCTTCACCGTGATGTCGATATCCTGCTTTTCGATGCGGAGCACCCTTTGGGAAACGGGTTTCTTCTGCCGAGGGGCGAGCTGAGGGAGCCGGTTTCAAATCTTGAACGGGGAGATCTTTTCGTTCTCACCCGTGCGGAACGGCGTGACATCGCCTTGAAACACTTCAGAGAGTGTCTGGAGCGTTTCAAGGTCAGCGAAAAGGTCAGGAAGACCCCGGTTTTCACCTGCCGTCACAAACCGGCCATTCGCGGGGTCGTCAAGGCCGGCTCGTCTGTTCTGGGAGGCTGGGATGTGGATCAGTCCGGATATGGCGATTCGGGTGTGATCGCTTTTTCGGGCATCGCGAAAAATGACGACTTCCGGAAAAGCCTTTCCGCCTGTGGATTTTCGGTCAGGGGATTTCTGGATTATCCGGATCACCATGCTTTCAGTACCAAAGATATTGAGACGGCAGCCAGGATGGCTGATTCACGGGGAGTGCGGCTTCTTTCCACAACGGAAAAAGATTTTGTTCGGTTTCAAGACAGGATAATCCTGTCCCACGACCTGGTCGTCATGGGCGTGGATATCGATTTCCACCATGATGACGGGCAGATGCTGCTCGATGACGTGCTTGGAAGATTGGCATTGCCCTGATATCCGGAAACGGCATGGCACCGTCTTGGCGATCCGCCGTAGGCTGGGCACGTGTACAACCCTGGAATCCCGTTTTACGGCAATGTCAAACTAACCCTTTGAAATTCTTCTATTGACTTAATCATTCTCCTTTACTACATGAATATTATTCCGGCTGTAAAATTGATAGGCTGTTTATGGTGCTGTTGAAGGGCCAGGCCGGAAATCTTCTGGATTGAGTGGGGATGGGGGAATCCTGCACTATCTCTCGTGTTGTTCATCGGACTTTCGGGGTTTGACTATGGGGGCGGGAAACCTTTCGACGGACAGTGCCGTCAAGACGGCGGACAGGAATTATCACAGAAAAAAACATGTGCCGGGATTCCAGTACATTGTCAGGCTTGTTCTTATGGGCCTGTTCATCGTCTACTTCCATGTCATGCCCCAGACCAGGCTGGTTGGGATGGGGGCTGTCTATGCGTTTATCATCGCCTACGGTCTTTTTCAGTTCGTTCTCCGCGAGATGATGCGAGGCCAGGGAATGGCCTGGCGTTTTATCCGGCCCAGCATCATCGCGGACCTGGGTTTCGCCTACCTGGCCTGGGCCGCAGACTCTTCGTCTCCATCCCCCCTGATGCTTTTCATGGTCATCATCGTGGTGGGAAACGGCATCCAATACGGAATCAGGGCCTTCCGGCTCCTGAGTCTGAGCATCGCCATCGTGGCGCCCTTCGTGTTTGCCTTGAGAAGCCATGTCCTGTCTTACAGCGGTGCAGAGATGACCATGCTCATCCTCTGCTTTTTCGTGCTTTTCTATGTCTACAAATTTATATTTCGAATCGAGGAGTTCCGTGAGGAAACACGGAAACGGACTCTGGCCCTGGAGGTCAGTAATACCAAGTACCGGAGCATCTTCGAGAATACCGGAGCCGGGCTGCTGATCATCGATGAAAATATGGTGGTGGCCGAAGCCAATCCCATG
>CAZWTY010000130.1:0-7743 GCA_964637565.1 uncultured Desulforapulum sp.
CATTTTCAGCTTGACATTTCCCGAAACATTCATGAGTATGGCGTTGTGAGTGAATGCTCACTCTTGCCTTTCGGATTCACGAATGATTCATGAATAAAAGCCCTTAACAGAACACCAAGGAGTGTCTGACCTATGAGCGATGCCTTCGTTAAGGCCAACCTGAACCTCTATGCGGTCCTGAGGAATCTGGAGGATCTGCCGGGTCTCGATCCTGAGATCGCAGCAACGATCCGCAGTTGGGATATCACCATTCAGTTTACGGTGATGCGCGGCCCCAAAGGGTACCTCGTGTTCAAAGACGGCGCCTGCTCGTTCGGCGAAGGGGCCCATCCGTCCCCCACCGTCCATCTCTTTTTCACCTCTCCGGCCCACTTCAATAAAATGATGGACGGCAAAGCGTCGCCTATCCCCCTGAAAGGACTGACCAAACTGAAATTTCTTATGAAGGATTTCCCCAAGGTCACGGACCGGCTGGAATACTACCTGAAGCCAGACGCCGAAAAGATGAAAGATCCGGCCTACCTGAACATCAATACGACGTTCACCTTGAACACCGCCGTCTTTGCCGTGAGGGAACTGGCAGTCCATGACCCCATCGGCAAACTCAACGCCGCCCACATCATGAACGGCACCGTGCTGTTTGACGTCCAGCCCGACGGCCCCCGGGTTTTTCTCACCTTCCACGACGGGGCCGTTTCCGCCACCAAGGGCAGGCCGGACAAGCCCCTGGCCATCATGCAGTTCAGGGACCTTCAGTCGGCCAATGATCTGTTGAACAATGTCAGTGATCCGTTCACGGCGGTGGCCTGCGGTAACGTGCTGCTGCGGGGACGCATCGTCATGATCGATTCGATCAACCAGATTCTTGACCGGGTTGCACACTATCTATCCTGAGGGGAGACACCATCGATGACACACACCTATACCTACACCCAATCCCAGGAACTGTTCCGCCGGGCGGCCAAGGTGATCCCCTGCGGGATTCCGGGGCACATGAGCCCCACGGTCAACATGCCCCCCACCGATTATCCGATGTATGCCGTCAAATCCGACGGAGCGCGCTTCACCGATATCGACGGCAACGTTTTCATTGACTACCTCTGCGCCTACGGCCCCATGATTCTCGGCTACAACCACCCCGTGGTGGACGAGGCGGCCAAAGCCCAGCTTGCCGACGCCAACCTGACCATGTGCGCCTCGCCCCGCATGGTGGAGCTGGCCGAATACCTGGTGGACACCATCCCGGCGGCTGACTGGGCGTTTTTTGCCAAAAACGGCGGCGATGTGACCAACTACGCCACCATGATCGCCCGGTCAGCCACGGGACGAAAAAAAATCGTGATGATCAGGGGCGGGTACCACGGTGTGGCGGCCTGGATGCAGGCCCCCGGCCACCATGGCGTGGTCGAGAACGATTACGCCAACATCATCCGGATTCCCTGGAATGACGTGGACGCGTTCAAAAAGGCGATCGCCGAGCACCCCGGTGACATTGCCGGGTTCATTGCAACACCCTACCACGTCCCCACCTTCTTCGACAGCGAACTGCCCGCCGAGGGTTACTGGCAAGAGATCCAGGCCATCTGCAACAAAGAGGGCATCGTGCTAATTGTCGATGATATCCGCCACGGGTTCCGTCTGCACATGGGCGGTTCCTGCGAGTATTTCGGGTTCACGCCGGACCTGATCTGCTTCTGCAAAGCCCTGGCCAACGGCTATGCCATCTCGGCCCTGGTGGGTAAAGACAGCCTTAAAAACGAGGCCGCCAAGGTCTTTTACACGGGAAGCTACTGGTATCAGGCCGTGCCCATGGCCGCGGCCCTGGCCTGCCTCAAGGAACTGAAACGCCTGGATGCCCCGACGGTATTGATTGAAACCGGCAAAACCATCTTCGAAGGGATCGCGGATATCGCCAGAACCTATGGTTATACCCTCACCATTTCCGGGGCCTATTCCATGCCCACCATCCGCATCGCCAACGACGACAGCCTGATGCTTCACCAGGACTGGTGCGCCGAATGCACCAAACGGGGCGCCTTCATCCAGTCCCACCACAACCTGTTCATATCCATGGCCCATCACGACGAGGCGGTGATCAACCAGACCCTCGCTATCGCAGACAAGGCCTTTAAAGCGGTTAAAGAAAAATACGGGGACGCATTTTAAGATTATGGGCCTCCGGCGGCCCTCCCGGGGGGGCCAGCTTTTAAAAAGCTGGGCAAATGGATTGAAAAAAATCATGGGCAGAGGCACGGCATGCCGTGCCTCTTTAAAATCTGTTTTGTCAAACTTTTTCAAAAAGTTTGGCCCCCGGCAGGGCCGCCGGAGGCACACCTTAAATCATAGACTGGAGGAGGCGACATGGCCATTTCGGATCAGGAGATCAGGGCGCTTGAGGAACGGGCGCGGGGGATACGCAAGGATATTGTCGATGTCACCGAATGGGCCGGGGGCGCGCACATCGGGGGCGGCCTGAGCATGGTGGAGATTCTCGTGATTCTTTATTTCAAATACCTCGCCATCGACCCGGCGAACCCTTCGATGGCCGACCGGGACCGGGTGGTTTTGAGCAAGGGCCATGGCGGGGTGGGTTACGCGCCGGTTCTGGCCCGGCGGGGTTATTTTGATTTTGACATGCTCAAGACCTTCAACCAGTTCAAGTCTCCGTTCGGCATGCATCTGGACGGCCGCAAGGTCAAGGGGGTGGATGTGTCCACCGGTTCGCTGGGGCACGGCCTGTCCATGGCCGTGGGGCTGGCCCTGGGGGCGCGACACCAGAAAAAAAGCTGGAAAACCTACTGCATTCTCGGCGACGGCGAATGCAACGAAGGGTCGGTCTGGGAAGCGGCCATGTCCGCCGCCATGTTCAAGGTGACGAACCTTGTGACCATCGTGGACCGGAACCGGCTGATGATCGACGGAAAAACCGAAGACGTCATGGCCCTGGAACCCTTTGCCGACAAATGGAAGGCCTTCGGATTCACCGTCAAAAACATCGACGGCCACAGCTTCAGGGAACTGGCCGAGGCCATCGAGTTTGCCCACGGTCACACGGACGCACCGGTGGTCATCATCGCCAACACCAAAAAAGGCAAAGGCGTGGACTACATGGAAGACAACGTGAAATGGCATTACGGCAGCATGGATTCCAACCTGGCCGAGGCGGCCCGGGCCTCCATCGACCGGATGGCCGGCGCGACCCTCAACTGATACCCCAAAGGAGATACCATGAGCGAAGTCACGGGAACCACCTGGACGGTCTACGACGCCAACAAAATGACCCAGGCTGAAATATACGGCCGGGTTTTATGCGAACTCGGTGAAACGCACCCCGCCATCGTGGGGCTCACCGCAGATCTTGCCAACTCCACCAAAATAGGACTGTTCGGCGAGAAATATCCGGACCGGTTTTTCAACGTGGGCATTGCCGAGCAGAACCTGTTCGGCGTGGCGGCGGGTCTTGCCAAATCGGGACTGCTGCCCTTTGTGTCCACCATGGCGGCCTTCGTGTCCATGCGGGCCTGCGAGCAGGTCAGAACCGACATCTGCTACCAGAACCTCAATTGCAAGATCATCGCCACCCACGGCGGCATCTCCTTCGGAACGGCGGGAAGCACCCACAACGCCCAGGAAGACCTGGCCATCATGCGGTCCTTTCCCAACATGACCGTCATCGTCCCCGCCGACGGCATCGAAACCGCCAACGCGGTCAGGGCCTGCGTGAATCATCCCGGTCCCGTGTACATCCGGGTGGGCCGGGGATTCGAACCCACCTATTATGAGTCCGAAGACTACGGCTTTGAGATCGGAAAAGCGGTGACCATCCATGAAGGTACCGACATCACCCTCGTCTGCTGCGGCGTCACGGTGCTCCAGGCAGCCGAAGCGGCCAGGGTCCTGAAAGACGAAGACGGCCTGAGCGTCCGGGTTCTGAACATCCACACCCTCAAACCCCTCGATCATGGGGCCATTCTCAAGGCCGTGGTGGACACCCGGCGGATCATCACCCTTGAAGAGCACACGGTGATCGGCGGCCTGGGCTCGGCCGTGGCCGACGTCATCGCCGCCAGCGGCAAGGGCTGCGCCTTTGAAAAAGTCGGGCTTCAGGACGAATTTTCACTGGTCGGCTACCCGGAAGATCTCTACGCCCATTACAAACTGGACACGAGCGGCATCATTGAAAAGGTCCGGGAAGTGATGGGCCGGGATTTCGAGGAAGACGACGACTGGGAAGACGAGGTATAACATGGCCGATGACAGAACCCTCCTTGCGACACGCATCATCCTTCAGGCCATTTTGCCGGTCATGAAAGTGGTGATATCCGATGATCCCGCCATGAAAAAACGTTTCGAATCCGTCACGGCCCGTGTCCAGTTCACGGCAAAAAACGGAAGCGAAAACCTGGGAGCCGCCCTGGTGTTCAACCGGGGGAATCTGACCATCGATCAGGGCGTGGGCGGCCGGCCGACCTCACCTTTTCCTTTGGCTCGCCGGAAAAATTCAACGCCTTTCTCGCCGGAAAACCGGTGATCCCCATGATCAAAGGATTGAAACATATCCGCCTCCTGGCCAGGGTGGTGTCCCTGCTTCTGGCCATGAAGATTCTCCTGCCCACGGCCCGGCCCAAGACACCGGACAAAAAACGGCTGAAAGTCAAGATGATCATCTACATGATCACCACGGCCTTGAGTCAGTACAACAAGGGCGGTGATCCGGCCATGGTGGCCTGGACAAAAAAACAGCCGGACCGGGTCTACCAGATGTCCGTGGACAAGGAAGAGGACATGGCGGGCTACGTCCGGGTCAAAGCGGGAAAAACCAAGGCGGGGCGGGGCTTCTACACCCGGCGCAGGCCCTTTGTCCACATCCGCTTTGCCGGGGTCGATGAGGCCCTGCCCATTTTGCTGAACGACATCGCCTTCGTCGAGGCCGTGGGCCGGAATCTGGTGACCATCGAAGGTTCACCGGAATACGGGGCGAATCTCAATGATTTCATGCAACGCATCCAGGCCCTGGTTGTTTAAGGGCAACGTCTGTTTCATCCATTTAGCATCAAGACAAAAGGAGACCTGTCATGCTGAAAAAATGTGTTTGTGGTGTCATTGTCTTTCTATGTGCAACCGCCGGAGATCTTTTCGCCAACATCGACAACCTGTCCAACATGAGTGCGGAGTGGATCAGGACAGGAAACCGCAATGCCGCCACTGATGCGGCGGACATCGTGATCTACAACCCCGGCGGCATCACCGAGCTTCCCGACGGCTTCCAGATCAACATCGGCAACCAGATCCTGATGCGAAAACCCAGGCACAGCTACGATCTTACCGCCTACGGCATGGGTCCCGAAAGCCACGAGCAGGACGGCACAGACTGGTTTCTTCCCAATGTCTACATCACGTACAACAAGGATAACTGGGCCCTGTTCGGCGGGTATTACATCCCCGGCGGCGGGGCGGTGGCGGATTACCCGGACGGGTCCATCGAGACCGATATGATCGGAATGGGACTGGTACAGGCCATGGTTTTCGACGGGTACACCGGCGAACATCTGAAAGCCGAATCCATCTACAACACCCTGACCTTCGGCGGAACGTACAAGATCAACGAGACCATCTCCGCAGCCGCGGGCTTGCGTTACATTCTGGTGAAAAACAACATCAAGGCGGGCCTGACCGGCCTCACCGATCTTGGCGGCGGCGCATTCAACCCCACGCCCCTCTCCGTCGACATCGATGAAGAGGCCGACGGTGTGGGCTTTCTGGCCGGAATCAATGTAAACATCACACCCCGGATCAATCTCGGCTTCCAGTACCTGTCCAGGGTGGGTCTGGATCTTGAAACATCGGTAAACCAGGACGATCTGGCGTTCCTGGGCCTGTTCACCGACGGCGAGAAAAACCCCCGGGACCTGCCGGGCATGATGGGCCTGGGTTTGGGCTGGGACCTGTCCGACGCCTTTTATGCGGAAATCAACTACAGCTACTGGTTCCAGAAAGACTGCGACTGGGGAGAAGATGACGCCGGACGGGACATCGCCCACATGGCCGGAGACGCCCAGTCCGCAGGAGTCACGGCATCCTACCGTTTCAGTCCGTCACTTCTGGTCAGTGCGGGAGCCACCTACACGGATTTCATGTGGAACGACATCGACGGTTATTACGAAGCCAACCTGGGTTCCTACGACGTGCTGTACACCGACAACTGGCACATCGGAGGCGGCGTCGCGTATTCCCTTACGGACCATGTGGTGATGAACCTGAGCCTGGGCCGCACCCTCTGGGATGACAAGGATCTGACCCATTCCCAGCTTCCCGGTGTGACCATTGGCACAAAAAACAGTACCACCATCGTGGCCGTCGGATTTAACGTGGGATTTTGAGACGTTTCGTCAACCACCCGTTCCTGTCATTGGGAAAGGCTGTTTTTTCAGATTATAAAAATGGACATGATAGGTGAACACCGCCTGCTCTGTGGTAATGGCCAATCCGGCCCAGTTGAGATCACGGCCGACCTCTTTGCCTGCGGCGATCTGAAAGCATTGGGGGTGATCATCGCCCGGAAAAGACAGATAGTATCCGATTTGAAGGGCTGGATTTTCAATGGCTGTTTCAATGGAGCATTCCTGCCAGGGCAGAAAATCATGACCCTCCCGGAGACCCTTTGCCGATTTCAATCTCGAAAAACCAGTCCCAGGGACTTCGTTCAATAGAATCAGTTCTCCAAGATGCCGGAGGGATTGCCCGTTGACGCTTATTTTCAAGCAATCAGCTTCTGCTGTGTAACGGACTCGGCAGTATCCATAACTTTTGCCGGGTTTCATCGTGCTGCGAATCTGAAAAAGCTTGAAAAAGGCATTTCTGATTTTCAAACCGATTGGCTGGCACAGGGGCCGCTTCATATAAAAACCGACCAGTTTTTCCATCACGATCCTGAAATAAGAGGGTGCCGCAACCCCTGAAATCTGCCAGGTATCCATTAAATTCAGATGATAAATGATTTCAACTGTTTCGGGGTTTTTTAGTTTGAAAGAACAAAGAGAGGGGAACAGGGTCAGGTTGTCTGATTTTATCACCGGAAGCCCGAATCCGGCGCATTCTCCGGCAAATACCTCACTGTGATGACAAAGGGTAAGGCCCTTTGCCATCCCTTTGGTTTTCCCTTCTCCGGTTGACGAAGAGTGCATTAGAAATAGATCGTCTGAAATAGATAACACGTTGACCTCATATGTTTGACTTGGCCTGACACCATTCAGGGTCCGGGATAAATGTTTATTCGAGGCCCTTATAGCGTTGTTTTGTAAGGGTTTACAGAACCCTTGCTGGTGTTACGCCTGTCGTTGAACTGTTTATAGACACTTTCAATACGTTTTTTTAAATAACCTTCGTCAAAATCAGACTGAAAAACCATCCGGTTTTCATTTTCAAATGTCCAGTCAAGAGTTTTGTCCACGTGCATGACCCGATCATACAACCGTGTTCCCGGAAGCGGGTAGGGAATGGTAAAAGAGACTTCATCAAGCGGCAGGGAAAGGGCCCATTCAAATGTGTTTTCGATGGTTTCGTATGTTTCACCAGGGTACCCCACAATGAAAAAACCGGCGGTTCGGATATCGCTTTGGGCAAACTGTTCAATGGTTTTTTGCGCGTCATCGATCGTGGTCTTTTTGTTCATTAATTTCAGGATGTCATTATTTGACCTGTCCTGTCAATAGTGGACACACGCATCACAAGCGGCCGCGGTCT
>CAZWTY010000131.1:0-7523 GCA_964637565.1 uncultured Desulforapulum sp.
AACAGCGCCGCCCGGAATGACAATGGCGGGAACCCGGGGTAACTCCGCAGACCCGAAGGGGCAGGTGTTCGCCCCCCCCTTCGAAGACGTACGGCCGATAGTTCAGATCCTTGCCAATTTTACATGCGATAGCCCTGTTCGGTAAACCATCCTGCATTGACAGTTCATGGGCCGTCTTGTAATATCCGGCACATTGTTTCATTTTTTTTACAGTAAAGGAATTTGTCATGCAGACCATTGAAGAAAAAGCCATGGAGCTTGAAGCCCGGCTCTCGCGCCATCGTATCGAAGACTCAGACATTGAAGAGCTGGAACAGCAATGGGAAAAAGACCCCCGTTGGAAGAACGTGACCCGGCCCTACAGGGCGTCGGAAGTCCTGAATCTCAGGGGAACCCTTAACGTGGAACACACGCTGGCGAACGCGGGCGCCGTCAGGTTGTGGAAACTTCTGAGGACCGAGAAAAATCTTCCGGCCATCGGGGCGCTGACAGGAAATCAGGCGATCCAGCAGGTGGAGGCCGGGCTCAAGGTCATCTATCTCAGCGGGTGGCAGGTGGCTGCCGACAACAACCTGACCGGGGACATGTACGCCGATCAGGCCCTTTACCCGTCCAACAGCGTGCCTGCCGTGGTGCGGCAGATCAACCGGGCTCTCCGGAAGGCGGACCAGATCCAGGTTCTCGATTGCCGAAGACGCGGACCCTACTGGTTCGCTCCCATTGTGGCCGATGGCGAGGATGGATTTGGCGGCCCTATCCATACCTTTGAAATCATGAAGGAAATGATCGAGGCCGGAGCCGCCGGAGTCCATTTCGAAGACCAGCTTTCGTCGGCCAAGAAATGCGGTCAACTGGGAGGCACGGTGCTTGTTCCCATACGGGAGTTCATCACGAAACTCATCGCGGCCCGCCTCGCGGCGGATGTCTGTGGCGTACCCACCCTGCTCATCGCCCGGACGGACGCCGAGGAAGCCCGCTTTGTGACAAGCGATATCGACGAAAGGGACCGGCCCTATATCCTTTCCGATGAACCCAGGGCACCCGAGGGTTACTACCGCTACAGCGGGGGAATCCAGGCGGCCATCGAACGGGGCCTTGCTTTCGCGCCATACGCGGACATGATCTGGCTTGAGACCTCCAGCCCCGATCTTGACCAGGCCAGGGCTTTTGCCGAAGGCATCCGGAAACAATTTCCCGACAAGATGATGTCCTACAACTGTTCACCCCTGTTTAACTGGAAAACCAGTTTCGACATCTCGACGATCCAGAAATTCCAGGCTGAGCTGACCGCCATGGGCTACGTGTTCCAGCCCGTGACCCTTTCCGGTTTCCATACCATGAATCCTGGCATGTTCGATCTGGCCTATTCGTACAAGAAAGAAGGGCTCGACGCCTTTGCAAGGTTCCAGGATGAAGAGTTCAAGCACCGGAGATCCGAAGGCTACATGGCCACAAGCTATCAGAAATTCGTAGGGACCGGATACTTTGACCGGGTCATGTACTGCCTGACCCGTGAGTGATCCGCTATTTTCAATCCGGCTGTTTCCAGGTCAAAAAAAGGTCGCAATTTAGAATATTTACTTTTCACATGAGAGGTTGGGTATCATGTTTTCAGACAGAACACGGGAAAAACTGATCTGGCTGCTTATCGCCATCGGCTTTACAGCATCACTTCTGGCTTCCGTTGAAAACCGCGTGGGGTGGGTATCTTCCCTGTGTTCTTTCATGGGTTCCGGGTGCCGGGAAACAGAGCATGTCACTCTGCTCAACGTCCCGGTGGCTCTCTGGGGGATTCTCTACTACATCATCCTTGCCCTGGTGGCTTATTTTTCAAGACAGAACCTGTTTGTCGCCATTGTGGCCGGTGCCGGTTTTGAAATGACCCTGATCAGCGCCATGGTGGAGATGAAACTCGTCTGTTTTTTCTGCCTGGTGAATCTCTGCGTAATAACATTTCTGATTCTCCTCACCTTTGATCAGCCAAGGGTCTGGCAGGCTCTGGCCCTGACATTTCTCTTTTTTCTCGTATCCGATCACCTTCTGCTGACCAGAAAAGTCAGAAACGGTCCTCCTGTGACCAGGGCGCCCGAACCATCGGTTGTGGCCACGGTGGGTGGAACGTCCATTTCCCAGCGTGAACTGGAGGGGCCTCTGTCCACAAGGATCTACAAGCTCAACTCCCAGATTTACATGCTCAAGAAAGAGCGGCTCGATTTTCTTGTCAACGCCCGGCTCATCGAACTGGACGCCCTTGAAAAAGGTCTGTCGCCTGAAATCATGACGTACAAAATCATGGTCGAGGGAATCGATGTGAGCGCCGAAGAGGTGGAGGCGTACTACAAAACAAAAGCCGATGAGTTCCGCGAATGGCGTGGTACGCCTGATGAACTCAAGGGCCGGATTCGCAGGTATCTTATGGACAGGAAAACCGCTGAACGGGTCGATGCCTACACCCAGCCTCTGAGGGAAAAATACCCCGTTTCCGTGTTTCTGACAGCCCCGCCGCTTCCCATAACCTCCGTCAGCGAGGGAGACAGCCCGGCCCTTGGACCTGCCGACGCGCCGGTCACCGTGGTGGAATACTCGGACTACCAGTGTCCGGCATGTAAGAAAGCCCACGAGATGGTCAAGAGAATCAGGGAAGAATACACCGGACGGGTGAGGTGGATCTACAAGAACTATCCCCTTGACCGCCATCGGAACGCCAGATTCATGGCCCAGGCCGCCCATTGCGCCGATGAGCAGGGAAAATTCTGGGAATTTCAGGACATGCTCTTCCAGTCCAAAAAGAACGTCGACGCCGCAGCCATGAAAAAATTCGGCGACATGCTGGGTCTCGATGCCCGTTCCTTTGGTGAATGCGTCGATACGGGCCGTTACCAGGCTCTGGTTGAAAAAGACAAGAGGGAAGGGCGAGAAGCCGGGGTCAGTTCAACCCCGACCTTCATCATCAACGGCCAGATCAGTCCCGGTTACCTCAAGTACGAGGCGTTCAAAGATCTTATCGAAAAGGAGCTGGCCAAAAGTTATCCGTGAGCCGCCGGCTTACTTGTACCTGTTCTTGGACAAACCGTAGAGCGCCCTGACCGGAACGGAAAGCGGCGTGATGCCGTCTTCGCCCAGGTGCCCCACACGATCCACATTGCCTCCGAACCGGATTCCGTCCCATGAGAACAGGGTCTGCCGGTAGGTGTCCGAACCGATCACGTATTCGATTTTCACAAAAGCCCCGAAGAAGCCGGAAAGAAGGGTCAGCTCCTGGTCCAGGTTGTTGAAGGCGTTTACATTGACGTCGTAGTTGAACAGCCTGTCCTGAGGGATACCGTTTTTCTGTGTCACGCTGAGCTGAGCGTTGTAGGGAAACCGGACGCCGACGAACTTGAGGCCCGTTTCAACCCCGGCGCTGACGCTGGCCACTCCGGAGAGACCGGCGGTCACGCTGGCCTGGGCAAAGGCGTCGAAATCCATGCGGGGTGTGAAACTGTAGTTCATCGCCTTGCAACTGTCCACGCCGCCGTACATGACTTTTTTGTCTGTGTTGACAAGGGTTGACGCATCGATGTCGCCGGTTACAGCACCCCTTATCGTGATGGAGATGATGCCGCAGACAGGTACGGATTTCTGGACGTTCACGCTGATCATCTGGGCTTCGGGAACCGGACTCTGGTAAGCCAGGGTGTCCCCTGAAAAAGGCTGGCTGTGAATCGTTTTCACCGGGGTCTGGGTGAAATTTCCGTTGTCGTAGTTGAAGGTCATCTTCTCGTTCTTGACGAACATGAAATAGGTGGTGTTCACACCCGAAGCGGTGGCCACTTCCTGGATTTCGCTGTTGATCCTGTTCTCGTTTTCAACCCTTGAAAGGGTGGGGGGCACAGGGCGAACGCCTGAAGTTTTGTTGCTGGCGTAAGACCCGGCCGAACAGAGGGTGAAGTCACGGCCCAGGAACGAACCTCCGGCAAAATAGTTGCCGAAAGCGAAAAAGCCCGTTTTCTCACAGACCAGATTCAGGTCCGCTCCCGTGGGATTCTGGGTTTCAATGGCCGCGATGTCGTCGTATCCTTCATAAAGCCAGCCCAGGGCGTAGCCGAAGTTAAGACCTGCGTACTCACCGCCGACGCTGTCGTAATAAGAACGAGACTTGCTCATCATCACCTTGCCGGTGGCCGGATCGTAGTAGTTCATGTCGGCTTCGGAAAGGGCTTTCTTTGTCTGTCCCTGGATGATGCTGTCGCAGTCCAGCAGGGCTTCGGGGTATTTCTTCATCAGGCTTTCGAACTTGTGGAACGTCACGGTGTCCGTGGTGTAATTCCTGGTCTGGTTGGGGCTCCAGATGGCAAAAAGCTGGTTGTCCGCGCACTGTCCTGGGAAATCGAACTGGTAACTGTCCACGTTCATATCGTCGAAATCCCCGCCGGTCACCCGCATGCAGTCCGCATAAACATTTTCGTAATACGAATCGGGGATCAGATCCACGGCCGCCGTGGTGAACATTTCCGGCGTCCAGTCAGACAGAGCCTTGTTGAATTGAAGGTCCATGGTCTCGCCATCGTTGTTTACCGTGGGGTAGTTGTGCTGGGTCACGTCCCAGATGGCGATATCGAAACAGCCTTTGGTTTTGGCTTCAAGGAGAAGGGCCTGGATCTGATCGTCGATGGCCATGAGTCTTGACACAGGATTCACAATGTCGTCGACAAGGTCATCGTCGATGAACACCAACTCAAAGGATTTGGCCTTGTTCGCGGATTTTACCGCTATAATATTCCCCGCACCATCGTCAAGTTTCATCTTGGCGTAACTTTTTTCGGAAGGAGGCAATGTTTCCGAATTTCTAAGGACACGCTGTGAGAAGGTGCCCTGAAGCGCGAAGTTGTACTGTTCGTATCGGGCCCGTTCCGCCATGAGCTGGATCAGGTGTTTTCGAAGCAACCTGTATTCCAGGAGTTTTCGTTTCAGCGTGTTGCTGTTGGGGTAGAGGCGTTTGGCCGCCTTGTACATCAGGAAATGGTATTTGAACGTGTTGTCGTAACACTCTTTCGCATAACCCAGCATGTCCGTGTCCATGAGGCTCACAAGATCCGTATGGGACAAAACGATGCCCAGCCGCCTGTCCTGGTTGCTCTTGTTGATGCTGCCCAGAACCTCCACGAAAAAGTTTTTCGGCATGAAATTGGGGTCAGGCGTCTCGATGCATTCCGGAGAGGGATAGCCGCAGAGTATCCTGATCTGATTCTGGGAAAACACATGGTCCCAGTAGACTTCCACGTCCACGTCAGGAGACGAGGTTTTGTAAAAGGACGACGTGCCGTATTTGGGGTTGAAATAGTAGCCGATGGCCATTTCCTCGAAAATGGAACGAGGTTCGCCGCCTTTTCTCTGAATCACGTCGCTCAGGGGTTTGGGTGCGCCAGCCAGCCCGAAGGTTGACATGAATTTGGAACCCACCGACCCTGCGGGAAGGTTGTTGACATCGATGGAGATCCCGTTCTGGTCCACATTCGATCCCCTGAAAGCATACTCCACAACCCTCAGGTGGTCATCGGCGTGAAGCGACATGAAATCCTTGAACAGGGAAAAATCATAGAATTTTTCGTAGGTGTATTCCTCGCAGGATTCGACCCTGTTTCCATTGGCGTTCCAGGCTCCCACCTTGCCCGTGTAAAGGCTGTCCAGATAGTCTTCCATGATGTCACGGGTGTAGGAAAGCCCCTCGAACATGTAGTTGGGCTGATCCAGGCGAATGGGAGGCGTGATCTGAATGGGATTGGCCACCGCCTTTGAAATCGATTGCCCCAGAAGCGGGGCCACGGGGTTGAAATTCAGGTCAGGCAGGAGAGGGTGGAGTGTGACTGCGGCCAGGAGGTTGTCGTTGATGTTGAGAAGCTCCAGTTTGGTGTTTCTCAGGAAATACGTCTCGGGAACAACGGCCCGGGGAACATAAAGATAGGGCTGGTTCGAATAGGCCACATCGTATCTTTCCCGCAAGGTTTCCTCGGAACCGGAAAGTTCCGGAACCAGGGACAGTTCCCGTTTGCTTTTGTTGTAGTTGCTTTGGAGAACCTTTCCGCAGATGGCTTCGATATCCGCACCTTCTTCCACGCAGTCCTCACAGTAGCCGCTGTCCAGGCATTCGGAGACCGTCGGGGTTTCACAGGGTGATTTGGAACTGTCGCTGCACCCTGCGATAACAAAGAGTGAAAGGACCGCAAGAATAGGGTAAAGGCTTCTTTTCATGGGCGTTCTCCGTAAAAATAAGGGGGCTGGGCCTGAGGACTGGCCATGGTTCCTTTTATCTTTTCCGGAACATTTTATCAAATCAATTTTTGACCGTCCCGCAGACGATACCCGTGGTCACTGCCGCCTTCACATCCAGCCGTCTCACGTTTTCCACCCCGTTTTTTTCAAGGAAGGCGAAAAGCTCCCGTTCCGAGTAGGCCCGGCCATGGGCTGTTCCCAGAAGCATGTTGATGGAGAAGAGGGCAGGGAACAAGGGGCCTGTTTTGTCATTGTTCAGGATGAACTCGTGGATGAACACCAGACCTCCCGGCTTCAGGGCCGACACCGCGTGGGCCACGACTTTCTCCGCATCGTCCGGACCTTCTCCGTGGAGGTTGTGGGAAATCCAGGCCACATCGTATTCTTTTTCAAGGCCCACCGCGTCGTCCACGTAACTGCCTTCCTTGAAGTCGATACGGCTCTCCATGCCGAACCGTGCGATGGTTTTTTCCGCAAACACCCGGGTGGTGGGAAGATCGAACACGGTTCCGGTCATGCCCGGGTTGGCCTGACAGAAATGAATGGCGTAGGTGCCCGGGCCGCCACCGAAATCAAGAAACCGTGTCTTTCCCGAAAGATCGATTTCTTTGGCATAATGGGGGGCCAGACCCATGGCCAGGTTGAACATGCCCATGAGAAAGCTTTCCCGTTCCGTTTCCGAAGCGGTCACGGCGCGTTTCCGGCAGGGTTTGCCGCTCAGCACCGATTCATCCATCCTGTTCCACGAATCCACCAGATGGTGATGGTGCATGATGATGAACCCCGTGTAGTCCGGCGAGCCCTTCACCAGGAATTTCATGGAAAAATCCGTATTGGCGTAAAGACCGTCTTTTTTCGTGAGAAGATCCATGGCGCACAGGGCGTTCAAAAGATTTTCAACGCCCCAGGGATCTCCCCCGATTTTTTTCGCCACCGTTTCAAGGCTCTGGGGCTCATGCCCGATCACCGTGAAAATCTCAAGTTTCACCCCGGTGTGCAGGGTGCAGGTCTTCCAGTAACTGCCCGAAGTTTCAAGAAGGGAAGGTTTGGTCCAGGATGTCTGTGTCATCGTCAAAGCTCCGTCATCAATGAATGTGAAATGAAGTCTTGAAAAGCTCGTTCAGCGTTTGAAGTCCTATGGAACGAAAACGAACGGCAAGGCGATACTATATTATATGAAATGGGGTCGCCATTGAATGCGTCCGTGGTCGGAAAGATATTAATGCGGCAATAAAATACCTTTAAAAACGTGTTTGCACAAACAAGGGAGA
>CAZWTY010000132.1:0-7477 GCA_964637565.1 uncultured Desulforapulum sp.
TATGTCCCTTGCTGAACTCCCGACTTTTTACATGGGCATCGATGTTGGATGTTCGATGTTCATCTTTAATCTACATCCGAAATACCCCGAACCCGTAATCTTCGTCCCGGATCGGGGCGTTCAGCGACGCCGAAATGGCCAGTCCCAGGACATCCCGCGTCTTTGCGGGGTCGATGATGCCGTCGTCCCAGAGGTTGGCGGTGCTGTAGTAGGCGTTGCCTTCCTTTCGCGCGGCCTGGATGATGGGGTCTTTCAGGAACGCCACCTCGTCTTTTGTCAGCGGCGGCTTGCCGAGCCGGGCGTTCTGGTCGTTGGTGATGCTGATCAGCACATCGGCCGCCTGGGGGCCGCCCATGACCCCGATTTCCGCGTTGGGCCACATCCACAGGAAACGGGGGCCGTAGGCCCTGCCGCACATGGCGTAGTTGCCCGCGCCAAAGGACGCGCCCACGATCACGGTGAACTTGGGCACCCGGGCCGTGGCCACGGCGTTCACCATCTTGTGGCCGTTTTTCGTGATGCCGCCCCGTTCGTATGCTTTGCCGATGATGAACCCGTTGATGTTCTGCAAGAAAACCAAGGGGATTTTCCGTTTGTCGCATAGCTGGATGAACTGGGTGGCCTTGAGGGCGCTTTCGGAAAACAAAATGCCGTTGTTGCCGAGAATCCCCACGGGGTAACCGTGAATGTGGCCCCAGCCCGTGACCAGGGTGCTGCCGTAATGTTCCTTGAACTCCAGGAAACGGCTGCCGTCCACTATCCGGGCGATGATCTCCCGGCAGTCGTAGGGCACGGCCAGGTCACGGCTCACGATGCCGTAAATCTCCTTCGGGTCGTACAAGGGCGGTTCGGGCGGCTGCATGGGAAGGGGGTGTCGGGCCGTGGGTGGCAGGTTTTTCACGATGTTCCGGATGATCCGTATGGCGTCGGCGTCGTCTTCGGCCATGTAGTCAGACACCCCGGATTCGCTGGTGTGGACAAAGGCACCTCCCAGCTCGTCGGCCGAAACTTCCTCGCCGGTGGCGGCTTTCACCAGGGGAGGTCCTCCAAGGAAAATCGCCCCGTGGCCCTTCACATGGACGATCTCGTCGCTCATGGCCACGCCGTAGGCCCCTCCGGCGGTGCAGAGGCCCATTACCGCCGTGATCTGGGCGATGCCCATTTTGGACATCATGGCCTGGTTGTAGAACACCCGGCCCCCGTCGTCGATGTCGGGGAAGATCTCCGACTGCATGGGGAGGTATGCTCCGGCCGAATCCACCAGCCCGATGCCGGGCAGGCGGTTTTCCATGGCTATCTGCTGGAGCCGGAGGGCTTTTTTCACGCCCATGGGGTACACGGAACCGCCTTTGATGGTGGCGTCGTTGATGTTGATCAGAACCTCTTTTCCCTCCACCCGGCCGATGCCTGCCAGAATCCCGGCCCCGTGGACCTTGCCGTCGTACATGCCCCGGGCGGCCAGGGGGGCCAGTTCAAGAAAGGGGGTGTTCCGGTCAAGGAGCAGTTCCAGTTTTTTGCCGGCCGGCATTTTGCCCGATTCTTCATGGCGTTTCAGGGCCTTTTCCGACCGGTCCTCCCGGGCGATCCGCAGCTCTTCCCGGAGTTCCAAGACCAGGGTCTCCATGGCGCTGTAATTTTTTTTGTACTCGTCAGACGACGTGTCCACACGGCTTTCGATGACATCCATGGCGGCTGGCCCTTTCAAAAAATGGTCTAAACGGACTTCATGAATTGAATTTGATTCAACGATATAATCTGATTCAGGATCTGTCAACGTTTTTTTGCCGGAACCCTTTGGGGCCGGATCTTCGCACGATTGTCCAAAGGAGGCCGGACTTTTCCCTTGAAAAAAAAGGGCGTGGAGATTATAACGTGTTCGCCTGGCTGTGTTTTGTTTTCCGGCCGCCGCGCAACAGACAATCTCGAACCGTGTCAGGTCCGGAAGGAAGCAGCACTAAGGGAAGCTGTCTGTGTCGTGGATCGATCCCGGGAGGCAAGCGCAGCCAGGTTTTTTTTGTTTTCCCGCAGCCCTTCCTTGACATCGTATCAAACGGTATTATTTTTCTTTCCAAATCCCATTGCACACGAGCCCGATGCAATGATTCCCATGTAATTACAGATAGTTTTTTATGTAGAAAAACCGTCTATATTCACGTAGCGTTTATTTGGAAGACCGTCAGGAGTTGGCATTGGCAAGGAAACATGAAAAGGCGGCCGCCGCGGCAACCGCTGAAGCGGTGAAAGACACGGAGCAGGTTGCGGCTGAGCAGGTTGCAGGAAACGAGAAAGACGTTACCGATCAAGTGGCAGGTGAAGAGGACCCGGTCAGGGTTCTCGAAGAAAAGCTGAAATCGGCGGAAAACGCGGCCAAAGAATCTTACGAGAAAATGCTCCGGGCCGCCGCCGAGCATGAGAATCATAAAAAACGGATGCAGCGAGAATCCGAGGATTTCAGGAAATTCGCCAACGAATCCCTGATCAAGGCCCTGCTGCCCGTGGTGGACAATCTCGAGCGGGCCGTGGAGTCCGCCGGAGCGGATCCTTCAAAGGAAAAGGCCATCGTGGAAGGGGTGAAGATGACCCTGAGTGGAATCTACAAGGTCTTCGAACAGTTCAACCTCAAATCCCTGGAGTCCGAGGGCAAACCCTTCGATCCCAATTTCCACCAGGCCGTGATGCAGCAGGAAACGGCGGAGCACCCGGAAAACACCGTGCTCAAGGAGATGCAGAAAGGCTATCTTCTCCACGACCGGCTGATCCGGCCGGCCATGGTCATCGTGTCCAAGGCCGCTCCGAAAAGCAGCGATACGCCGGCTGACCCGGAATGACCGGGCAACCGGGATGGTATAAAGAACACATGGATATTTAACCACATTGGATCATTTAAATAATGAACATCAAAGCCTGTCTCGACCGTTGAACAGGCAGGGAGGAAGAAAATGGGCAAGGTAATCGGAATCGATCTGGGCACGACCAACTCATGTGTCGCGATTATGGAAAGCGGAGATGCCAAGGTTATCACCAACCAGGAAGGCGGACGGACGACCCCGTCCATCGTGGCCATTTCCGAAAGCGGAGAGCGCCTTGTGGGCCAGATCGCCAAGCGTCAGGCCATCACCAATCCTGAAAACACCGTTTTCGGCGTCAAGAGACTCATCGGCCGGAAGTTCGATTCAAAAGAAGTCCAGAATGACATCAAGATCCTTCCTTATAAAATCCAGAAAGCCGACAACGGGGACGTGCGCGTCGTGATCCGTGACAAGGCCCACAGCCCGGCGGAAATCTCCTCGTTCATTCTGGCCAACATCAAGAAAACAGCCGAAGCCTACCTGGGCGAAGAAGTGACCGACGCGGTCATCACCGTTCCCGCCTACTTCAACGACAGCCAGCGCCAGGCCACCAAGGATGCCGGCAAGATCGCGGGCCTTAACGTTCTTCGCATCATCAACGAACCCACGGCCGCCTCCCTGGCCTACGGCCTGGACAAGAAAAAAGAAGAGAAAATCGCCGTGTTCGACCTGGGCGGCGGAACTTTCGACGTGTCTGTACTCGAAATCGGCGAAGGCGTGTTCGAAGTGAAATCCACCAACGGCGACACCCATCTGGGCGGCGAAGACTTCGACAACCGGATTATCGACTTTTTGGCGGCAGAGTTCAAGAAAGACCAGGGCATCGACCTCCGGAACGACAAGATGGCCCTCCAGCGTCTCAAGGAAGGCGCGGAAAAAGCCAAGATGGAGCTTTCCACAGCCCTTGAAACGGACATCAACCTTCCGTTCATCACCGCTGACGCCAGCGGTCCCAAACACCTGAACATCAAACTCTCCCGGGCGAAACTCGAATCCCTGGTGGAAGACCTGCTGGACAAACTCACCGCACCCTGTGTCACGGCCCTCAAAGACGCCAACCTCAGCGCCACCCAGATCGACGAGGTGATTCTCGTGGGCGGCATGACCCGTATGCCCGCTGTTCAGGACCGGGTCCGCAAGATTTTCGGCAAAGAGCCCCACAAAGGCGTGAACCCTGACGAAGTCGTTGCCTTGGGCGCGGCCATCCAGGGCGGTGTTCTGAAAGGCGACGTGAACGACGTGCTGCTTCTCGACGTAACGCCTCTTTCCCTGGGTATTGAAACCCTGGGCGGCGTGATGACCAAGCTCATCGAAAAGAACACCACCATCCCCACCCGGAAAAGCCAGATCTTCTCCACGGCGGCGGACAACCAGCCTGCGGTGTCCATCCACGTGCTCCAGGGTGAACGGGAAATGGCCTCCGGCAACAAGACCCTGGGCCGTTTCGACCTTACGGACATTCCTCCCGCGCCTCGTGGCATTCCCCAGATCGAGGTGACCTTCGACATCGACTCCAACGGCATCGTTCACGTGTCCGCCAAGGACAAGGCCACGAACAAGGAGCAGAGCATCCGGATCACCAGCGACAGCGGCCTCACCGAGGAAGAAATCCAGCGCATGGTGAAAGACGCCGAACTCCACGCCGAAGAGGACAAGAAACAACGCGCCCTGGTGGACGCGAAAAACACGGCGGACTCCCTGATCTATCAGACCGAGAAATCCCTGAAAGACGTGGGCGCGGCCGTTGACGCCGAAACCAAGTCCAAGGTGGAAAACGCCATCGCCGCGTTGAAAAAAGCCATGGAATCCACCGACGTGGAAGAGATCAAGCGTCTGACCCAGGAACTCACCGAAGCCTCCCACAAAGTGGCTGAAGCCGCCTACCAGAAAGCGGCCCAGGACGGTCAGGCCGCAGGCGGCGCCGAAGGCGCGGCAGCCGGTGGTGCCGGCGCATCCGCAAAAAGCGCCGATGACGACGTGGTGGACGCGGATTTCGAAGAAGTGAAAGACGATAAATAATTGATTTTGATTTTCCGTTGTCAGTTCGGATAAGATAAAGCCCGTTGCCTTTGCAGCGGGCTTTTTTTTTATTGTTATACATACACATTTTAAATTTGGTGGATCATCTGGAACCACACAAAGATGGGTTCAAGGAGATAAAGCCATGAAGGCGACAATCCATGCAAACGGAACAGAAATAACGGTTCTTTCAAAAGGGAATGAAGACGATTATATATCTTTGACGGACATTGCCCGTTACAAGAATTCAGAATTCCCCGCCGATGTGGTCAAAAACTGGATGCGGACTCGCAGTACCATCGAATTTCTTGGTCTATGGGAACAGTTGAACAATCCTGGTTTTAAACTGGTCGAATTCGACCAGTTTAAAAATGAAGCGGGAGCGAATGCCTTTGTTCTCAACCCCCAAAAGTGGATTTCCACCACAAACGCCATTGGCATTATTTCCAAATCAGGACGATATGGGGGGACTTTTGCCCACAAGGATATTGCTTTTGAATTTGCTTCCTGGGTGTCTGCCGAGTTTAAACTCTACATTATCAAAGATTATCAACGGCTGAAATCCGATGAAAACAGCAGAATTTCCCTCGAATGGAACGTGAACCGGGCTATCTCGAAAATCAATTATAAAATTCATACGGATGCAATTAAAGAAAATCTTATCCCCCACCTTGTATCAAAAAAACAACAATCGCTGACGTACGCCAATGAAGCTGACATGCTGAATGTGGCACTTTTTGGAAAAACGGCAAAAGAGTGGAAAGAGAGAAAACCCGAAGCCAAAGGCAATATGAGGGATGAAGCGACCATTCATCAACTTATAGTGCTTGCTAATCTTGAAAGTATGAATGCGGAACTGATCAAACAGGGTGTTCAACAAGACAGAAGACTGGTTACGCTTAATAAAATGGCCATTGAGCAGATGACCTCGATTCTTGGGAGTTCAACGATTAAAAGGTTGAGCGGTGGAGAACAACTTGGGCCTTTATCTAAGAAACCATGAAACTCTACGACGTACACACCCATATTCAGGACGAACGCATGGCCGGTATCTGGCAACAGGTGGTGCGGCGGGCCGTGGCGGAAGGGGTTTGCGGCATCGTGATCTGCGGGCTTCACGAGGGGGACTGGGATCAGGTCCTGGCCATGGCCGAAACCCACGAAGCTCTGGTTCCGGCCCTGGGCATCCATCCCTGGTTTATTGAAAACCGAAGTCCCCGCTGGGCAGACACCCTGACCCGTCTGCTTGAAAAAAGCGGGGCCGCCGTGGGAGAAATTGGCCTGGACCGGATGGTCCGGCCACGGAACGACGACGACCAGGAGCAGGTTTTGATCCGGCATCTTGAAATCGCAAGGGACCTGAGACTCCCGGTGAACCTCCACTGCCGGAGCGCCTGGGGCCGGATGATGGAGATTCTCAAGTCCATGGGCGGGCTCCCTTACGGCGGAGTGGTCCACAGCTGGTCCGGTTCGGCGGAAATGGTCCGGGAATTTGAAAAACTCGGGGCGTACATCTCCTTTTCCGGATCGGTGACCCGGCCGGACAACAAGAAAGTTCAAAAAGCGGTCCAGGCCGTGTCCCGGGACCGGCTGGTCCTTGAAACCGACAGTCCGGATATCCTGCCCACGGGCATCGATGCCGATCTGAACGAACCCGCCTTTGTGCGGTCCGTGCTTGAAAGCGTGGCTTTTTTGCGTGGGGAAAGCGTGGACGACGTGGCTGCATACACCCATGAAAACGCGGTTCGGCTTTTCTCTGCCTGCCGCTGGAACGGAAGGAAAACCCCATGACCGAACTCAACCGGACCGTCCTCCTTCTGGGAGAGGCGGGGGCGGAAAAACTGAAAAACGCCCATGTGACGGTGTGCGGTCTGGGCGCCGTGGGGTCCTACGCGGTGGAAGCCCTGGCCCGGGCCGGAATCGGTCACCTTCGGTTGGTGGATTACGACACCGTAAGCGTATCCAACGTCAACCGCCAGCTTTTCGCCCTGCATTCCACCGTGGGCCTGAAAAAAACGGACGTGGCAGCACGAAGGGTGAAAGACATCAACCCTCAATGCGACGTGACGGTGTTCGACACCTACATCGACGAGCATTCCAACCCCCTGATCATAGAAGGGCGGGTGGATGTGCTGATCGACGCCATCGACAGTCTGTCGGCCAAAGTCCACCTCATCGCCAACGGCCACCGCCACGGGATTCCCGTGGTCGCCAGCATGGGCGCGGCCGGGCGCATGGACGCTAACGCCATCACCACCGCCGATCTTTCCGAAACCCACACCTGCCCCCTGGCCCGGTTTGTGCGCCGAAGGCTCCACCGACAGGATATCTACGAGGGTGTCCGCTGTGTTTTTTCAACGGAAGTAGCGGTCAAGAAAGCCGAAGAGCACCAGATAGTTCATGACGGAAAACGGACCCCGCCGGTGTTGGGCAGCATATCCTACGTGACGGGAATCTACGGGCTGAAAGCGGCGTTTGAAGCGGTTCGGATTATTTTGGGGGGATAAGGAAAGGGAATGGGGAATGGGAAAAGATGAACGTCGAACGCCCAACGTCGATGCCCATGTAAAAAGTCGGGAGTTCAGCAAGGGACATAATTGTAATAAACA